>NZ_JBIWNZ010000021.1:0-166408 GCF_044767505.1 Kitasatospora sp. NPDC101235
GAAAGCTACCTCGCCGGCCTCCACCTCCGCGGCGCGATGATCTGGATCAAGGACCTCACCCGGACCCATTGATCACAACCAAATACACGACCTAGGGCCTCTCTTGTGGATCATGCCGGGCCGACCTGATCCATAAGAGAGGCCCTAGCCGGCGTTGAGGCCCAAGGAGCGGACGAGCTGGGCCAGTTCGCTGCGGAAGAGCTTGTCCGGGGCCGGCGTCTGGGCGCGCAGGTGGCCGTAGATCTCCAGTGCGACCAGCCCGTGCAGGTGTCCCCAGATCCGCAGGGCCAGGGCCACGCCCGCCGGGGGAAGGCCGGGGAAGGCCGGGCGGACCTTGCCCAGCAGGCCGGGATCGAAGTCCGCCCAGCTGAAGTCGCCGCCCTCGTGCGGTGGTTCGGCGTTCTCCCAGGCTGTGGCCGCGAGGGCGGCGATGCCGACGCAGACCCGCCGGGCGGCGTCCGGCGCGGCACCGCCTTCGGGGGCCCGGTAGCCGGGTACCGGGTCGCCGTAGATCAGTCGGAAACCCTCGGGGTTGGCCAGCGCCCAGTCGCGGAAGGCGTGCGCCCAGGCCTGGACCCGGGCCGCCGGATCACCCTGTGGCGAGGCGGCCCAAGCGGCGTCAAGGGCGTTCGCGAGTGCGGTGTAGACGTCCGCGATGAGCGCGGTGACCAGGTCGTCGCGGGTGGCGAAGTAGCCGTAGATGGCGTTGGCGGTCATGCCCATCTCGCGGGCGATCGCCCGCAGGGTGATCGCGTCGGGGCCGCCCGAGCCCATCAACTCCAGGGCCGTGCTCTTGATTTCGGCGGTCGTCTCGGTCCGCAGTCGCTCACGTCGTCCGGTGCTTCGGGTGCCTGCCACGGGCTCACTCTACAGCGTCACTGTGCTGATTGCCGTGCAAAAACTTCACGCCGTATAGTTTTGGAACGGCGTGAAGGCGTGGGCCTTCATGGCGCCATCCGGCATGAACAAGGGGAGAACCATGCACATCGGCATCATCGGAGCCACCGGCATCATCGGCAGCCGGGTTGTCACCGAGGCCCTCGGCCGCGGGCACCGCGTCACGGCGTTCAGCCGCGATGCCTCCGCGATCGACGACCGGCGAGAGAACCTCGGCTGGGCGAGCGTCGACGTCCTCGACGCGGCGAGCATCGCCGCAGTTCTGCCTGGTCTGGACGTGCTCATCAGCGGGTTCCAGCCCGGCAACGCGGCGAACGACATCGCCGACGCCGTCCGGCGCGCGATCGCCGACCCGACCGTGTACGCCACCGCCGCCCGGGCCCTGCTCAAGGCCCTGGAGTGCCACCCCCGTACCCGACTCATCGTCATCGGCGGCGCCGGCAGCCTGGAGATCGAACCGGGGGTCGTCCGCACCGACCACGACGACCTGGTGTACGAGGCCCTCGACGCCCTCGGCCTGCCCCGGGAGTACATCGCCGCCGTCCGCGGCCACCGCGACGCGCTGAACGTCCTGCGCACCTCGAACCGGCTCTGGACCTACTTCAGCCCCGCCGAGCAGATCGCCCCCGGCGAGCGCACCGGCCGCTTCCGCATCGGCGGCGACCAGCCCGTCCTCGACGCCGACGGCCTCAGCCGGATCTCGGCCGAGGACGCCGCGGTCGCCCTCGTCGACGAGGCCGAGCTGCCCCGGTTCGTCCAGCGCAGGTTCACCATCGGCTACTGACCGACGGGCACGGCCGGTCGGGCCCACGGGCGGCACGTGCCGACCTCGTGCCCCCGGGCGTCGGAGAGCTGCCGGACGAGTCGGAGGCCGGTGACCGCAACGGGTGGCCGGACCGGGGAAGTGGTCCGGCCACCCGTGAACCATGCGCGATCCGCGCCGTGCGAGGCCGGCTCGGCCGGGCGGTTCCCGGCGGTTCCCGGCGGTTCCCGGAGGGGCCTCAGGCGGCCGACGGGGTCACTGGGTCTGGTAGGCGTCGGTGATGGTCTGGTCGAGGGTGTTGCCGTCGGCGTCGGTCAGCTCGGCGCGCAGGGAGACGCCGGTGCCGGCGGGCGGGTTCTGGACCGTCACGGCGCCCGCTTCGAGCGGGAGGCGGGTCCACGAGGCGCCGCCGTCGGTGGAGGCCGAGACGGTCAGCGAGCGGGTGCGCCCGTCCGCGGCGGCCCCCTGGACGGTGACGGGGATCCGGAGCGCACCGCCGGCCGCCGCGGTGCCGGCCGGGCTGAGCTCGGGGGAGAACCGCACGACGCTCACCGGGAGCGCGGTCGCCTTGGTCGTGGTGGCCGAGGCGAAGGTCCAGGACGCGTTCACGTGGGTGGTGGCGCCGGTCGCGGCCTTGCGGGTCAGCGTGCTGGCCAGGCGGTACGAGGCCTTGCCCGGGGGCACGGTGAACTCGCCGCGTCCGGGTGCGTCGGACGCGGCGCCGACCAGCACGCCGTCGCGGTACAGCGAGGTGTACGCGGTGTCGAACGACGGGCTCCACGGCGCGTGGCCGTCGCCGTCGGCGAGCAGCGCGACGTTCGCGGTGATCCGGTCGCCGTCGCGTGAGACGGCGGGACGGCCGGTGAGCGCGGGGCCGAAGACCGGACCGTCGAAGGTGTGGGTGGTGGTGGCCCCGGCCCGTACGGCGATGCGGTCGGCGGTGTAGTAGTTCGGCGCGGTGCCGTCGGCGCGGGGGGCGGTGAAGGCGATGTCCCAGGTGCCGCGCTCGGGTGCGACGAGGAAGGTGGCGGTGCCGGGCGTCGGCATGGACTGGGAGACGCCGAGGGACGTTCCGTCGGCCGGCAGGAGGCTGAAGTGCGTGGTCCCCGTGCTGCCCGGCCCGACGGCGCTACGGATGTTCAGGGTGGCCAGCTCCTGCGCGGAGTAGTGCCGGGTGAGCCCGGTCAGCGCACGGGTGCCGGTGAAGGTCCGGCCGAGCGCGTAGTTGACGGTGTCGGTCTTCCAGTTGACGTCGATCCACTGCTTCAGCGCCCCGGCTTCGGTCTCGGGCCCCAGGTGGGCCACGCGCAGGTTCGGCGACCCGTTGAAGACGTTGCCGCTCCTGGTGACACCCTTGTGCGTGACCTCGACGAACGTCGAACCGTACGCGAAGCTCGCGGAGCCGTCCGGGGGGCGGACGTCGACGGGGACGGTGGTCCGCGCGTCGACGGTGACGGTGGTGTCCCGGTCGAGGTCGAGGCGCGGCTGGACGATCCAGTCCGTCCCGATCGTGCCGCTCGTCCCCTGGGTCGAGCTCAGGGTGCTGTCCAGCAGGTACCGGCCCTTCGGCAGCCGCACGGTGGTGACACCGGAGGCGTCCTGCTGTTCGAGGAACTCCTCACCGCCGCCCTCGAAGACCCCGACGACATGGGTGCGGTACTTCCCGGCCGGTTGGCCGGCGCGGTCCAGGTGCTTGATGGTGAGGGTGTACGTCTGCGGCTCCGCGGCGAAGGCCGCGCTGCCGAAGGCGGGGGTGGAGGTGCCGACCAGGGCGACGGCGACGGCCAGGGCCCGGAGGGCGTTGCGGCGGAGAACGGAACGCGGGGCGGAGCGGGGTGCGGAAGTAGTGGTCATGCTCTGTACTGCTCGGACCGGCACCGGAGTTCCTGTGAGCCGGACCACATCCGGGGTGGGGTGGCCCCCGGGGCGCGGCCGGCGCCTGTGGCGCAGGTCACCGGAACCGGGGCGGCGGACCGGGCAGGGCAGAGTGTGGAAGCACTCATGAGAACGCGTCTTCGCCGCGGCGACCCCGACGTCCTGGGCGAGCTGTACGACGAGCACGCCCAGGTGTTGTACCGCTACGCCCTCCGCGTGACGGGCGACTGGGCGGAGGCCGAGGACGTCGTCTCGACGACCTTCCTGGAGGCGTGGCGGGGCCGGGAGAAACTGCACCCCGACGGTGACGGGCTGCGCCCGTGGCTGCTGGGGATCGCGACGAACGTCATGCGCCGCAACGCCAGGGCCCGCCGGCGCCGTGACATCGCGCTCGCCCGGCTCCCGGAACGCGGCTCGGTCCCGGACTTCGCCGACGACCTGGTCGCGCACCTCGCGGACGTCGAGCACCTGCGTGCCGCGCACCGTGCGCTCGCTCGGCTCCGGCGCCGCGACCGGGAGGTCTTCACCCTCGTCGTGTGGGCCGGGCTGGACTACGCGAGCGCGGCCGAGGCGCTCGGCACGCCGGTCGGCACCGTCCGCTCGCGGCTGTCCCGGGCCCGGGCCCGACTGCGCGAACTCACCGAGGCGGAAGCCAGGGCCGAAGCCAAGGTTGAAGCCAAGGCCAGGGCCAGGGCCGGGGCCCGCGTCACCTCGGCGCGGCACCGGCACACCGGAACCGGAAAGCCCCCCGCGGCGGAGGGCCGGACCCCTTCGACCGTCACCGTCCTGCCCGTACCGGGCCGCATCCCCGCGCTCCGGCCGTCGATCCCGTCGATCCCGTCGATCCCGTCGATCCAGCCGATCCCGTCGATCCAGCCGATCCCGTCGATCCAGGAGAGCCCCAGATGAACGCCACCCCACGGCGTGGTACGCAGCGCCCGTCCGAGGAGTCCGAGCGCCGCGAACTCGCCGAGCTGCTGCCCCCGCCGACGGTGCCCGGCCTGGACGCGGATCGTCAACTGCGGCTGAGAGAGGAGCTGTTGCGCAGAACCGCCACGGCCGCCGAACCTCAGGCCCGCCCCGCCCCGCGGGCCCCGTACCGGCGTCCGGCCCGGTTCCGGATCGCGGTGCCGGCGCTCGCCTGCGCCCTCGCGGTCGTCGGCGTCGTGACGGTGGACCTCGGAGGTCCGGCCGGGCACGACCGCGCGGCGGTGGCCGGAGGTGGCGTCGCCGGCACCTCCCACGCGGTACAGCTGCTCGACCGCATCGCGCTCGCCGCCGCCGGAGCGGAGCAGTCGACGGTCCGCGCCGACCAGTTCGTCTACGTCGAGAGCAGGGTCGCCTACGCGGCTCAGAGTGCGGCAGGCGGTCCCGTGACCATGGCTCCCGTACACACCCGGCAGGTCTGGCTGTCCGCCGACGGCAGTGGCCCCGGTCTGCTGCGCGAGGAGGGCGGGCCCGACACCCGGCTCGGCGAGAACGGACCGGTCCTCCAGCTCGACCGGCCGGGGGAGACCGCCGGGCCCGACACCCCCCGCGGGAACGGTCCGTCGATCAGTGCACCGACCCACGCGTACGTCGCCTCGCTGCCCACCGACCCGGACGCCCTGCTGAAGCTGATCAGGGAACAGACCCGCGGCGAGGGCCAGGACCCGGACCAGCGGGCGTTCACGGCGATCGGCGACCTGCTGGCCGAGACCTGGGCGCCGCCGCAGGTCAGCGCCGCGCTCTGCCGGGCCGCCGAGCGGATCCCGGGGGTCACGGTGGTCGCTTCGGCCGTCGACGCCGCCGGACGCGAAGGCGTCGCCGTGGCCCGTACGGCGCACGGGCAGCAGACGCAGTGGGTCTTCGACCGGACCACGTACGCGTTCCTCGGCGAGCGCACGGTCCTCGCCGAGGCGGGCGACGCGGGGCCGGCCGGGACGGTGGTCGGCACCTCGGCGGTTCTCGCCAAGGCCGCGGTCGACCGCGTCGGCGAACTCCCGCGGACGGCAGGGTGACGCGGGCGGCCGAGGGCCGGCCGGTGGAGTGACGGCCGGCGGTCTCGGCGGATACCCCCCACCCTCGTCTCCCTCGATCCCAGTGCCAGGCGACTGTTGACTAAACCTTACCCCCCTAGGGTATGTTCTGCTCGTCCTCATGGGGTCGTCGACCCTGCACTCCTTCCGTTTCTGTGGCGGAAGTTGACGGCCGCTGCCCATCGCCGTGGGCCCCCTCGCCCGCGGCCGATACCCCTCACGGGTAGGGAGTAAGAAATGGCAACCGACAGCACCGGGCCGAACCCCCGGAGGTGGCGCGCACTCGCGCTGATCGCCGCCGCGCAGTTCGTGGTGATCATGGACACCTCCATCATCGGGGTCGCCCTGCCCAAGATGAAGGACGCCCTCGGCTTCGGCCAGGAGGACCTGTCCTGGGTGTTCAACGCGTACGTGGTGGCCTTCGGCGGTCTGCTCCTGCTCGGCGGACGGCTTTCCGACCTGCTCGGGGCCCGTCGCCTGTTCAGCGCCGGCTGGGCGATCCTCGGCGCCGGCTCGCTGCTCGCCGGCCTCGCCGGGAACGTCCCGACCGAGCTGGCCGGCCGCGGCGTCCAGGGCCTCGGCGCCGCGCTGATCGCCCCCTCGGCGCTCACCCTGCTGATGATGCTCTTCGGCGGCAATCCGAAGGAGCTCACCAAGGCCTTCGCCCTGTACGGCGCGGCGGCCCCGGCCGGCGGCACCGCGGGCGTCTTCCTCGGCGGCCTGATCACCCAGTACATCAGCTGGCCCTGGGTGTTCTACATCAACATCCCGGTGGCCGTGGTCGCGCTGCTCGCCACCCCCGCACTGATGCCCTCCTCGCCCCGGCGCAGCGGCGGCATCGACATCATCGGCGCGCTCACCGTCACCGGCGGTCTGGCCGCCGCGGTGTACGCCATCGTCCGCGCCCCGGAGGCGGGTTGGGCCTCGGCGCCGACCCTGCTGACGCTGGCCGGCGCGGCCGTGCTGCTGATCGCCTTCCTGGTCATCCAGGGCAGGCGCCGCGAGCCGCTGATGCGGTTGAGCATCTTCAAGGTGCCGAACCTCGGCGCCGCCAACCTCGCCCAGTTCCTGCTGGCCGCGGCCTGGGTGCCGATGTGGTTCTTCCTGAACCTCTACCTCCAGCAGGTGCTCCACCTCGGCGCCTTCGCCAGCGGCGCGGCCCTGCTGCCCATGACCGTCGCCATCATGGGCATCATGATCACCCTGGCGCCCCGGCTGATCGCCCGCTTCGGCCCCAAGGCGCTGGTCGTCACCGGCATGGCGGCTCTCGGCGCCGGTCTGTTCGGGCTCTCGCTGGCCCGCCCGGACGGCACCTTCTGGACCGACGTGCTGCCCGCCTCGCTGCTCGCCGCGATCGGCATGGCGCTCGCCTTCATCCCCTCCCTCGGCACCGCGATCTCCAGCGCGCCCCCGGAGGACGGCGGCCTCGCCTCCGGCATCGTCAACACCGGCTACCAGGTCGGCTCGGCGCTCGGCCTGGCCGCGATGACCGCGCTGGCCGGTGCCCGGACCCCGGACACCACCGTCGAGGGACTGACCTCGGGCTTCTCCGCGGCCTTCGTCGGCTCCGCGGCGATCGCCGCGGCCGGCGCCCTGCTGGCGGTGGCCACCCTGCGCACCCCGCGCCCCGAGGGCGCGGCCGACGCGTCGAAGTCCGCGACGGCGGCGTGAGGCCGTTCACCGTCCCACCGACGGGCGGGCCCCGCCCCGCCCGTCCCTCCGGGGGCGTGCTCGTCGTACGGGCGGCGCAGCGCCGGGTGTCGGCGCGCCACGGTTCCTGAATACCCCGTACAGGTATATGGTGACCGGCGCCCACCGGGGGACTCGCTCTGCGGAAGGCGGACCACATGCACGCGATCCTGCACGCGCTGTCCATCGCCGGATCGATGACCTGGGAGATCACCTGGGCCCTCATCCTCGGCTTCCTGCTCTCCGCCGTCGTGCAGGCCGTCGTCCACAAGGCCACCGTCGTCCGGTTGCTCGGCGACGACCGCCCCCGGACCCTCGCCGTCGCCGCCGGCCTCGGGATGGCCTCGTCCTCCTGCTCGTACGCGGCCGTCGCCCTGGCCCGCTCGCTGTTCCGCAAGGGCGCGAACTTCACCTCGGCGATGGCCTTCGAGATCGCCTCGACCAACCTGGTGATCGAACTCGGCATCATCCTGGCCCTGCTACTGGGCTGGCAGTTCACCGCGGCGGAGTTCATCGGCGGACCGGTGATGATCCTGCTGCTCGCGCTGTTGTTCCGGCTGTTCCTGCGCGAACGGCTGATCCGGGAGGCCCGCGAACAGGCGTCGTACGGGCGGGCGGGCTCGATGGAGGGCCACGCGGCGATGGACATGTCGGTGACGGGGTCGGGTTCCTTTGTCCGACGGCTGCTCTCCGGGCGGGGCTTCACCTCGGTCTCGCACGTGTTCGTGATGGAGTGGGCCGCCATCCTCAAGGACCTGGTGATCGGCCTGCTCATCGCCGGCGCCATCGCCGCCTGGGTCCCTGATTCGTTCTGGCAGGCCTTCTTCTTCGCCGACCACCCGCTCGCCGGAAAGATCTGGGGCCCGCTGGTCGGCCCGCTGGTGGCGATCGCGTCCTTCGTCTGCTCGATCGGCAACGTGCCGCTGGCCGTGGTCCTGTGGAACGGCGGAATCAGCTTCGGCGGCGTGGTCGCGTTCGTCTTCGCCGACCTGCTGATCCTGCCGATCCTGAACATCTACCGGAAGTACTACGGCCGCCGGATGGCCCTCTTCCTGCTCGGCACCTTCTACCCGGCGATGGTGCTGGCGGGCTATGCGGTGGAGTTGCTGTTCGGAGGGCTCGGCCTGATCCCGGACCGGCGGGAGGCGGAGATCCCGATGTCGGGCGTGGAGTGGAACTACACCACCTGGCTCAACATCGCCTTCCTGCTGCTGGCGCTGGGACTGCTCATCCGCTTCTTCCGCACCGGCGGCGCCGCGATGCTACGGATGATGGGTGGCGCCCCGGCCGCGGGCGGGCCCGCGGTCCACGACCACCACTGATGAGACTTGCGCGAGAAGTCGGCCTGGCCGACTTCTCGCGCAATGCTGTTCAGGTGCTGGAGAGTTCGCCGGTCTTGATGGCAGTAATGAACGCCGTCCAGGCGTCAGTGGGGAAGGCCAGAGCCGGGCCCTGGGGATCCTTCGAGTCCCGAACGGCCACGCCCCCACTGCTGACGACGAGCCCGGTCTCTACGCAGTCGTTCGCCTGTGCGCTGTAGCTGCTCTTGTGCCAGCCACGAGCGGAGATCTCCGGCGTGGTCATCTGCTCACCCTCTTGTCTGATCTCGAACTCACGATTCCGTTGCGATGGCGGTGATCATATCGATCGACTGGGCTGGGTTCAGGGCCGATGAGCGCAGGTAGTCGAAGACGAGTCCATAGCCGTCGAGTTCTGCTTCTTGCTCCAGGTAGTGGCTGCTGGTCAGAGTCTCAAGAAACACTGTCCCTGGAGCCGGTGAATCCGTGAATCCGAACATCACGAACGCGCCGCATGCTCCGGCGAGGGCGCCGACGCTGAGCGGGACAACCTGCAATGTGACGTTTGGGCGCTGCGCAGCCTCGACCAGGTAGTTCAGCTGTGCCCGCCGTACGTCGAGCCCGCCTACCGGGCATCGGAGGGCAGGCTCCCAGATGATTGCCCAGAAGCGTGCGGGATCTGATTTGGCCAGGACGGCCTTGCGTTCCATCCGCACCTTGACCAGTTGGTCGATGCGCTCAGGGCGGACGGCAGCGGGGTTCGCCGCGAGCAGGGCTCGGGCATAGTCCTCGGTCTGCAAGAGGCCAGGCAGAACCAAAGGTTGCCACGTTTGGATGTACCTGGCGTCGCCTTCCAGGTAGAGGAAGTCCGCGTACTCGACTGGAATCGTGTCACCGTAGTCGTGCCACCAGCCGCGCTTCTTGCTCTCACGGGCGAGAGTTTCGAGAGCGTCTCTGTCGGACGGTTCGGTGACGCCGTAGAGATCCAGCAGGATCCCGAGATCCAAGCGCCGGATCCCCACTGAGCCGGTCTCTATCCGGCTGATCTTCGCGCGGGAGCACTTGAGGGATCCGGCTGCATCCTCCGTGGATTTGTTCGCGATCTCCCGGAGCCGTCGAAGCTCCGAGCCCAGCCGACGGCCGCGCACGGTCGGCCTTGGTCCGTCGTTCATGCTCGATCCTCTCTTGCCCTATCCAGCATGCATTGTGACGGAGTGTCGGGGCCAGGCGCGCCGAATTGCAAATTGCAGACTTCACGTTGCGGACCGCATCGGCGCGGTGCACACTTACGGAGTGTGGTGCACCGCACCACGCAGCGTGATCCTGGCGGATCGTCGCTCGGGCATTCCCATGCCTCTCGCCGCCCTTCGGATCGCGATCTTTCCCATCACCCCCGGAGGAGGCCCCGCCATGCCCGAAATGCTGGAGAAGCCGCCTGCCCCTGCGAGTGAGTGCTCGTGGTGGCTGCCCAGGAACCGCAAGTCCGCCGGCTACGCCCGGCGACTGCTCCGAGCCTTCCTCGACGAACAGCCCGATGGCGAACGGTTCCTCGACGCCGCCGAGTTGGTGCTCAGCGAGCTCGTCGCCAACGCGGTCCTCCACGCCAAGACCCCGCCGGGACGGTTGATCTACATCCGGTTCGACCTGTACCCCGACTCGCTCCGCATCGAGGTCCACGACACCGACGCCAACCGGCCGTCGCTGCCGCACCCCGCCGCCGAGCACGACGAGACCGGGCGCGGGCTCTGGCTCGTCTCCCAGCTGGCGTCCGGCTGGGGCTGCTGCCCGCGTGCGGGTGGCATCGGCAAGGTGATGTGGGTGCTGATCACCGGAGGCGCACAGTGAGCGTCGAACTCCCCTTCCCCGTCACCGTCGAGATCAAGGGCATCACGAACGTCGCCACCTTCGCCAAGCTCTCCGACGCCCTCGACGCCATCCGCACCAGCCTGGCCCGGCTCCCGCTGGACGACGACCAGGCCGGCTACCTCGCCGACCACTTCAGCGAGGCCTCCGCCGGGCGGATCGCCCACCAGCTGGTCGAGTTCGGCGAGGTGCGCGCGATCGCCTTCGTCGGCATCGAGTCCGCCCACCCGATCCACCTCTGCGCGGCGGCGCCCGAGTGATCCGTCGGCTCACCTGGGCCCGCATCGAGATGTGGTGGTGCCTCAGCGCCCAGTTCTCCCGTCCGATCCGCGCCACCAGCCCCCGCCGCCAGGCCGCCCACACCGAGATGCAGCTCTGGGCGGCCACCCCGGGCAACGCGGAAGCCCTTCTCCTCGCCGTGCTCCGGCAAGCCGCCCGACACCCGTCCGGGTGAACAGAGGTGCCGGGCGATCCCCCCGGATCGCCCGGCACCTTCCGTGCGGGCCTGCTCAGTGCTGGTGCGCGCGGGCCATGGCCGCCACGGCCACCACTGAGACTCGCCCGCTTCACGTGATGAAGTGGAACCCCTCGTGCTGCCAATCCAGTTCGCACCCGGGAGTGGGGCCAGGAAGCCGTGGGCTCCTGATCTTGCCGGACGCCCTTTCCTCCCACGGCATCTCGACTACGCTCGCCAGGGTCACGGCCAAGATCGAACGAGGGGGTACGCCCATGCCGTACGAGACCGGCGCGAAGGTGAGACTGACCAGGGATGTGCAGGTCACCGCAGACGGCACAGCGGCCAGGACTGGCTTTCCCGGTCCGCTGTTCCTGGCCGAGGGCTTGCAGGGCATCGTCACGGGCTCGGCGAAGGAAGCCGGCGGCGTTGCCCAGGACCACCTCGCGAGCTTCGACCAGCAGATCCGCGGCCGCCAGTTCGATCCCTTCGCGGCCGGCCTGATCGAGAACCTCCGTCAGCAGGTCATCCAGCACTCGGGGTACGACGGCGGAGCCGGTGCTCGGATCAGGTACAAGGTGCGCTTCGAGAACGGGTTCGTTCTCGACGGTCTTGAAGAAGACTGGCTGACCGGAGCCTGAGTACCCGCCCCCGCGGGCCTGCGGGGGAGCGGTAAAGCGGTGACGGACGGAAAGCCGGCGAAGGGGCCTCACCGGCCATGGTGCCGGTGCGGCGCTGCGATCAGCCCGGGTAGGTGATCGAGCCCAGCGGCGGGCAGGGGATGAGCATGGTGCCGACGCCGGGGCGTTCGACGAAAGCCCGGGCCGCGGCGGCCTGTTGGCGGCGGGATTCCAGGTCGTCGGCGTACCGGGCGTCGTGCCTGGCGCGGGTGTAGTCCCACGTGTCGTCGATGAGACTGAGGCTGGTGTTGCCGGAGCTGCGCTGGAACTCCGCCTTGAGGGCGGCCTGCTGGAGTGCGGTCTGGGTCGCGGCGAGATCGATGCGGGTGATCAGGACGCCGAGGGTGTTCGGTTCGCGGGTCGGCATGGGGGCCTGCGGGAGCAGGGACACCCCGGTGTCGAGGCGGCCGATGTTGTCGACGGTCGCTTGCTGGGCGTCCCTCATCATGATCTGCATTTCCTGGTGCAGCCAGAAGAACTCGTCGAGGTCGGCCGGGGTGACGCGCATCCGCCGGTACAGGGCCTGGAAGCGGGGATCGTGGTGCAGCGGGCGCACGAGGGCGATGTGGAGGGCCACGCAGTCGTTGTAGCCGGCTGCCACCGCGGCGTCGAGGTGGTGGATGGCCTGGTCCGTCTGTCCGTGTGCGCAGGCCAGGCCGGCGAGGCCCGAGTGGCCCGCAGCGGCGAGCCACGCGCCGTCGGGGCCGAGCGCCGTGGCACGCGCGACGACGTCGTGGAGGCCCCTGGTGCCCGCCACGGCGGGTCCCTTGGTCAGGTGCTCCACCAGCACTTCGTGAAGACGGGTGGCCAGTGAGTTGACGGTGTCGACCATGGATCTCCTCGGACCTCGGTGGTGAAGAGCTGCAGGGGCGTCGAGTCTGTGGCCCCCCTGTGGAGATGACGGGCGGACGGGGTGAGCGGTTCCTGTTCGTGCCCGGCCGTGATCACGAGAACTGCCGCCTCGGCCACCGGGTTTCGGGGACGGCAGCGGGCCGGGCGATCCGCGGTGGGATCGCCCGGCCCGTGCGGGGTGCTGCTCAGTGCTGGTGGTCGCCGGCCGGCTCCTCGGTGGTGGGGGCGGGGTCGGCGGTGCCGTCGGCCGTCACGGTGAAGGCCGCCGTGCGGACGGTGTCCTGGTGCTTGAAGTCCAGGAAGAGGCGGTAGCTGCCGGTGCTCGGGGCGGTGGTGGTGAAGCCGATCTCCGGACCCGGAGTGGTGGTGTCCGGGTGGACGTGCAGGTAGGCGAGGTCGCCGGCGCGCAGTGCGACCAGGTGGCCGTACGCGCCGAGGTAGGGCTGGAGGTCGGTGACGGGCTTGCCGTCCTTGCTGACGCTCAGGGTGAGCCGGCTGCTGCGCCCGGGCTTGAGGTCGCCGCCGAGGGTCACGGTGTAGCCGTCGACGGTGACGGTCCGTCCGGTCGCGGGTAGCGGGGCCGGGCGCAGGTCGCCCGCGGCGTGCAGGTCGGCGCCGAGGGTGAGGCCCCCGGCGGCGCCGGCGGGGGTGAAGTCCGCGAAGACCCGGTACTCCCCGGCGGCGGGGACGGCGGTCGGGGCGCTCCAGGTGCCGTCGGCGGACAGCGTCGGGTGCAGGTGCTGGAAGGTCGACAGGTCGCGCGGGGCGACGATCAGGTGCAGTTCCTTCTCGTGCTGCTGCTGGTAGGCGGTGACGGGCTTGCCGTCCGTGCCGAGGATGCGGAACCGCAGGTCGGTGGGGGAGCCGGCGGTCACGAAGGGGTTCTCGACGCTGAGGGTGTAGCCGCCTTCGGAGACCTGCAGCCCGCCGGGCAGGTGCTCGGCGGCGCCGCCGCCCGATTCCTCGGCGTGCTCCGCGTGCCCGGCCATGGCGGGCTTCGGGGAGGGGCCGCCGCTGCCGGTGGCGTGGCCGACGCCGAGGGCGAGGCCGAAGGCGGCGGCGAGGCCGGCTGTGAAGGCGGTGACACGCAGAGCGGTGTTCATGGCGGGGTTCCCCTCGGAAGGACGTACGGAGTGGTGGAGCGGGTTCAGGCCCGCATGAGCCGGGCGATGGCCTGCGAGGCTTCGGCGATCTTGGCGTCCGCCTCGTTGCCGCCGCCCGCGATGGCGTCGTGGACGCAGTGGGCGAGGTGGGAGTCGAGCAGGTGCAGCGCGACGGACTGGAGGGCCTTGGTGGCGGCCGAGACCTGGGTCAGCGTGTCGATGCAGTAGGTGTCGGTGTCGACCATGCGCTGGAGGCCGCGGATCTGGCCCTCGACGCGGCGCAGTCGGCGCAGGAGCTGGTCCTTGTCGGCGTGGTAGCCGGCCATGCGGCCCTCCTCAGGGTCTCCGGGTGGGCGGCCCGGCCGTGCGGGCGCGCCCTGTGGCTCGATGCCCCCTGAGTGAATACCCCGTGGGGGTATCAAGTCAAGCGGATCCCCGCCTCGAAAAATACCTGCCTGGGGTATTGCTCAAGGCTTGCGACCGATACCCCTCAGGGGTATAAATGAACCCGGCACCGCCCGATACCCCTCCTAGGTATGAAGGCCCGGCCGCCGAACGTACCGCACGACGACTGTCACGAGGAGCGACGATGACTACGCAGGCACCCGCCTCCGCGGAGGTGGAACTCTCGATCGGCGGAATGACGTGCGCCTCGTGCGCGGCCCGCATCGAGAAGAAGCTCAACCGGATGGACGGGGTCACGGCCAGCGTCAACTACGCCACCGAGAAGGCGAAGGTCTCCTTCGAGGGCGGCGTCGAGGTCGCCGACCTGATCGCCACCGTCGAGGCCACCGGCTACACGGCCGCGCTGCCCAAGCCTCCGGTCACCGAGGGCGCGGACGCCGGGCAGGCCGAGCCGGCCGACGAACTGGCCCCGCTGCGCGAGCGGCTGTTCACCGCGGTGGCGCTCGCGCTGCCGGTCATCGCGATGGCGATGGTGCCGGCCCTCCAGTTCGACAACTGGCAGTGGCTGTCGCTGACCCTCGCCGCCCCGGTCGTCACCTATGCCGCCTGGCCGTTCCACCGGGCCGCGTTCACCAACGCCCGGCACGGCGCCGCGACCATGGACACCCTGGTCTCGCTCGGCACCACCGCCGCGTTCCTCTGGTCGCTGTGGGCGCTGTTCTTCGGCGACGCCGGGATGCCGGGCATGCGGCACGGCTTCGAGTTCACCATCGCCCGCAGCGACGGCTCGTCCAACATCTACCTGGAGGCGGCGGCCGGCGTCACCGCCTTCATCCTGGCCGGCCGCTACTTCGAGGCGCGCTCCAAGCGCACCGCCGGGGCCGCCCTGAAGGCGCTGCTGGAACTGGGCGCCAAGGACGTGACGGTGCTGCGCGGCGGAGCCGAGGTGCGCATCCCGATCGCCGACCTCGCAGTGGGTGACCGCTTCGTGGTCCGGCCGGGCGAGAAGATCGCCACCGACGGCGTGGTGGTCGAGGGCGCCTCGGCGGTGGACGCCTCGATGCTCACCGGCGAGTCCGTCCCCGTCGAGGTCGGGGTCGGCGACAACGTCACCGGCGCCACCGTCAACGCGGGCGGACGCCTGGTGGTCGAGGCCACCCGGGTCGGCGCCGACACCCAGCTCTCCCGGATGGCCAAGCTGGTCGAGGACGCGCAGAACGGCAAGGCCGCCGCGCAGCGCCTCGCGGACCGGATCTCCGCGGTCTTCGTCCCGATCGTGATCACCCTGGCGGTCGCCACCCTCGGCTACTGGCTGGGCACCGGCGAGGGCTGGACCGCCGCCTTCACGGCAGCAGTGGCCGTGCTGATCATCGCCTGCCCGTGCGCCCTCGGCCTGGCCACCCCGACCGCCCTGCTGGTCGGCACCGGCCGCGGCGCCCAGCTGGGCGTCCTGATCAAGGGCCCGGAGGTCCTGGAATCCACCCGCAAGGTCGACACCATCGTCCTGGACAAGACCGGCACCGTCACCACCGGCCAGATGACCCTGCTCGCGGTGCACGCCGCCGAGGGCGTGGACCAGGCCGAGGTGCTGCGCCTGGCCGGCGCCCTGGAGCACGCCTCCGAGCACCCGATCGCCCGGGCGATCGCCAACGCCGCCGCCAAGGCCGGCGAGCTGCCCGCCGTCGAGGGCTTCGAGAACGTCCCGGGCCTGGGCGTCCAGGGCGTGGTGGACGGCCACGCCGTGGTGGCCGGCCGGGAGGCCCTGCTGAACGAGTGGTCGCAGTACCTGCCCGAGGCGCTGGCCGAGGCCAAGCGCACCGCCGAGGCGGCCGGCCGCACCGCGATCGCGGTCGGCTGGGACGGCGAGGCCCGGGCCGTGCTGGAGGTCGCCGACGCGGTCAAGCCGACCAGTGCCGAGGCCATCGGCAGGCTGCGCGCACTGGGCCTGACCCCGGTGCTGCTGACCGGTGACAACCGGCTGGTCGCCGAGGCCGTGGCGGCCGAGGTCGGCATCGGGCCGGAGCACGTGATCGCCGAGGTCATGCCGCAGGACAAGGTCGACACCGTCAAGCGACTGCAGGCCGAGGGCAAGGTCGTGGCGATGGTCGGCGACGGCGTCAACGACGCGGCCGCGCTCGCCCAGGCCGACCTGGGCCTGGCGATGGGCACCGGCACCGACGCCGCCATCGAGGCCGGCGACCTGACCCTGGTCCGCGGCGACCTGCTGGCCGCGGCGGACGCCATCCGGCTCTCCCGCAAGACCCTGGGCACCATCAAGAGCAACCTGTTCTGGGCCTTCGGCTACAACGTGGCCGCCCTCCCGCTGGCCGCGGCCGGCCTGCTCAACCCGATGATCGCGGGGGCCGCGATGGCCTTCTCCTCGGTCTTCGTGGTCGGCAACAGCCTCCGGCTGCGCCGCTTCCGCTGAGCCGCCGATGCCGAACCCCCGGCTGAAGAACCGAGCCACTCTCCACCGCCGGGCCGAGGCCCCGGAGCCCCGCCAGGGTTCCGGGGCCTCGGTGCGTCCGCCGCCGCCGACTTCCGCCGGCGGATCACACCCCCTCCGGCAGCTCCACCGCCTGCCAGCGGTACGCCGCGTCCTCCTGCCAGACCTGCAACTCGCCCTCCACCACCGCCGCCAGGCACAGCCGCCAGTCGTCGCCCATGGCCAGCGCGACCCGGGTGGCCGGGCGCAGCGTGGGCCGCCACCAGCGCGGCCGCCGGGAGGCGCCGCCGGCCGGAAGCCGCAGCCGTACGCCGCCCGCGCCGGCCAGCGCGACGGTCGGGCCGCCGCGGTGGCCCACCATGGCGATGCCGAGCGAGGGCTCGCCGTCGCCGATCTCGGTTCCCGCCCCGGCCGCGCCGAGGGTGTGCAGCTGGGCCGAGCCGTCCGGCCGCAGCGTGGCGGCCTGCGGCCCTGCGGAGGTACGGGCCAGCGCCCCGGCGCGCAGCGGGCCGGCCGGGCCGACCGGGGCGGGCGGTCCGGCGGCGCCGGGACGCCAGCTCAGCACTCGCTCGCGGTGCTCCACCAGCAGCAGCCAGGAGCCGGGCCGTTCCTCCTCGGCGGCGAGCACCCGGTCGGCCGGGCAGCCGGGGTGCTCCTGGCCGGTGAGGGTACGGCCGGGCGCCCAGCGGTAGGAGCGCAGTGCACCGCCGGCGGCCGTCCAGACCGTCATCTCCCCGGCCGAACCGACCGCGCCCGCCAGGCCGTTGACCCCGCGCGCCGCCTCCCACCAGCCGGCCGCCGTACCGGCCCACAGGGTGCCGCCGCGGTCCTCGGCCCAGACCACCAGCTCCTCCTGGCTCCCGGCCCAGCCGGCCGCCAACTCCCGTACGGCGGACGGGCCCTGGCCTGCCGGGAGCCTTCGGCCGAGCCGGCCCGGCCCGGCCAGCGCGGTGCCGTCCGCGCCGCCGGTGACCACCAGCGGCCGCCCGGCCGGGTCGGGCAGCACGGCCAGACCCGCGGTGCGGGCCACCGGCCGGTGGGCGCGCAGCAGTTCACGGCCCCGCTCGGCCCACGGGCCGAGAGGGGAGGGGCGGCGGTCCGGGTCGCGGGCCAGCGGCTCACAGGCCCAGCGCGCCAACTCCTCGCTGTAGCCCGCCGCCAGCAGCTCGGCGCGGGCCTGCTCGGCGGCCAGCCGGTGGTCCAGACGGCCGTGGTCGGGCAGCAGCAGGGTGCGGGCGAGGGTGCCGACCGCGAACAGGTCCTTGGCGGTGGTCGGGAAGCCGCCCACCTGCTCGGCCTCGGGCGGGACGTGCCCGGGGGTGAACACCGCGACGGTCAGGGTGTGGTCCAGCGGGGCGAGGAAGGTCAGGTCGATCAGCTTGACCTGCCCCTGGCCGTCCACCATGACGTTGGCGGGGGAGATGTCGCGGTGCACCCAGCGCTTGCGGTGCAGCTCGTCGACGATCCGGCAGAGCCGGGTCAGCACCTCGGCCACCGCCGACGGGCCGCCGCGCTGGCCGCGCGCCCACGTGTGCAGCGGCGCGCCCTCGACCCAGGGTGAGATCTGGTAGGCCAGCAGCGCGCCGCCGGGCGGGGTGCCGGGCCGGTGCGGGGAGGGGCCGAGCAGGAAGCTGGGCACCACCAGGTCGGTGACGCCGAGCCGGTGCGCGTTGTGCGAGACGTCGTCCCAGCGGCCGAGCCAGCGCCGCACCTCGGTCGGGTCGCGCTCCAGCATGATCTTCGCGGCGACCAGCTCCTTGCGCCCGTTGTGCCCGGTGCGAACCGCCCGCCACACCTCGGCCTCGCCGCCCCGGTGGTGGAACTCCAGGAGTTCGTACTGCTCGGGGTCGAACTCCGGCCCGAACCGGAGCCCGGGCACCCAACGCGACTCCGACACACGACCCCCGACGCTTCTGACCGCTGTTGATGTGCTGCCGTGCTGCTGCTGATGTGATGCCCAGGATAGTGCTCTTTCCTGTTCGTCTGTCCGATCGAGGGCCTATTCTGATGGCGTTCGATCAACATCACGACACAACGTCAACTCAGGATCTCCAGAAGCGAGTTGATCATGGAGTGGGCGGTTTCCGAACACAGGGGGACGGTGCATGGTGCTGTTAGCGGTGCTGCTGGTCGTGGTGGCGCTGACCGGTGCGGCCGCCGTCGTGTCGGCCCGCCGCCGACGGGCCCTGGACGCCGCAACGGTGGCGAAGGCACTGGCCGCGGCCGCCGAACGGCTCGCCGCCGGCCGGGCCGCCCAGGCCCGCCGCCGCTACGCCCGGCTGGCCCGCGAACTCGCCGACGGGCCCGAGGAACTGCGCCCGCAGCGCGGCCTCGCCCTGCTCGGCCAGGCCGAGGCCACCGTCCCCACCGGCGACCAGCAGGCCACCCTCGCCCTGCACCGCGAGGCCTACCCGCTGCTCGCCGACCCGTCCCGGCAACTGCCCCGGTGGAGCCTGCGCTGCCTCGCCGAGGAACGGATGCAGGCCCCCGACGGTGACCTCGGCCCGCTGCTCGCCTTCCTCCAGGCCACCGCCGCCGGCGCCGAGCCCGGCGAGGAGGCCGAGGCCGCCGCCCGCACCGTCGACTGGCTGCAGTACCACTGCCGCGAGGGCGCCCTCGACCAGCGCGAGCACGTCACCACCCTCGCCCTCGCCGCCCTGCCCGGCCGGGACTGGCCCGTGCTCGCCCGGGCCGCCCTGCTGCGTGCCACCGCCCGGGCCGCCGAGGCCGAGGCCCTGCTCGCCGCCGCGGCCCCCGCCGGCAGCGGCGAACTGTGGTTCCGCTGGGGAGCCCAGCTGTACACCCTGCACCGCGACGAACCCGCCGTCACCGCCTTCGACGAGGCGCTGCGCCGTGGCCCCGGCGAGCCCTCCCCGTGGGGGCGCGGCGCGGCCCTGCGCACCGACGGCCTGCTCTTCCGCGGCCTGGCCCGCCAGCGCCTCGGCGCCACCGAGGAGGCCTGGGCCGACCTCGCGGCCGCCGTCGTGGCGAGCCCGACCGACCCCCGCCCCCGTTACGCCCTCGGCCGGCTCGCCCTGCTGCTCGGCGCCGACGAGCCGGCCCGGGAGCAGTTCGCCGCCGCCCTGACCGTCCAACCCGACTTCGCCCCGGCCCGGTTCGGCCTCGCCCTGGTGCACGAACGGGCCGAACGCCCCGCCGAGGCCGCCGCCGACTACCGGGCCGGCCTCGGCCGGGCCCCCGACTGGCGCCCGGCCCGGGTCCGGCTCGGCGCCGCCCTGCTCGCCGCCGGGCAGGCCGAGGAGGCCGAACCGATCCTGCGCGCCGAGGCCGACACCGACCCGGGCACCCGCTGGACCGCCATCGCCGCCTTCCACCACGGCCTCGCCCTCGCCCGCACCGACGACCCGGCCGGCGCCCTCGCCCGCTGGGAGGCACTGGACGACGAGGAGCTGAACCCCCGCCGGGCCCTGGCCCGCGACCGGCTCGCCCGCACCCGGCTGGCCACCGACCCGACGGCCGCCCGCGAACTCTGGCAGCAGGCCACCGCCGAGCACCCCGCCGCCCCCGGCTACCGCGCCGCGCTGCGCGAAGCCGCCCTGCGCGAGGCCGCCCACCTCCTGGTCACCGGCCGCGACCACGCCGAACCACGCCGCCGCGCCGCCGCCGCGCTCGCCCTCGCCGACACCCTGCCCGGCGCCCTCACCCACCGCCAGGCCCGGCTGCGTGCCGCCCTCGCCCTGGCCGAAGGCACCCCGGAGCCGGTCACCGCCCTGCTCGACGCTGGCAGCGGCCGGCGCGACCGCTACCACCTGGCCGCCGTCGCCCTGCTGGCGGGCCGTCCGGCCCGGACGATCGCCCTGCTCGGCCCGCCCGACCCGGCCGGCGACCCGGCAACGGCCCGGCTGCGTGCCCTGCTCGCCGAACGAGCGGGCAACTGGGCCGCCGCCCTGGACTGGTACCGGAACTTCCTCCAGGCCGGCGCCGCCCCCACCGGGGCGCCGGCCGGCGACTGCGCGCTCTGCGACCGCCCCGCCACCGGCACCTGCGGCGGCTGCGGCCGTGAGGCCTGCACCGACCACCAGCACACCCCCGAAGCCGCCGCCTCGCCTCGCTGCGTGCGCTGCGCCGCCCCCGCACTGCGCGCCGTCCTCGACTGCGCCCGCTGGGCCGGCACCCCCGAGCAGGCCGAACCCGTGCTCGCCCGCTGGGCCGAGGCACTCGGCGACGGAGCCGCCGCCGCGCCCGTCCGGCTCGACCTCGCCCTGCTGCGCGCCGAACTCGGCCGGCTGGACGAGGCCCTGGCCGGCCTGCCCGCGGACGCCCGGACGGCCCGCGCCGCCGTCCTGGTCCGCCGGGCCGGCGCCGCCCTGGACGCCGGCCGGCCCGGCCCGGCCGCCGTCGACCTGCGCCAGGCCCTCGGGCTCGCCCCCGGTCACGCGAGCACCGGCCACGAGACACCCGGCCACGAGACACCCGGCCACGCGAGCACCGGCCACGAGCTCCCCGGCCACGAGCGGGTGGCCGGCGCGCTCGTCCTGCTCGCCGAGCACGAGGCGCACCAGGCCGCCGCCGACGGCCGCCACCGGGAGGCCTGGGAGGCCTACCGCGAACTGCTGCTCAAGGACCCGGCCCACCCCCGGCTGCTGCACGCGCTCGGCCTGGCCGGCTACCGGCTCGCCGCCGGCTCCGACACGCCCGACGAGGAGGTCTGGGCCTGGACGCTCGGCAGTCTCGTCGCAGCCGTGCACCAGCCCGAGCTGTGGGCCGAGTCCGCCCGGATCACCGGCCGCACCGCCGAGCCCCAGCGGCTCGCCGCCGCCCGCACCGGACTGCTCGACCGCCTCCGCGACGACCTGCGCGCCCTGGACCGGACCGCCGGGCGCAGCGGCGACGAGGTCACCGCCTGGACGCTGCGTCTCGGCCTGGAGGCGCACTGCGCGGACGCCTTCGCCCAGGAAGACGTCCGGATCACCCTGCCCGGCCGCCCGACCCGCCGCCTCGCACTCGGCCCGGCCCTCGACCGGCTGCTGCGTGCCGAGCCCGGACCCGCCGGCTGGGCCGAGGCCTTCGAGCAGGCCGTCCGGCCCTGGCGTCGGCCCGCCGGCCCCGACGCGCCCGCGCCCACCCGGGCCCTCGGCCTGTTCGGCGACCTCGGCGCGCAGCGCTACCTGCAACTCCAGGGCCGGCAGGCCGCCGCCGTCGCCGCCCTGGACGCGGTGCCCGAACAGCGGCGAGGCGAGGACTGGCAGGCCCTGCTCGGCGAGTCGCTGGTCAGCCAGGCCCGCGAGCACCACCGCAACCAGGACTGGCGCGAGGCCCTGGACAGCCTCACCCGCGCCCGGGCCGTCCCCGGCGCCCGGCTGCCCGCCGACGCTGCCGCGATCGCCGCCGAGTCCGGCGTCCGGGCCGCCCGCGCGCTGCTCAAGAACAGCCTGGACGACCAGGCCGGAGCCGCCGAACTCCTGGAGAAGGCACTGGTGTTGGCCCCCGACGACCCCGAGGTGCGGGGCGACCTCGGCGCCACCTACGCCCAGTGGGCACGCAAGATCAACAACGAGGACAAGGACTACCCCCGCGCCCTCGCCCTCCTGGAGAAGAGCCTGGAGCTGGTCCCCGGCGACCCGACCGCCCGGCACTTCCTGGAGGCAGCCCTCGGCAACCGGGCCGGCCAGCTCAGCCGCCCTGACGCCACCGACGCGGAGCTGGAGGAGGCCGCCGACGCCTGGCGGGCACTGATCGAACTCAACCCCGACCCGGACAACCGGCTCGGCCTCGCCTTCGTGCTGCGCCACCTCGCCCGCTCCGCCGCTTTCGCCGACGACCGCCGGCGCGCCGTCGAGTGGATGGCCGAGGCGCTGCGCGCCGACCCGGAATGGGAGGGCGAGGTCGACCACGAGGCCCCGCGCCGGGTCTCGGTGATGCTCGCCAACCACGTGGTGGACGACATGCAGGACCAGCCGTTCACCGCCCAGGCCGCGATGCTCCAGAAGGCCAAGTCCTACGACGACTCGGTCGACATCCGCCGGCTGATGGTCAGCGTCTGGCGCGGCGAGGCGATCGGCCACTACGAGGCCCGCCGCTACCCCGAGGCCATCCGGCTGCTGGAGGAGGCGCTCGGCCTGTCCCGCACCCCGGAGGACACCGCCAAGCTGCACCGCGAACTCGGCATCGTCCACGGCTCGTTCGCCGTCCAGCGGGCCAACGCCCGGCAGCTGCGCGAGGCCCGCGACCTGGCCCGCAAGGCCGTCGAGCACAACCCGGACGACGCCGAGCTGCGCGCCATGCAGCGGCGGATCAACTCGCTCTACTGACGGCAACCGCACGGCAGTTGGAGTCGTCTTGGACCGTACGCCGCAGCCGTGCCGGCACCCGCGCCGTCCCCGCCACCGTGAGGAGAGAGACCGCCCGCCATGCCACTGCACGAACCGTCGCCGTACGAGGTCCTGGGCATCCCGCTCACGGCCGGCGTGCGCGAGATCAACCTCGCCGTCGGACCGGCGATGCGGGCCGGCCGGTACAGCCGCCAGCAGATCCAGGAGGCCGCCGCGCTGCTGCGCAACCCGGACCGGCGCCTGGAGGCGGACCTCCAGCAGCCCCTCCCGCCGGAGCCGGTCGACCAGGCCGCCGAGCTGCTGGCCCCCGCGCTCGCCGAACCGCTGCTGGTGATCGAGCGCCCGCCGCTGCCGCCCGCCGCCCTGCCCGCCCTCCACCGCGCCGAGCTGGCCGCCGACTTCGCCGAGCCGGCCCCCGGCGGCGCAGACTCCGAACCGCCCGTCCCCGCCCGCTACGCGGCGGACCTGTCCGTGCTGCCGCAGATCGAGGTTCCGGAATGACCGACGTACCCACCGACGTACCCACCGCCTCCCTGCTCGACGGCCGTCGGCGGCTGGAGGTCCCGCCCGGCGTCGAGGACGTCGACCTGGAGCAGGCGTTCGGCCGGCTGCTCTTCCGGGCGTCCCTGCTGGGGAGCAAGCTGACGGAGCAGAAGCAGGCCGCCCGGGCCGAGCAGCGCGAACTGCTGGGCATCCTGGTCGAGGTGGACGACGCGCTCGCCGCGCTCCGCCTGAACCCCGAACTGGTGGCGCTCGGGCGCGGCGACGGCCTGGAGGCCACCCGGCGGCGGCTGCTCGGCCAGCTCGCCAAGGCCAAGGTGCGGCCGATGCGCCTGGAGGGCATGACGGCCGACCCGGACCTGACCGAGATCGTGGGCACCGAGGCCCGGTCCGGCGTGGCGCCGGAGACGGTGGTACGGACGGTGGTGACCGGGTTCTTCTGGGGGGACGAGGTGCTGCGCCGGGCCCAGGTGGTGGTCGCCGCACCGGAGCCGGACCCGGACCCCGAACCGCAGGACGGGCCGGCGGCGGCCTCGACGGAGGCGGTCCCGGCGCTCCCGGAGCCGGCGGGTGTCGAACCGGGGGCACCCGAGGTCACCGGGGCCGTCGAGCCCGTCGAGCCCGTCGAGCCCGTCGAGCCCGTCGAGCCCGAGATGTCCGAGGCCGTCGAGGCGGAGGCGCCCGAGACGCCCGAGACGCCCGCGACACCCGAGAAGCCCGAGGAAGTCGAAGCCGTCCCGCCCGCCACCGCCACCGCCGCGACGGTCACCCGCGCCCAGCCCAAGGCGGCCCCGCCCCGGGCCCACCGCCGGGGCAAGGCCGCGGCCAAGCACGCCAAGCGCAAGAAGTAGCCAGGACCACGAGGGGCAAGAGGGGAACGACATGTACCGCACACTCGGCATCGACCTGGGCACCACCAACTCCGTGGTCGCCCACCTGCGCCGGGGCGAGCCGGAGATCATCTTCAACCGGCAGAACCAGGAGGCCACGCCCTCCGTGGTCGGCAGCGGCCGCAAGGGCGAGCTGCTGGTGGGTTCCACCGCGCGCAGCCGGATCGCCATCGACGGCGCCAACGTGATCCGCTCGGTCAAGCGCTTCATGGGCCGCAAGTTCAAGGACCCGCAGGTCCAGGCGGCCCTGAAGGAGGTGGACTACAAGGTCACCGCGGGCACCGACGGCGACGTCAACGTCTGGTTCAACGGCCGCTCGTACACCCCGATCGAGATCTCCGCGATCATCCTGCACCGCCTCAGGGAGGACGCCGAGCAGCGCTTCGGCGAGCCCTTCCACCGGGCCGTGATCACCGTCCCCGCGTACTTCGGCGAGCGGCAGGTCGCGGCCACCCAGGAGGCGGGCCGGATGGCCGGCCTGCACGTGCTGCGGATCATCAACGAGCCGACCGCCGCCGCCCTCGCCTACGGCATCACCTCCGAGGCGGGCGACGAGGGCAGGACCGTCCTGGTCTACGACCTCGGCGGCGGCACCTTCGACATCTCCATCCTGCTGCTGGTGCCCGGATCGGTCTCGGTGCTCGGCATCGAGGGCGACAACCTGCTCGGCGGCGACGACTTCGACCGGGGGATCACCACCGCGCTGCTGGAGGACATCCGGGAGGAGTACGGCTCGGAGTACCAGCCCGACCTGCGCGACCGTCCGAAGATCGCCGCCACCGCCGAGACCATCAAGATCGAACTCTCCAACCAGGAGTCCTCCGAGGTCATCCTGCCGGGCCTGGGAGCCGGGCAGCTGGTGCTGGAGACGGAGTTCGAACGGGCCCGCTTCGAGGAGCTGATCGAGGCCCGGATCGAACGCACCATCGAGCTGACCCACAAGGCCATCATGCAGGCCAACCTGACCGTCGGGGACATCGACGAGGTGGTGCTGGTCGGCGGCTCGACCGCGATCCCGCTGGTCGCCCGCAGGCTCGGCGAAGTGTTCGGCCCCCGCCGGATCCGGCGCGGCGTCAACCCGATGCAGTGCGTGGCGCTCGGCGCGGCCGTGCAGTCCGCGCTGGTCGGCGAGGTGGAGTGCCCCGAGTGCCGGGCCCCCGGCGACCTGTCCGCCTCCAACTGCGCCAACTGCGCCACCACCCTGCTCGGCGGCTCCCGGGTCTCCTGCCCGACCTGCCACATCCCGGTCGACGCCGACGCCGCCGCCTGCCCCAAGTGCGAGCAGGCCCTGGACGGTTCGGGCGGCGGCGCGACGGTCCCGCAGCAGACCCGGGCCACCACCGTGGTGCACGGTGACAACTGCCCGCGCTGCGGCACCCCGGCCGCCCCCGGCGTCACCGCCTGCGAACTGTGCGGCGAGCCGCTCAACTCGGCCGCCCCCGGCCACACCAGGGTGGCCACCAGCGCCGCCGAGGACGTCGGCCTGCGCTGCGCCGCCTGCGGCGTGGTCAATCCGCCCGGCTGCGAGGTCTGCCCGGGCTGCGGCGAGCTGGCGCAGGTCACCAACCCGTTCGACATCACCCCGAAGAACCTCGGCATCGAGCTGAACGACGGCCGCCTCGCCGTCATCATCCCCAAGAACACCAGCTACCCGACGAGTTCGCCGGTCAGCCGGGAGTTCGTGGTCTCCGGCAGCGGCCGGCAGCGGCTGGAGGTGGCGGTCTACGAGGGCGAGCACGAGATCGCCCAGCAGAACGAGCTGATCGGCCACCTCACCCTGCGGCTGCCCGAGGGCCTGGGCGGCCGCACCCCGGTGGAGGTCTCCTTCGGCCTCGACCGGGACCGCACCATCACCCTGTCGGTGCGGATCCAGGGCGGCGCCGAGAAGACCGTCAAGCTGGAGCGGGTCACCCTCGACCCCGAGCTGAAGGTGCAGGTCGAGGAGCAGCAACGGCAGGTCGAGTCCTTCACCGACCGCTGGGGCGGCGAGCTGACCGAGGCCGAGATGCGCGAGACGCAGCGGCTGATGGACACCCTGGACGACCTGGCGGCCGGGCAGACCCGCGGCCAGTCGGTGGACGCGGCGCTGGAGCGGGCCCAGCAGCAGCTCAGGGCCCAGCGCTGGGTGCGCGGCTCCGAGGCGTACCTGAGCCTGTTCATCCACTACTGCGAGAAGCACCTCGACCCGAGCGACCTGGACCGGCTTCGGTCGGTGGCCGCCGAGCTGCGGCTGCGCCGCGAGGCCGCCGACTGGGAGGGCGCGATGCGCGCGGCCCGGAAGGCGGACGAGCTGTGCGACTCGCTCGGGCACACCATGCGGATGCTCACCATGTGCAACGTCTACGTGACCCAGAACATGGTCTCGCCCGCCCTGGCCCAGCTGATCATGGCCGAGCTGCGCGGGCTGGACGCGGCCGTGGAGGCGCCCAACATGGCGGACGTCAACCGGCACATGTCGAACCTGCTGGCCCTGTACGCGCAGGCGGAGCGGGAGCTGGGCAGCGAGCCGGCCCAGGAGTCGCTCGGCCCGGTCCGGCCGGAGGAGGCGGGGCCGCGATGAGCACCGTGGACGCCTTGTCGGGGGCCCCCGAGGTGCTGTGCCCGCTGTGCAGGGTACCGGCGGACCCACAGACCCTGCGCTGCACCTCCTGCCGGGAGGACCTGTCCGTGCTGTTCCGGCTGCGTTACGCCGGACGGATCGACTACAACCGGGCGCTGGACGCCCTGGCGGCCGGGGACCGGGCGCTCGCCCTCGGGCTGCTGCACCGTGCGGTGGCGGCCGAGCCGGGGCTGGACCCGGCCCGGGCGCTGCTGGAATCACTGAGCGTCGCCGCTCCCGTGGCCGCGGCGCCGGCGGGCCGGGAGGGCGACACGCCCTAGGCCGGGGCAATCCCGGCGTGCCGAGGAGCGGATCGCTTGTGATCGATGGCGGGTGTGATCGTCACACTCGAAATCGCCACCCTCACAAGGAGCGTCGCCATGCGCATGCGTACCACCCTCGCCGCCACCGTCCTCACCGCGGCGGCGGTCCTCGCCGGAACCGGGACCGCCGTCGCCGACGTCACCGCCAACGGTGTCGCCGCCAACTCGCCCGGCTTCCTGTCCGGCAACCAGTTCCTGATCCCGATCAACGCCCAGACCAACGTCTGCGGGAACGTGATCGGCGTCGTCGCGATCGCCAACCAGGCCTCCAGTGGCCCCTGCATCAACGTCAACTAGTGACCCCGCGCGCTGGGGCCGTCCGTCGAAGGCGACGGACGGCCCCAGCGCCGTGTCCGTACCCCCGTTCGGGGGTGGCGGCGCGAGGCGAGGGCCACGACCATGGTCCCTGTCCCGCACCGCCGTCCACAGGAGCCAGCCCGTGCCGACCACGCCGACCCCACGCAGCTACGCCTCGGGCACCTCGGACGTCCCGCTGCTCGGCGACACCATCGGGGAGAACCTCGACCGCGCGGTGCGCGCCTTCCCCGAGCGCGACGCCCTGGTCGACCGGGCCACCGTCCGCCGCTGGACCTACGCCCAACTCGCCGCCGACGTCGACGCGCTGGCCCTCGGCCTGCTGGAACTCGGGATCGCCAAGGGGGACCGGGTCGGCATCTGGGCCCCCAACTGCGCCGAGTGGACCCTCACCCAGTACGCCACCGCCAAGCTCGGCGCGATCCTGGTCACCGTCAACCCGGCCTACCGCGCCCACGAGTTGGAGTACGTGCTGAACCAGGCCGGCATCCGGCTGCTGGTCGCCGCCGAGCGCTTCAAGACCTCGGACTACGCCGGGATGATCGAGGAAGTCCGGCCCCGCTGCCCCGAGTTGGAGCGCGTCCTGCTGCTCGGCAGCCCCGCCTGGGACGCCGTGCTCGCCGCCGGGAGGTCGGCCGACCCCACCCGACTCACAGAGCGCCAGGGCGAGTTGGCCCCCGACGACCCGATCAACATCCAGTACACCTCCGGGACGACCGGCTTCCCCAAGGGCGCGACGCTCTCGCACCACAACATCCTCAACAACGGCTACTTCGTGGGCGAGCTGCTCGCCTACACCGAGCAGGACCGGATCTGCATCCCGGTGCCCTTCTACCACTGCTTCGGGATGGTGATGGGCAACCTGGCGGCCACCTCGCACGGCGCCTGCATGGTCATCCCGGCCCCCTCCTTCGAGCCCGGCGCCACCCTGGCCGCCGTCGCCGCCGAGCGCTGCACCTCGCTGTACGGCGTGCCGACCATGTTCATCGCCGAGCTGGCCGACCCGGACTTCGACCGCTACGACCTCGGCAGCCTGCGCACCGGCATCATGGCGGGCTCGCCCTGCCCGAGCGAGGTGATGAAGGAGGTCATCGGGCGGATGGGCATGACACAGGTCTCCATCTGCTACGGGATGACCGAGACCTCGCCGGTCTCCACCCAGACCCGGGTCGACGACCCGGTCGAGCGGAGGGTCACCACGGTGGGCCGGGTCGGTCCGCACCTGGAGGTCAAGGTGATCGACCCGGCCACCGGCCTCACCGTCCCGCGCGGCGAACCCGGCGAGCTGTGCACCCGCGGCTACTCCGTCATGCTCGGCTACTGGGGCGAGCCCGAGCGCACCGCCGAGGCCGTCGACGCCGCCCGCTGGATGCACACCGGGGACCTCGCGGTGATGGACGAGGACGGCTACCTCGCCATCACCGGCCGGATCAAGGACATGGTGATCCGCGGCGGCGAGAACCTCTACCCGCGCGAGATCGAGGAGTTCCTCCACACCCACCCGGACATCCTCGACGTCCAGGTGATCGGCGTCCCCGACACCAAGTACGGCGAGGAGCTGATGGCCTGGATCCGGATGCGGGAGGGCGCCGAGCGGCTCACCGCCGAGACCGTCCGCGCGTACTGCACCGGCCGGCTCGCGCACTTCAAGATCCCGCGCTACGTGCACGTGGTCGAGGAGTTCCCCATGACGGTCACCGGGAAGATCCGCAAGGTCGAGATGCGGGCGGAGGCCCGGCGCATCCTGGGACTCTGACCGGGGCCCTCCGGCCGGGTGTGTCCGGGGAGCGCGGTGGCCCGCCCGGCGGGAGAGTGTGATCATGCCCCTCGACGTCACAGTGGAACGCCTGATCCCCCTCCCGCCCGCCACCGTCGCCGCCTACGCGATGGACTGGCGCCACGACTCCGAGTGGACCGGGGCCATCCGCAGCGCCACGCTCACCCGGGAGGCCGACACCGGCGGCTTCGGGGTGGGCGCCGAGGTCACCCGGAGCGCGCACTTCCTGGGCCGGCCGACGAGGTACGTGCTGCGCGTGGCGGGCTACCACCCGCCGACGGTGCTCGACATGGTCCCTGTCGCCGGGCCCCTGGCGATGCGCGTCACCTACACCTTCGAGCCCACCCAGGCCGGCACCTTCGCCCGCATCCGCGTCCGCAGCTGCTCGGCCGGCCTCCAGTGCCTGGCCTGGCCCCTGCTCGCCCTCCCGGTCCGTGCCGACCTGGCCGAGGACCTCCGGGTGCTGGAGGCCCGACTGACCGGGTGACCGCCGTCCGGGTTCCGGCCGCCCTGCAAACCTGCGTCTTCCGTTCTCCCCGCTCGGATAGGGTGCGCCGACACCACAGCCGGATCGGGAGAGGTACAGCGCATGAGTTCGTCGCCGACGGCGGCCGGGCCGGGGGAGTTGCGGCGGCACCTGGGGGTGTCCGACGCCGTGGTGATCGGGCTGGGCTCGATGATCGGCGCGGGCGTCTTCGCCGCGCTCGCGCCCGCGGCCGGGGCCGCCGGCTCAGGGCTGCTGGTCGGGCTGGCGGTGGCCGGCGCGGTGGCGTACTGCAATGCGACCTCCTCGGCCCGGCTGGCCGCCCGCTACCCGCAGTCCGGCGGCACATACGTCTACGGCCGGGAGCGGCTCGGCGAGTTCTGGGGGTACCTGGCCGGCTGGGGCTTCGTGGTCGGCAAGACCGCCTCCTGCGCCGCGATGGCCCTCACCGTCGGCTCCTACGTCTGGCCCGCCCAGGCCCACGCCGTCGCGGTCGCGGCCGTGGTGGCGCTGACCGCCGTCAACTACGTCGGCGTGCAGAAGGCCGCCTGGCTGACCCGGGCGATCGTGGCCGTCGTCCTGGCGGTGCTCGCCGCCGTGGTCACCGCCTGTCTGACGAGCGGCGAGGCCGACACCGGCCACTGGGTCATCGGTGCGGACGCCGGCTTCCACGGTGTGCTCCAGGCCGCCGGCCTGCTGTTCTTCGCCTTCGCCGGGTACGCCCGGATCGCCACGCTGGGTGAGGAGGTCCGCGACCCGCAGCGCACCATCCCCCGGGCGATCCCGCTGGCCCTCGGCATCACCCTGGTCGTCTACGCCGCCGTCGCCCTCGCCGTCCTGGCCGTGCTCGGCCCCGAACGCCTCGCTCACTCCGCCGCGCCGCTTGCCGATGCGGTCCGGGCGGCCGGGGTGCCGGGGCTGGCCCCGGTGGTGCGGGCCGGTGCGGCGGTCGCCGCCCTCGGCTCGCTGCTCGCGCTGATCCTCGGCGTCTCGCGCACCACCCTGGCGATGGCCCGCGACCGTCACCTCCCGCACCCACTGGCTGCTGTCCACCCCCGCTTCGGCGTCCCGCACCGTGCTGAGCTGGCCGTCGGCGCGGTGGTCGCCCTCGCCGCGGCCCTCGGCGACGTCCGTGGCGCGATCGGCTTCTCCTCCTTCGGCGTCCTCGCGTACTACGCCGTCGCCAACGCCGCCGCCTGGACCCTCACCCCCGCCAAGGGCCGCCCCCCGCGTGCCGTCCCGCTCCTCGGCACGGCCGGCTGCCTCGTCCTCGCCTTCGCCCTCCCCGCCGCCTCCGTCCTCTGGGGCGCCGCCGTCCTCGCCCTCGGCGCCGCCGCCTACTTCGCGCGCAAGGCCCTCACCCGCCGGGCCTGAGCCCGGGAACGCCGACGGCCGGCGAGGGCTGCTGCCCTTCGCCGGCCGTCCGCGATTCCGTTCCGGTTACCGCGCGCCCCACTCCCGGTCGGTGGAGACGGTTTCGCGGCCGAGCGGCATCAGCGAGACCGGGATCATCTTCAGGTCGGCCCACCCGAAGGGGATGCCGATGATCGACAGGAACAGCGGAATGCTGGTGATCAGGTGCCCGAGCGCCAGCCACCACCCGGCGAACACCAGCCGGATGACGTTCCCCACGCCGGACGCCGGCCCGGCGTCCGGCCGCTCCACCGCCGTCCGCCCGAACGGCCACAGGATGAACCCGGCGATCCGGAAGGACGCGATGCCGAACGGAATCGTTGCCGGGCGCTCCGGTTCGCGCGGCGAGCGTGCTGCGGTTCCGGCTTCCGATCGGGGCGGTAGCGGTAGCCGGCGGTGGTGTCGGCGACGGTGATGGTCTGGCCGGTGCCGGCTGACTTGGCGACGCTTCGCCTGCGTGCCGTCCCGACGGCACGCAGGTCCGGCGGACATGATCGGGACGACGTACATCGTCCAATGACGAGCGAGAGCAGGAGGTTCCTGATGGCCGCTGCCGGATTGTCCTTCGATGTGGTGAGCATCGAGAAGCCCGATGACGTGAATGTGATCATCGGCCAGTCGCACTTCATCAAGACCGTGGAGGACGTGCACGAGGCAATGGCCGGGGTGGGCCCGCACCTGCGCTTCGGAATCGCCTTCTGCGAGGCGTCCGGCGCCTGCCTGGTCCGCCGGTCCGGCAACGACGACGAGTTGGTGCCGCTCGCGGTACGCAACGCGCAGGCGATCGGGGCCGGCCACTCCTTCGTGATCCTGCTGCGTGGCGGCTACCCGGTCAACGTCCTCAACGCCGTCAAGCTCGTGCCCGAGCTGTGCGGAATCTTCTGCGCGACCGCCAACCCGGTCGATGTCCTGCTGGCCGTCACCGATCGGGGCCGCGGCGTGATCGGCGTGATCGACGGCGTACCACCGGTCGGGGTCGAGACCGACGAGGACGCCGCGGACCGCCACAGCCTGCTGCGCCAGATCGGCTACAAGCTCTGAGCTCGACGTCCTGTCTCCTGCCCGGTCGCATGCCTTCGGCGGCTTTCGACCCTCGGAACCCTCGAAGCTGACCGCTACTCGCCGGCCCCGCCGTCAGGGGCCCGGTGACCAGGGGCGCGGGCCACCGGTTCCGCGCCCGTGGTGTTCCCGGAAGCGGCTTGCGGTGGTGGTGGAACATCCGCCACCGAGGGAGAGAAAGTTCTACCTCGGATACGCCAAACAATGCCAATGTGCCGAAACGCCGCCGCTTCTACCGTTGACACCAGTTCGCGTGAGGTGCGTGATCAACCGGGTGGGAGTTCCAGTGCAGACTCAGGAGAGCGATCAGCAGGCAGTGGCCGTCCGGCTGGAAGCGGTCGAGAAGATCTACGGCAAGGGCGACAACGAGGTGGCCGCGCTCAAGAGACTGAGCATGACCTTCGACACCGGCAGCTTCACGGCCGTGATGGGCCCCTCGGGATCGGGCAAGAGCACCTTCCTGCACTGCGCCGCCGGTCTGGTCCAGCCCACTTCGGGCAAGGTGCTGGTCGGTGACACCAACCTCGCGGACCTGGACGAGGTGCGGCTCACCAAGCTGCGCCGCGACCGGATCGGCTTCATCTTCCAGTCGTTCAACCTGCTTCCGGCCCTGACGGTGATGCAGAACATCGTGCTGCCGCTCCAGCTGGCCGGCAAGCGTCCGAACAAGAGCCAGATCCTGATGGTGGTCAACCGGGTCGGTCTGGCCGACCGGCTCGACCACCTGCCCGGCCAGCTCTCCGGCGGCCAGCAGCAGCGCGTGGCGATCGCGCGCGCCCTGGTGACCCGGCCCGCCGTGGTCTTCGCCGACGAGCCGACCGGCGCCCTGGACACCCGTACCGCCGCGGCCGTGCTCGGCCTGCTGCGCGAGTCGGTGACCGCCGGCGGGCAGACCCTGGTCATGGTCACCCACGACCCGGTGGCCGCCTCCTACGCCGACCGCGTGGTCTTCCTCGCGGACGGCCGCTTCGTCGGCGAGCTGTACCAGCCGACCGCCGAGGCCGTCGCCGCGCGGATGACCCGGCTCGGCGCCTGGGACGACGAGAACCTCGCGCCCTCCTCCGCCCTGTCGGGGGGTGGCCGGTGATGCTGCTACTGGCTCTGCGCACACTGAAGTTCCGTAAGGCCGGGTTCATCGCCACCTTCGTGGCGATGTTCCTGGGCGCCGCGATCGTGATGGCCTGCGGTGGCCTGATGGAGACCGGGGTCCGGATGGCGGCCCCGCCGCAGCGCCTGGTCGGGGTGCCGATCGTGGTGACCGGTCAGCAGACCTACGACGACACCGTGCTGACCGAGCGCAACCGGATCGACCCGAGTGTGCTCGACACGGTCAGGGCGGTTCCCGGCGTCGGCAGCGCGATCACCGACCTGTCCTTCCCCGCGACCGTGGTGGTGGGCGGCAAGGCGGTCGACGCCGGCTCGAAGGGCCACAACTGGTCCAGCGCCGGGCTCACCCCGTTCACGCTGACCCAGGGCGTGGCCCCGGGCAACGGCCAGGTGGTCCTCGACGCGAAGCTGTCGGCCGATTCGGGCGCCGGGGTCGGCTCCAGCGTGCAGCTGACCGTGCACGGCGCTGCCCGGACCTTCACGGTCTCCGGTATCGCCCACCAGACCACCGGCGAGACGATCCAGCCGAGCCTGTTCTTCTCCGACGCCCAGGCGCAGCAACTGGCGGGTTCCGAGGGCAAGTTCGACTCCATCGCGGTGCGGCCGGCGGCCGGTGTCGACGTTGCGACGCTGGAGCAGGCGGTGAGTTCGGCGGTCAGCGGCAAGGCGATGGTGCTGACCGGCGAGCGGCGCGGCCTGGCCGACCTGCCGGGTACGCTCTCCAGCCGGCAGACCGTGATCATCCTGGCGGCGATCTTCGGCAGTTGGGCGGTCCTGATCGTGATGTTCGGTGTCGCCTCCACGCTCGGGCTCTCGCTCCAGCAGCGGGCGCACGAGATGGCCCTGCTGCGGGCGATCGGCACCACCTCCCGGCAGGTGCGCCGGATGATCCTCGGTGAGACCGCCGTGCTGTCGGTGCTCGCCACCGCCCTGGCGGTCGCCCCCGGCCTCGTCGCCGGCAAGCTGCTGTACGGGCAGCTGACCGGCAACGGCGTGGTGTCCAAGGAGATCATCTTCCACGAGGGCTGGATCCCGATCACGGTCGGCGCCTTCGCGGCGATCGCGGCCGCCATGGGCGCGGCGCTGTTCGCGGGGCGCAAGGCCGCGAAGACCGAGCCGGTCGCGGCGCTGGCCGAGAGCACCCTGCAGACCAAGTGGCTCACCACCACCCGCCTGCTGCTGGCGCTGTTCTTCATGCTCAACGGCGTCACGCTGTCGGTCGTCACGGCCACGGTGATGACCGACGGTCCGACCCTGGCGAGCACCGCGGGACCGGCCTCGGTCCTGTTCGCGATCGGCGTGGCGCTGCTCGCCCCGGGGATCACCAAGGCGATCGTGGTGGCGCTCCGTCGGCCCGTCCGCGCGTTCTCCGGACTGTCCGGGTACATGGCGCTGCGCAACGCCACCACCAACAACGTCCGGATGGCGGGCGCGGTGGCCCCGATCATCCTGCTGATCGGCATCGCCAACGGCACCCTGTACATGCAGGCCACCGAGGACACCGTCTCCGCCAAGAGCTACGAGAACAACGTGCTGGCCGACTACGTGCTCGACTCCTCGACCGGCGGCTTCGCGCCGGGCGTGGTCGGCTCGGTCCGCTCCATCCCGGGCGTGTCCGGCGTCTCCGAACTGGTCAGCTCCATCGGCTTCGTGGACGCCGCAGGCAGCGGCAACACCATGGACCTGCGCGGCGTCTCGGCCAACGGCGTCCAGCAGACCATCGCGCTCGACTCGCTGAACGGGTCGATCGGCGACCTGAAGGGCAACACGGTTGCCCTGTCGGACAAGCAGGCGAAGGACTTCGGCGTCCGCATCGGGGACAACCTGAAGATCCACTTCGGTGACGGCACCGCCGCCGACCCCAAGGTCGTGGCCACCTACGCCGACAACCCCCAGGAGCAGTACCTGCTGCTGCCCTCCGACGTGCTGGCCCCGCACACCACCACCGGCCTGCCGACCAAGATCCTGGTCAAGGCGGACGGCAGCGCCGACCACACCCGGATCCAGTCCCACCTCGACGGCGTGGCGGCCACGGTGCCCGGCACCGCGATCGCCGACCGTTCCACGCTGACCAGCTCCAACAACCAGATCCAGCAGATCCTGGTCTCCTCGAACTACACCATCGTCGCCATGATCGTCGGCTACGCGGCGATCACCGTGATCAACAGCCTGGTGGCGGTGACCCGCAAGCGCCGGGGCGAGTTCGGCCTCCAGCGCCTGACCGGCTCCACCAAGGCCCAGGTGCTGGGCATGCTGAGCGTCGAAGGCGCCCTGGTCGCCGTCATCGCGACCATCCTGGGCACCATCTCCTCGGCGACCACGATCGTCCCGTACAGCCTGGTGAAGGCCGACTCGATCCTGCCGAAGGGCTCGATCGGCATCTACCTCGCGATCACCGGCGGCGCGCTCGCCCTGATCTTCGGCGCGACCCTGTTCCCCTCCTGGAGGGGCATGCGGACGCCGCCGATCGAAGCGGCCAGGTCACCCGCCTGACCGGCACGCCGGGGCCGCTCTTCCGTCACCCCGGACGGAGGGGCGGCCTCGCAGCCGTCTTCCGGCCGGCCGCCGACCGGTCAACTCGTCACGGCTCGTTGAGTTTTAGTAACGTCGCGCTGATCGGAAAACCCGCGAGCACGACCGACAGGTACGTCCTGCACGTACGTGTCGGACAGGCTCGCGGGATCGCTGCTGTCACGGATGGACGATCGCTCAGGTGTACTTCGCTTACCGCCCTTCCTTCGACCCATTCATCGACCGGGCCGCGGATCCGGTGGCTCTGCCCGTATCCCGCCGGGCCATATCCCTCTGCGCGGGCCCGAGCGAGACCTGGTGAACATCAGGAACGGTGTGCACGAGTTCCCCGCCCGACTCCGCCGGGCCGGCGCCGACCTGGTGGTCGGGGTGCTGATCGCGCTGGGCGCCATGCTCTCGGTCTGCCTGTTCCTGATCACCGCCTATTTCGTGATCCTCTTCGTCATCGGTATCGGCGCGGTGATGCTGCCGATCGTGACCAAGTGGGTCCGCTGGCTGTGCAACGCCAACCGGCGGGTGGCCGCCCGATCGGGAATCGAGATCGCCGTTCCCTACCGGCCGGAGCCCCAGGAGTTCGAGAAGGACATCGTCGGCTGGATCCGCCGCTGCAAATGGATTCTGACCGATCCGGCCAGCTGGCGGGACCTGCTCTGGCTGCTGCTCAACTCGGTCGTCGGCATGATCGGTTTCCTGCCCGCCGTGGTGCTCTACTACGTCCTCGAAGGTTTTGCGCTGGCCTGCGGCCTGTGGAGGCCCATCCTGCGGGCGCAGGGCACCGGGCGCGAGTACTTCTTCGTCCCGATCCAGAGCCAACCCACCGCCGCCCTGGGCGCGCTGGCGGCGGCGGCGCTCTTCGTCGTCTGGGTGTGGTACAGCCCGGCCTTCCTCACCGCGCACGCGTACTTCACCCGACTGCTGCTCGGCCCCACCGAGCGCTCCCAACTCACCGTCCGGGTCCAGCACCTGGCCGAGACCCGATCCGGTGCCCTGGACGCGGCCGCCGCCGAACTGCGCCGGATCGAACGCGACCTGCACGACGGTGCCCAGGCCAGGCTGGTCAGCCTCGGCATGACCCTCGGGGCGCTCGAACGCCACCTCGGCAGCGAATCGGACGAGGCCCGCAGGCTGCTGCGCGACGCCCGCACCTCCTCCATCTCGGCCCTGCGTGAGCTGCGCGACCTGGTGCGCGGCATCCACCCGCCGATCCTCGCCGAACGCGGCCTGGCCGACGCGCTGCGTGCCCTCGGCCTGGCCAGCCCGCTCCGGGTCGAGGTGACGGTGAGCATCCCGGGCGAGGTGCCGCCACCGCTCGAATCCGCCCTGTACTTCGCGGTGTCCGAGCTGCTGACCAACGCCCTGAAGTACTCCGGCGCCGAGCACGTCGAGGTCAGCGCCTGGCACGACGGCGCCGTGCTGCACGCCCGGGTCATCGACGACGGCCACGGCGGTGCCGACGCCACCAAGGGAACCGGCCTGCACGGCATCCGCCGGCGGCTGGCCACCTTCGACGGAACCCTCGACATCAGTAGCCCGCTGGGCGGTCCGACCGCAATCAAGATGGAGATACCGTGCGTGTTGTCCTCGCTGAAGACCTCTTCCTCCTGAGGCAGGGGCTGATCCAACTCCTGGACGCCTACGGCTTCGAGACCGTGGCGGCCGTCGACAACGGTCCCGACCTGCTCGAAGCCGCCGCCAGGCATCGTCCCGACATCCTGATCGTCGACGTCCGGCTGCCGCCGACCTTCACCACCGAAGGCCTCAAGGCCGCCCTGCAGGCCAGGCGTGAGATCCCCAAACTCCCGATCCTCGTGCTCTCCCAGCACGTCGAGCAGATGTACGCCAGGGAGCTGCTCGCCGACGGCACCGGCGGCATCGGCTACCTGCTCAAGGACAGCGTCTTCGACAACGAGCAGTTCATCGACGCGATCCGCCGGGTCGCCGCCGGCGGTACCGCCATGGACCCCTCCGTGGTCTCCCAACTGATGGTGAGCCACGCACGCGACGAGCCGCTCGCCGCACTCACGGCACGAGAGCGCAGCGTCCTGGAGCTGATGGCCGAGGGCTGCTCCAACACCGCCATCGCACAACGCCTCGTCATCACCGAGGGTGCGGCGGCCAAGCACATCTCGAACATCTTCGTCAAGCTCATGCTGCCCCCGGACAGCGACAGCAACCGGCGCGTCCTGGCGGTCCTCGCCTACCTCAACGCCTGAGTGGACGCACGAGGCCCTGTCCGGCCGGTCGCGCCGGGCGATCGTGCCGGACAGGCCCGGGTATCGACATGAACACCGGCTGTACGCAGGGGGGATACGTGGCCAAGCGCGGTTTTGTTGACCGGGATCCTGCTGCTCAAGGCCTTCGCCTCCGGGTGCGCGGCGCTCACCGGAGTGGAGGCGATCGCCAACGGGATCGCGTGCGGACGCTCAGCATGGCGCACTTTCGCCGCTCGGCTTCCGGCTGACACCGACGCGGGCCTGACCAGCGCAAACGCTGATGGCCGACGAGGATCTCTGCCCTCGTCGGCCATCAGCGTTCGTGGCGGCTAGTAGGTGCCCCACTCCCGGTCGGTGGAGACGATCTCGCGGCCGAGCGGCATCAGCGAGACCGGGATCATCTTCAGGTTGGCCCACCCGAAGGGGATGCCGATGATCGACAGGAACAGCGGGATGCTGGTGATCAGGTGCCCGAGCGCCAGCCACCACCCGGCGAACACCAGCCAGATGACGTTCCCCACGCAGGACGCCGGCCCGGCGTCCGGCCGCTCCACCGCCGTCCGCCCGAACGGCCACAGGATGAACCCGGCGATCCGGAAGGACGCGATGCCGAACGGAATCGTGATGATGAGCACGCAGCAGATAATTCCTGCGAGCGTGTAGGCAAGTGCCATCCAAATGCCGCAGAAAATCAGCCAGATGACATTGAGGATGAACTTTATCGCCTTCATGGGCGGTACCTTCTCACGACTGGTGGTCTTGCATCTACGACCTGGCCATGCCCGTCTCCGAACGTGTCTACGCCCCCTAGGGGTCGTTTCTCCGGGCTCCGTCCGGGGCGCTGCCCAGCCCACGGCCGGGACGACGCCCACCGCATGCGGACGACACCGGGCCCGGGAAGGGCAGTGCCGCGGCCGGGGTAGCGTTCCTCTGTCCACCAACCGGCCTGCCCTGCCGGGCCCTTGACCGGAAACGTCCTGATGATCGAAGCAAGCTTCTCGGCCGCTCCCGCCCTCTTGCCCGTGTTCGTCGTCCTCGCATTGCTGCTCTCCGCCGCAACCGCCTGGTGGGCCCGTCGGAAGGGCGTCGCGGTGCTGCCGGCCGTGCTGTGGGGGCTCAGCCTGGCGGGCGAGCTGGCGGTGACGCTGACGCCGACGGCCGCCGGGTACTCGGGGCCGCCGAGTTGCACGATCGGGCCCGGCATGTGGGTCGACGCGACGGCGCAGCAGGGGCTGATGAACGTCGCGCTCTACGTTCCGTTGGTGTTCTTCGGTGTGCTGCTGTTCCGCAGGCCGGCCACCGTGCTGGCGGGCTGTGTCGTGCTGTCCGGTGCCACCGAGGTCGTCCAGACCCTGCTCGGGACCGGACGCGCCTGCGACGGCGCGGACTTCGTCGACAACGCGGCCGGCGCGCTGCTGGGGGCGGCCCTCGCCGCCGGCTGGCTGCTCGTGCGGCGACGCGGCTTCCCCCGGGCGCGCCGGGACCTCGTGCACGGGCTGGTGCTGGGTGTCGTCGGGCTGGCCGTCGTCGGACTGGTGGTGCACTTCGGCGTCCGGACGTACCGGGATGCGCCGGGCTTCGCCGCTCGGCCGTCCGACGACATCGTGACGGCGCAGCGGGTGGCGGAGGGCCTGTTCGGCCCGCGCACCCTGGTGACCACCACCACGACCAGCGCCGACCCCGGGTTGCCCCAGCAGATCATGGACGTCATCACCGACCGTGGCGACTTCCGGATCGAGCAGCCCAGCGGCCGCCTGCTCGCCGCCACCGCCACCGCACCCCCCGCTGCCGACTCGCCCGCCCTCACCCCGGAGCAGGTCGTCGCGGCCGGCACGGCCTTCGCCGACACCTGGTTCGCCGACCGGATCGCGGGCCTGACCCCGACCGTCACCCCCGTCGGTCCGAACAGCTCCTCCCGAACGCTCAGTTACCGCCGGGACGGTGAGGCCTCGGGGCGGCCGCCGGTGCACGTCGACCTGACCGTGGCCGCCGACGGCCGCATCCTGACGGTCACGTCGTAGCCGTCCGGCGGCTCATGCCGGGCGGGGGAGGTAGACCAGGCCGTGGGCGCCCGGGGCGGCGAGCTTGGGGATGGTCAGGCGGGAGACGCGGGTGAGGGTGTCCAGGTCGATGATGTCGACGGTGGAGGAGACGACGCCGGCGACGTAGGCGAGGCCGCCGTCCGGGGAGGAGGTGATGGTGAGGGGGAAGAGGCCCACTTCCACGGATCCGAGCCGGCGGTGGTCTTCGGAGGCGAACACGGTGAGGCGGCCGGGGAGTTGGTGGCCCAGGGCGGAGCCGGGGTCGGGCGCCGACCGGACCTCGCCGACCAGGAGGCTGCCGGTCGAGGTGAGGTGGACCGGGAGGGCCGGGGACTCCGTGGGGAGGACGGCCGTGACGCTCGCGGTCGGAACGTCGATGACGCGGATGCCGGGGGCCGCGGCGGGGGCGGCGGAGGTGGAGAGGTACGGGCCGGCGGCGTAGACCCGGGTGCCGTCGGGGGAGACGGCCAGGCCCTCACTGCCGGGAACCTCGACCTTGGCGGTCAGAACCCCTCGTTCGAGGTCCACGACCGAGACGAAGGGAGCCTCCTTGTTGGTGGCGAAGCCCGTCCGGCCGTCCGGGGTGACGGCGAACCAGTGCGGGCCGGGGGCGTCGGTGTCGATCCGGCCGAGCGGGCGGCGGGTCTCGGTGTCGATGACCACGACCCGGAGGTCCGCACCCGCCGGCTGCTGAGCGTCCCGCTGGTCGGTCTCGCCCGCAGCGGCCATCCGCTGTTCGACGGCCGCCGGATCACCGCCCGGCGCTTCGCCGGCGCCGACCACATCGGCGTCTCCCGGCGCGGCAAGCGGCTCGGCCCGATCGACACCGCGCTGGCCGGGCTCGGGCTGCGGCGCCGGGTGGCGGTCGTCGTGCCCAGCCACACCGGTGCGATGCTGCTCGCCCGGGACAGCGACCTGATCACCCTCGTCCCGGCGGACTGGCTGCCGGACACCATCGCCGCGCTGGGCCTGCGCACCTTCCCGATCCCGCTCGACCTCGCCGCGCTGGAGCTGGGGATGGCCTGGCACCCGCGCAACTCGGCCGATCCGGGTCACCACTGGTTCCGCGAGCACGTGGCGGCCGCGGTGCTGGGCGGGGCGGTGGCCGGGGCGGCGGAGGACTGAGGCGCCCGCGGGCACCGGTGACACGGCAGGAGCCGAGAGGGTGAACGGGGCGGCCCCGGCTCGGCTCGCGGCGTAGGGCCGGGATACCCTGCCGGGGTACATGGAGGCGGCGCGGAGGGAGGCGGAGGATGGCGCGGTTGCGGCCGTTCGGTCCGCCGGTGCCGTGGGCGCCGCGTCTGCTGCTGTTCGCCGCGCTGCTGCTCGGCATCGTGACCATGCACACGCTCGGCCATCCGGGCGGCGGGCACGGCTCCGGCGGGCACGGCGGCTCCGATGGGCACGGGGGAGCGGGGACGCATGCCTCCGCGACGCACTCGGTGGAGCACTCCGCGATGCGGCCGGCGGACGCCGGGCAGCACGGCCCGGCCGTCGAACCCGTGCACGCCGACCGCCCGGCCGTCGCCGCCGACGCGGTGGCGGCCGACCCCACCGCCCCCGGCGGCATGGACCCGATGGCGGTCTGCCTCGCCGTCCTGGCCGGCTGGACCCTGTTGCTCCTCGCCGGCCCGCTGCTGCGCCGCAGCGGCGACGCCGCCGCCGAGGTGCGGGCCCGGCTGCTGCGGGCCGTCCGCGCGCTGCCCCCGCCCGGGGGCGGGCGGACACTCCTCACCCGGCTTTCGGTGCTGCGTCAATAGGCGCGCGCCCGCCGTTCCGCGCCCGCGCCCGCTCAGGGTCGCCCGCGCGCACATCCACGTGCCCCGATCGCGCCCCGCAGCGCCCGCGCACGGAACGGCCGACGCGACGTCCTGCACACCCACACACCGCACGAGGTGCACTCCGCCATGCGCACACCCACCCGTCGTACCGTCCTCGGCGCCGCGCTCGCCGCCGCCGGGACCGGCCTGCTCACCGCCTGCTCCTCCGACTCCATGAAGGGCATGGACCATGCGTCCATGAACCACGGCTCCACGAGCGGCCCGGCCGCCGCCCCGCCCGGCTACCTCGCCCCGAACGGCCCCGAGGTCGCTGCCGCCGAGGCCCGGCGCAATCCCGGCCCGGAGCGGAAGGTCGCGCTCACCGCCACCGAGACCACCCTCGACCTCGGCGGCCGCACCGTCCGCAGCTGGGCCTACGGCGACCGCCTGCCCGGCCAGGAGGTGCGTGCCACCGTCGGCGACACGCTCGCCGTCACCCTCGCCAACCACCTGCCGCAGTCCACCACACTGCACTGGCACGGCCTCGCGCTGCGCAACGACATGGACGGCGTGCCGGGCGTGACCCAGGCCGACGTCAGGCCCGGTGCCTCCTTCGAGTACCGCTTCGCACTCACCCACCCGGGCACGTACTGGTTCCACCCGCACTCCGGCGTCCAGCAGGACCGCGGCCTGTACGCCCCGCTCATCGTCGAGGACCCCAGGGAGCCGCTGGCCTACGACAAGGAGTGGGTCGTCGTCCTGGACGACTGGGTGGACGGCATCGACGGCAGCACCCCGGACGCCGTCCTCGCCGAACTCGCCAAGGGCATGGGCGGGATGGACCACTCGGGCGGCTCCGGGCACGACATGTCCGGGATGCCGGGCCACGACATGCCGGGGATGCCCGGGGCGGACACGGGCGGCACCCCGGGGGCCGGAGCCTCCGGCCCCGGCCGGATGCTGATGGGTGCCCGGAGCCCGCTGCTGGGCGGCGACGCCGGAGACGTCGCCTATCCGTTCCACCTGGTCAACGGCAGGCTCGCCGGCGCGCCCGAGACCTTCACCGCCAAGCCCGGCGACCGGATCCGCATCCGGCTGGTCAACGCGGGCGGCGACACCGCCTACCGGGTTGCCCTCGGCGGCCACGAGCTGACCGTCACCCACACCGACGGCTTCCCGGTCGAACCGGCCACCACCCAGGCGCTGCTGCTCGGCATGGGCGAGCGCTACGACGTGCTGGTCACCGCCCAGGACGGCGTCTTCCCGCTGACCGCACTGGCCGAGGGCAAGAACGCCACCGCCCTGGCCGTGCTGCGCACCGGCGGCGGCGGCGCCGCGCCGGACGCCGCCGTCCGCCCGGCCGAGCTGGACGGCCGGCTGGTCACCGCCGGGCAGCTCAAGGCCGCCCCGGGCGTCCGACTGCCCGCGAAGGCGCCCGACCGCACGGTGAAGCTGGAACTCACCGGCGGGATGGCGAAGGCCGACTGGGCGTTCAACGGCCGCCGGTACGACCCGGCGCAGCGCCACCCGGTGGCGGCGGGCGAGCGGGTGCGGCTGGAGTTCCGCAACAGCACCACCATGTGGCACCCCGTCCACCTGCACGGCCACAGCTTCGCGCTGCCCGGCGACGGCCCGCGCAAGGACACCGCGATCGTGCTGCCGGGCGCGACCCTGGCCGTCGACTTCGATGCCGACAACCCGGGTCTGTGGATGGTGCACTGCCACAACGTCTACCACGCGGAGACGGGCATGATGACCGTCCTCGGTTACCGGGCCTGACCTCGCGCTCCCCCCCCTCGCGAGGAAAGGGACACGGGTTTCACCCCCGGAAGGACCCCGAACCGATCCACCGGTTCGGGGTCGATCCGTTCCCGGCACCCGACCCGGGGCGTCGTGCCGCCGACGCCGACCTGTGCGGCCATGACGTTTTCTTAACGCGGGCCGGTAGCGGATTCTTAACGCCGGTCGCATAGCCTGTCGCATCTGCCGTCGCCCGACGGCGTTTTACGGGGTCTTTAAACAAGAGGTGCAAGGTGGTTTCGTCGGGTTCGACGGAGACGACGGAGTCGGACGCGCCGTCGGCGCGAATACGCCTCCGCAGCTGGCTGCTGGAGGACGTGACCGCGGAGAAGCCGGCGCAGCAGTCCGCTGCGGAGGGCGCCCCGGAGACGTCGCAGGAGGGCGCGGCGGCGGGGGACTCCGCCGCGCACGGTGCGCACGCCGGCCAGCGCTGGTGGCGGGTGATGTGCCTGACCGGCCTGGACTACTTCTCGACGCTCGGCTACCAGCCGGGCATCGCCGCCCTCGCCGCGGGCGTGCTGTCGCCGATCGCGACCATCGTGCTGGTGGTGGTGACCCTGCTGGGCGCACTGCCGGTCTACCGGCGGGTGGCCAAGGAGAGCCCGCACGGCGAGGGCTCGATCGCGATGCTGGAGCGGCTGCTGTCGTTCTGGAAGGGCAAGCTGTTCGTCCTCGCGCTGCTCGGCTTCGCGGCCACGGACTTCCTGATCACCATCACGCTGTCCGCCGCCGACGCGAGCGCGCACCTGGTGGAGAACCCGCACCTGACCGGCTTCCTCGGCGGCAAGCAGGTGCTGATCACGCTGATCCTGGTGGCCCTGCTCGGCGCGGTCTTCCTCAAGGGCTTCAGCGAGGCGATCGGCCTGGCGGTGTTCCTGGTCGGGACGTACCTGGTGCTGAACGTGGTCGTGGTGGCCGTCGGCCTCTGGAAGATCATCGAGGCGCCGCACGTGGTCACCGACTGGACGGACGCGCTGACCGTCCAGCACGGCAATCCGATCGTCATGGTCGGCGTGGCCCTGGTGACCTTCCCGAAGCTGGCGCTCGGCCTGTCCGGCTTCGAGACCGGCGTCGCCGTGATGCCGCACATCAAGGGCGACCCCGACGACACCGAGGCGAACCCGGCCGGCCGGATCCGCGGCACCCGCAAGCTGCTGACCACCGCCGCCGTGATCATGAGCGTCTTCCTGATCACCACCAGCTTCATCACCACGCTGCTCATCCCGGCCGACCAGTTCAAGGCCGGCGGCGACGCCAACGGCCGCGCCCTGGCCTACCTGGCGCACGAGTACCTGGGGGGCGCCTTCGGCAGTGTCTACGACCTCTCCACCATCGCGATCCTCTGGTTCGCCGGTGCCTCCGCCATGGCGGGCATGCTCAACCTGCTGCCCCGCTACCTGCCGCGCTACGGCATGGCCCCGCACTGGGCCCGCGCGGTGCGGCCGATGGTGATCGTGCTGACCCTGGTCGGCTTCCTGGTCACCTGGATCTTCGACGCCAACGTGGACGCCCAGGGCGGCGCGTACGCGACCGGTGTGCTGGTGCTGATCAGCTCCGCCGCCATCGCGGTGACCATCGCCGCGTACAAGAAGCGCGAGCGCGGCTGGACCGTCGCCTTCGCGGTCATCGCGGCGATCTTCCTCTACACCACCGTGCTGAACGTGGTGGAGCGGCCGGACGGTCTGAAGATCGGTGCCTGCTTCATCGCCGGGATCATCCTGGTCTCGCTGCTGTCCCGGCTGCGCCGCGCCTTCGAGCTGCGCGTCACCAGCGTGGCCCTGGACGATGTGGCGGAACGTTTCATCAGGGACTACGCGCACCGCCCGCTGCGGCTGATCGCCAACGAGCCGAGCCACCGCGACGTCGCCGAGTACCGCGACAAGATCCGCCAGATCCGCGCGGACAACGACATCCCCGGCGAGGACGACCTGGTCTTCGTCGAGGTGACCGTCCGCGACGCCTCCGACTTCGAGGCCGAGCTGACCGTGCGCGGCGAGGTGCTGCACGGCCGCTACCGGGTGCTCACCCTGGAGAGCTCCAGCATCCCGAACGCGCTCGCCGCGCTGGCGCTGAACATCCGGGACCGCACCGGGCAGCAGCCGCACCTCTACTTCGAGTGGACCGAGGGCAGCCCCTTCGCCCAGTTCCTGCGGTTCTTCCTGTTCGGGCAGGGCGAGGTCGCACCGGTCACCCGCGAGGTGCTGCGCGAGGCCGAGCCGGACCGCTCGCGCCGCCCGCGCGTCCACGTCGGCTGACCGCCGCCCGGCCGCCCACGGCCCGTCCGCTCCCCTTGAGCGGGCGGGCCGTCGGTGTGTCCGGCGGGAACGACGGAGCGCCGCCCGCGCCGGGGCGGGCGCGGGCGGCGGGTCGGTGGGGTCAGGAGGGGAGGTCGAGGACCAGGCCGGGCTGGATGAGGTCCGGGTCCTCGCCGACGGCGGCGCGGTTGAGGTCGTAGAGCGCGGGCCAGCCGCCGGGGACGTGCAGGCGCTCGGCGAGGTCGGAGAGGGTGTCGTTGTCGCGGACGGTCCAGGTGCCGGCCTCCGGCCCGGTCCGGGCCGGCTCGGAGGCCACGGGGGCGGCCCGAGCCGGCTCGGGGGCCACGGGGGCGGCCGCCGGGGGCGGCAGGACGGCCTCGCGGCCCTTGCCGCGGGCGGTGCGGGCGCCGCAGACCGGCCAGGGAGAGAGACCGCGGCGCTCGGCGAGGTGCTGGGCGACGGCGATCTGCTGCTCACGGGTGGCGAGGTCGGCGCGCGGGGCGTAGGCGAGGCCGCCGTTCGCCCGCCAGGTGGACTGGTCGAACTGGAGGCCGCCGTAGTAGCCGTTGCCGCTGTTGACGCGCCAGTTGCCGTTGCTCTCGCAGGCCGCCACGCGGTCCCAGTCGTACGAGCCGCCGCTCGCCCTTCCGGGGTCGGACCCGCTGCCGCGGCCCGGTGGCGCGGCGTGGGCCGCGGGGGCGGCGAGGGCCACGGAGAGGGCGCAGAGCGCGGTCGGGACGATGTGGCGCAGACGATCGGTGGCAGGCATCGGCGGCTCTCGGGCTGGGGGACAGGACGGGCGCCGCCCGTGGACGGCGCACTTCCACCGACGCACACCGGACGGCGAGTTCCGCGTCCGACACGTCCGACAGGTCACCCGCACGGCGGCCCGGGACCACCCCGGTGGCCCGCGGCCGATCGGCAGTACTCCTCGTGACCCGCCGCTGTCACCCGCTGCTCTACAGTGGCCACGTCTCTCGAAGAAGGGTGCGAACGATGACGGTCGATCAGGGCGTCGCACGGGCCGAGTTGGGCGTGATCGGCGGCTCGGGGCTCTACGCGCTGCTGGACGAGGTGACCGAGGTCCGGGTCGACACGCCATACGGGCCTCCGAGCGACGCGCTGTTCCTGGGCGAGGTGGCCGGCCGCCGGGTCGCCTTCCTGCCCCGGCACGGGCGTGGCCACGGTCTGCCGCCGCACCGGATCAACTACCGGGCCAACCTCTGGGCGTTGCACGCGCTGGGCGTGCGGCAGGTGTTCGGGCCGTGCGCGGTGGGCGGGCTGCGGCCGGAGTACGGGCCGGGCGCGCTGCTGGTGCCGGACCAGTTCGTGGACCGGACGTCGGGCCGGGAGCAGACCTTCTACGACGGGCGGCCGCGGCCGGACGGCTCCGTTCCCGGGGTGGTGCACGTCTCGATGGCCGACCCGTACTGCCCGGCCGGGCGGCGGGCGGCCCTGGCAGCGGCCCGCGACACGGCCTGGGAGCCGGTGGACGGCGGCACCCTGGTGGTGATCGAGGGGCCGCGCTTCTCGACCCGCGCCGAGTCCCGCTGGTTCTCCGCCAACGGCTGGTCGGCGGTCGGCATGACCGGGCACCCGGAGGCCGTGCTGGCGCGTGAACTCGGGCTCTGCTACACGTCGTTGGCGCTGGTGACGGACCACGACGCGGGGGTGGGGAACGGGGACGGGGTCACCCACGCGGAGGTGCTGGAGGTCTCCGCGGGGAACGTCGACCGGCTGCGCGCGGTGCTGTTCAAGGCGTTGGAGAGCCTGCCCGCCGAGCGGGACTGCGTCTGCTCGCACGTCCTGGACGGAGTCACCACCGGCCTGCCGGGCGTCCTCGGCGGCTGAGCCGCCGTCCGGCAGCGTGCCCGGTCGGCCTCAACGGGCCCGCCGGGCAAGGTGGTTCAGGCTCCGGTGGCCACCGGGAGGTCGGCCAGGCGCCACTCCAGCATGCCGTCGTCGAGCCGGACCGCCCGGCGTCCGTGGGCGGCGAGCAGGCGGACCGCGTCGTAGGCCAGCACGCAGTACTCGCCGCGGCAGTAGACGACCACCTCGGTGTCCGCGGGCAGCTCGTCCAGCCGCTCGGCCAGCTCGTCGATCGGGATGGAGAGCGCGCCGGGGATGTGTCCGGCCAGGTACTCCTCCACCGGGCGCACGTCCAGCACGAGCACCTCGCCGGCCTCGGCGCGGGCGCGCAGCTCCTCGTTGCCGACCTCCTGCGCGCCGTCCTCGCCCAGGTAGGCGTCCAGTGCGGGCGGTACCGCGGCCTGGTGACGCTCGGCGACCCTGCGTAGCAGGGCGAGCAACTCGCCGACGTCCGGGCCGGAGAGCCGGTAGTGGATGCGGACGCCCTCGCGCCGGGTGGCGACGAAGCCGGCCTGCTTGAGCGCTTGGAGGTGGGCCGAGGCGGTGGTCAGGTTCAGCCCGGCCGCCTTGGCCAGCGCGTCCACGGTGCGCTCGCCCTGGGCGAGCAGGTCGAGCAGCTCCAGGCGCTTTCCGCTGGCCAGGGCCTTGCCGCTGGCCGCGAACGCGTCGTACAGCTGCGCCTTCGCTTCGCTCATGGCCATTGCGTCCTCCTGCCCGATGCTCCGGAGCCCTTTGTCCAAGGTTCCATGGAATAGCGTACCGGACCTGCCTCGACGGGCATCCTCCGAGCTCAGAGCCATCTTCCATAAATCCATGGAATATTGTTGAACGTGTCGGCCGCTGCAACCGGGCGAGACCGTACCCGTCATCACAGGAGGACCGATGAGCACCACGCCCCCCGGCGCACCCGCCCGCGAGCTCAAGGGCGAGGCGGCGCGCGAGGCCGCCCGCCCGGTGCGGCTCGGCCTGCGGGAGAACCGGCTCCAGTTCTCCCTGCTGGTCGTGGTCACCGCCACCGTCGGCGGCCTGGTCGGGCTGGAGCGCACCACCGTGCCGCTGATCGGCTCCGAGGCCTTCCACCTCACCAGCGACCTCGCCGTCTTCTCCTTCATCATTGCCTTCGGCGTCACCAAGGCCCTCACCAACATCGCCGCCGGCGCGCTGACCGCCCGCTTCCGCCGCAAGCAGCTGCTCGTCGCGGGCTGGCTACTCGGCATCCCGGTCCCGTTCGCCCTGGCCTGGGCGCCCTCCTGGGGCTGGATCGTGGCCGCCAACGTGCTGCTCGGCATCAACCAGGGCCTCACCTGGTCGATGACCGTCAACATGAAGATCGACCTGGTCGGCCCGGCCCGGCGCGGGCTCGCCACCGGCCTCAACGAGGCGGCCGGCTACGCCTCGCTCGGCGTGACCGCGCTGCTCACCGGCTACCTCGCCACCTCGTACGGGCTGCGGCCGGCGCCCGAGCTGATCGGCGTCGTCTTCGTCGTCGCCGGACTCGCGCTCTCCCTCGCCGTCCGCGACACGGCGGCGCACGTCGCGCTGGAGCTCGCCCAGCACCCCGGGGCCGCTGCGGCCCCCGCGACCGGGCCCGGCCTGTGGCAGACCTTCGCGCACACCTCCTGGCGGGACCGCTCGCTGCGCGGCGCCAGCCAGGCCGGCCTGGTGAACAACCTCAACGACGGCCTCACCTGGGGCGTCTTCCCGCTGCTGTTCACCGACCACGGGCTCGGCCTCGCCGCGATCGGCCTGATCAAGGGGTTGTACCCGCTGCTGTGGGGCCTCGGCCAGATCCCCACCGGCCACCTGGCCGATCGGATCGGGCGCAAGCCGCTGATCGTCACCGGCATGCTGGTCCAGGCCGCCGGCCTCGGCCTGGCCCTGGTACTGCTCGACCGGCCGCTGCCGGCCGGCATCGTCTCGGCGGTGCTGCTCGGGCTCGGCACCGCGATGGTCTACCCGGCGCTGATCGCCGCCGTCTCCGACCACGCCCACCCGAGCCGGCGGGCCAACGCGCTCGGCACCTACCGGTTCTGGCGCGACATCGGCTACGCGGCCGGCGCCCTGCTCGCCGGAGTCCTCGCCGACGCACTCGGCCTGAACGCCACCATCGTGGCGGCGGCCGTGCTCACCGCGGCCTCCGGGCTGCTCGCCGCCCGGCTGATCAGCGACAAGGTCGTGCACTGAGGGTTCCCGGCAATCCGGCGTTCACCTTCCGTTCGTCCTCCGCACGGTCGGACGTGATCCGGCCGTGCGGTTCGGCTGGGAGCCTCCTGGGCGTTTCCCCGAGCCCAGGAGGCGGCAGTGGCGGCACATCCCTCACGCAGAACGGTCCTTCGGACGGCTACGACGGCCGGTGCGCTCGCCGCACTGCCCGCCTCGACCCTGCTGTGGACGCAGCCGGCGGTGGCCGGCGCCCCCGGCCCGGAACAGATCCACCTCCAGTGGGGCGACGAGCCGTCCCGCGAGATGACGCTCTCCTGGGCGACGGCCGCCTCGGTCAACCGCCCCCGGGTGCGGATCGGCACCCCGCGCGAGGGCGCCGGCCGCACCGTGGCCGCCCGCAGCCGCAGCTACGTGGACGGCCTCAACAAGGTCGAGACGTTCACCCACCACGCCCGCCTGGGCGGCCTGCGGCCCGACACCACGTACGTCTACGAGGTGCTGCACGACGGCGCCCAGCCGGTCCGCGGTACCTTCCGCACCGCCCCGGCGCCCGGCCGGGCGGCGTTCCGCTTCACCAGCTTCGGCGACCTCGGCACCGGCGACAACGTGTTCAGCAAGTCCTCGATCCACGGCGCGGCGGCGGTCCGTCAGGTCGAGCGGTTCAACCCGCTGTTCCACCTGCTCAACGGCGACCTCGCGTACGCCAACAACAACCCGCAGCGCCAGCCGCAGGCCTGGAACGCGTTCATGAACAACATGGCCGGGTCGGCCGCCAGCCGGCCGTGGATGCCCACGCCCGGCAACCACGAGGTCGAGGCCGGCGGCGGGGACCTCGGCTACGCCTCCTACCTGACCCGCTTCGAGCTGCCGGACAACGGCACCCGCGACCACTGCGGCAACTGGTACGGCTTCCAGGTCGGCTCGGTGCTCTTCGTCAGCCTGGACGGCAACGAGATCTCGGTCGAGGACGACGCCAGCATCGACCCGGCCACCGGGCAGTCCATCTACATCAGCGGCTACAGCGAGGGAGCCCAACTCCGCTGGCTGGAGCGGCTGCTGTCGCGTGCCCGGGGCGGGCGCTCGGTGGACTGGATCGTGGTCCACCTGCACCAGTTCGCGATGTCCTCCTCGGCCGCCAGCCACGGCGGGGACATGGGTATCCGGGAGAAGCTGCTGCCGCTGCTCGACCGCCACTGCGTCGACCTCGTCCTGGCCGGCCACGACCACGACTACGAGCGCACCCACCCGGTGCGCGGCACCGCCCCGGGCGGCCTGCTCACCCCGGCCGTCGCCGACGACGACCTGCGGCAGATCGACACCTCGCAGGGCACCGTCCACCTCATCCTGGGCGGCGGCGGCACCGCCGGCCACGACGACGTCTACCTGCCCGCCGGCGCCGACGGCGTCCGCGAGGCCTCCGTCCGCACCCAGCGCCTCACGTACAAGGCCGACCCGGACGCCAGGGAGAAGGCCCACTGGTCCGCTGTCACCGACCCGGACACCAACTACCCCTACGGCGTCGCGGTGTTCGACGTCGACCCGGGCCTGCTGCCCGGCGGCCGCACCACCATCACGGTCAGCTACTACCACTCCGTCCCGGCCACCGCCGCCGATCCGCTCCCGGTGCCGGTGCTGTACGACCGCTTCACCCTCTACCGCGACCGCAGCGACGGCCGGGCCGACGAAGACCAGGGCGAGGACGAGAACACCCGGGACCAGGTGGCCGCCGGTAGCCGGTAGTACGTCGTTCCCCTGAGGGCCCGCCGCCTTGGCGGGCCCTTTCACATGCCGGTGGCCCGGACGTAGACGTCGGTGCCGCCGCCTTGGCCGAAGAGCCGCTTCACCACGAAGATCTGCCGCCCGGCCTGCCCCTCCGCTATCAGTTCGCCCTCGGCCGGCTCGTCGCCCGGCAACCCGGCCCGCAGGTCGTCCGGGAGCGGGGCGGGGCGCCGGGCGGAGCGGTTGTCAGTGCGGGGTGAGACGGTACGGGCCTGGGTACCACGCAGGGGAACAGGCGGCCGGGGAGGCGAATGTGAGCGGGGAACCGACCATCGATTGGGAGCCGCAGTACCAAGGCGCCGACTCGAATCCCCAGGCCGTCGAGTGCTACGAGCGGTTCGTCACCACCTTGGACGCGGAGTGGTTGGCCACCCTGAAGGGGCCGGCCCAGCTCGAGAGCACGCAGGCGGGGGACCTGCACGCGCTGGCGTCGGCCTACCTGGTCGCGGGGCGGCCCGCGGAGGCGGTCCCGCTGCTGGAGTTCCTGGTGTTCCTGGAGCCGGAGGAACCGGGCGTGCGGTGCGACCTCGCCTACGCCTACGCCCGGATCGGCAGTGCGGACCGGGCGTCACGGGAACTGGAGCGCGTCCTCGCGGCCCACCCCGGGTGGCCCGCGGCCGTCCGGCAACTCGCCGACGTCCGGGCCTGGTTGCTGTGGCACGAGGACACCGTGGACCTCCTGCGGCAGCAGGCCGACGTCTTCACCCTGCTGACCTCCGACGGGGCCGCCGACACGACCCAGTACCTCGCCCTGGCGAAGGTGCTGTACCAGCTGGCCACGGTCCCGCGCAGCGGCGTGGACTGGCCGGACGTCGTGAGCGTCCTGGAGCGGGCCCACCACCTCGACGGCGATCACGAGCAGGTGCTGGAACTCCTCGCGGCGGCGAGCCACCACGCGGGAGCCGAGGCGCAGTGGCACGCCGCGCTGTCGGCGCTGGAGCGGGTCGCCCCCGGATCCGAACACCTGGACCACTGGCGGTCGGTCCCGCCCGCCGTCGCTCCGAACCCGGACCGGCTGCTCGCGATCGCCTCCTCCGAGACAGCTGACGCCCACGGCGCCCTCCGGGACCTCCGGTCGGACTACCGGACGGCTCCGAACAACCCGGACATCCAGCGCTGCCTGGTGCAGGCGGAGGCCGGTCTCGGAAACGTGGCCGAGGCGCTGTGGCTGGCCGAAGGCCTCGCCGCCACCGACGGGCTCGACTTCTACGCGCACGGCGCCCTGATGACGGCCTACGGGATCATCGGGGACGGACGGGCACGGCGGCACCTCGCGGCGGCCCTGGAGCTCGCGCCGGACCAGGCCGAGAGGGCCGAACTCCTGGCCCAGTACGACGCGCTGAGCGAGGGCTGACGGCGACTCGGGGCGGTTCGGCCGTCGGGGGCGATCCCGGCGCCGTCCCGCGAACTACGCTGGCCGGCATGGACTGGCTCGATCGGGTGGCGCGGCTGAGGCGCTGGACGAACAACGGCGTTCGCGCGCCCCACAAGCCGCTGCTGCTGCTCTACGCCCTCGGCAGCTACCAGCAGGACGCGGACCGCGAACTGCCGTACAGCGCAGTCGAGAAGGAGCTGAAGGGGCTGCTCGCCGAGTACGGGCCGTCGCACGCCACGACTCCCGCGTACCCGTTCCACCACCTGGTCAGCGACGGGGTGTGGGAGGTCCGGACGAAGGAGGGGCCGGGGAGTCCGGGCAGCGGGGTCGGGCTTCTCCGGTCGAGCGGGGCCACCGGCAGGCTCGCGCCCGAGCTGCGGACGGCGCTCTTCGAGGAGCCGGCGCTGCTGGGGCGGATGGCCAGGGTCCTGCTGGACGCACACTTCCCGACGTCCCTGCACGCCGACCTCTGCGAGGCGGTCGGCCTCGACCTGGAGCAGGCCGAGGCCGGCATCGTGCGAGGGGCCGACACCGCGGCCCGGCGGCAGCGGGACCGGCGGATGCGTGAACTGATACTCACCGCCTACGAGTTCCGGTGCGCGTTCTGCGGCTACGACGGAGCGCTCGGGGCGAGCACGGTCGGACTGGAGGCCGCGCACGTGCGCTGGTGGTCGCACGACGGGCCGGACGAGGTCGACAACGGCCTGTGCCTGTGCTCGCTGCACCACAAGCTCTTCGACAAGGGCGTGCTGGGGCTGGGGGAGGGCCGCCGCATCCTGGTCTCCGACCGCTTCGTCGGCCGTAGCGAAGCCAGCCGCCGGCACGTGCTCGCGCTGTCCGGACGCCCGGTCATCGGCCCGCAGCCGGGCCGGCCGCCGGTCGCGAACCGGCACCGGGAGTGGCATGCGCGGCAGGTGTTCCACGGCGTTCCCCGCGAACCGGCGCACCAGTCACAGTTCGCGTAGGCGGGCTCTTCCGGTCGGTCGACGATCACTCCTGGATCCACCGGTCGCGGTTCGTCGCAGCCTCTGCGAGACTTGTCACGATCTGATCACTGACAGTGACGGTTGTGTATCGCGCGGCGATATCCGGTGAAAAGAGTGGGATCTTGTCCGATATCCAGGCGTTCGACGTCATCATCGTCGGCTCCGGGGCTGCCGGTGGAATGGCGGCGCACGAGCTCTGTGCGGCGGGCGCTCGCGTCCTGATGCTGGAAGCAGGCCGGGACTACGATCCCGGGACCGAGACGCCGATGTTCAACACGCCGCAGGACGCTCCGCTGCGGGCGGCCTCGACGCCGGACAAGCCGCAGGGCTTCTACGACGCCACCGTCGACGGGGGCTCGCAGATCGCGGGCGAGCCCTACAGTCAGGCGGACCCCCCGAATCCGGACAAGTCGAACCAGTTCAGCTGGTGGCGGCCGCGGATGCTGGGCGGCCGCACCAATCACTGGGGCCGGGTGGCGCTGCGCTTCGGACCGTACGACTTCAAGCCGAAGACCCGTGACGGACTGGGCTTCGACTGGCCGATCGAGTACGCCGACCTGGCGCCGTGGTACGACAAGGCCGAACGCCTCATCGGCGTCACCGGCCTTCCCCACGGGATCGAGAACGCCCCCGATTCCCCGCCCGGCGTCCAGCTCCCACCGCCGTCCCCGCGCGCCTTCGAGATCGTCCTCGGCCGGGCGTTCGATCACCTGGGCATGAAGGTGGCGGCGATCCGGGCGGCCGTGCTCACCCGCCCGTTGAACGGCCGCGCGGCGTGCCTGTACTCGACCCAGTGCACCCGCGGCTGCGCCAGCCGCTCCAATTTCCAGAGCACGACCGTCCTCATTCCCCCCGCCCACGCCACCGGCAATCTCACCGTCGTGTGCAACGCCATGGTGTCCCGGGTCGACGTCGACGCGACCGGGCGGGCCACCGGGGTCACCTACAACGACCGGGTGACCGGGTCCGAGTTCTCGGTCACGGGCCGGGTGGTGGTGCTGGCGGCGGGAACCTGCTCGTCGGTGCGCATCCTGCTCAATTCGCGAAGCGCCGCGTCCCCCAACGGGATCGGAAACGGCCACGGGCTGGTCGGCAAGTACCTGATGGACTCGGTCGAGTTCTCGCGCTCGTCGCAGATTCCGATGCTCGAAAAACTCCCCGTGCTGAACGACGACGGCATCTTCACCCCGCACATCTACGTGCCGTGGTGGCTGCTGCCCGAGCAGGCCGCCGGGCAGCTCGGGTTCCCACGCGGGTACCACATCGAGCCGCGCGGGGGTCGCAGGATGCCGACCACCGGCATCGGAAGCCTGATCGACGACGGCAGCGCGACCTACGGCGACGCCCTGCGGGCGGAGGTCCGGCGGAAATACGGCACGGCCGTCACTCTCATCGGCGAAGGCGAGATGATCCCGAACGAGGACTCGTTCTGCGAGCTCGATCCGACGGTCAAGGACAAGTGGGGAGTTCCGGCCCTGCGGTTCCACTGGAAATGGGGAGATCCGGAAGTCCGGCAGGTCACGCACATGCACGACACCTTCAACAAGGTCTTCACCCTGCTCGGCGGCGCGCCGGACAACAGTCCCGTCGCGATGCCGCAGGGCGGCGGAGCGGTCCACGAGGTCGGCGGCGCGCGGATGGGGACCTCGCCGCAGAACTCCGTGCTCGACGCCAACAACCAGTGCTGGGACGTGAGGAACCTGTTCGTCGTCGACGGCGCCGCGTTCGCGTCGAGCCCGGACAAGAACCCCACGCTCACCATCCTGGCCCTGGCCGCGCGCAGTTCGGCCCGCATCCTCGAACTGCTGAGGAGCGGCGGGACCTGACCGCACCGGGCGCCCGACAGCCGATCGAGCGCCACCGGATGACGGGTACATCGGAAGCGAGAGGAAGAGATGGACCAGCACAGTGCCGCCGGGGTCGGAACCGCACCGCAGGGCTACGGCACCGATCCCAACCTCGTGACGCCGCACACGCCTTGGCCGCGCACGCTCTCGGAGCGCGAGCGCGCACTCGTCGCGGGCCTCGCCGACATCGTTCTGCCGGGCACCGCCGAGTACCCGGCGCCGAGTGCGATGGGGATCGCCGACTTCTTCGACGACTGGGTGAGCGCTCCCTACAAGACGCAGCAGGGTCACAGGACCGTCATCACGACCGGCCTCGCCACGGTCGACGCGGAGGCGCGGCGCCAGTTCGGGACGGGGTTCGTCGAGCTGGACGGCACTCGGCAGCGCACGATCGTCGACCAGATCGCGTCGACCACCGCGACGGACCGGAGCTTCTTCACGAGGTTCCGGTCCCTGCTGCTCGCCGGCTACTTCACCTCCGACATCGGCTTCGAGGCGATCGGTTACCCCGGGAACGTGCCGCTGCTCGCCTTTCCGGGCGTCCCGCCGGAGGCGCAGCGCATCATCGACGACGAACTCAGGAAGTTGGGGCTGTAGCGTGAATCCGGTGACCGCGGGCACTCCGCGCATGAAGACCATCAGGGAGTACGTCGAGGCGGGAGTTCTCCCGCTGGACGACCTCAAAGGCGCCCTGCACCTCGCGATGCGGCTGGAATTCGCCACCATCCCGCCGTATCTGTGTGCGCAGTGGTCGGTCAAGGAGGACCCGGACCGCACCGAGGGTGTGCTGCACAGGATCGTCAGCCAGGAGATGAACCACTTCGCGCTGGCCGGAAACCTGCTGGCCGCGATCGGCGGCCGGCCGTCGATCGCGCACCCGGACTTCCTGCCGGCCTATCCGGCCGACGAGCTGCCCGGCGGCATTCCGCAGGAGCTTCCGGTCGATCTGAAGCCGCTGGTCAAGGACCAGCTCGCGGTGTTCATGCAGATCGAGTACCCGGAGTTCCCCCCGGTCGCCCTCCTGGCCGGGCGGCCGCCTGCCACGATCGGCGCCTTCTACGACACGATCATCCAGACGTTCCAGAAGCTGGAGCCGGCGATCGACCCGAAGGCCCACGCGGTGGAGGTGCCCTTCGCGAAGCCGATCAGAACCGTCGCCGACGCGGTCGACACGATCGACCGGATCAAGAGCGAGGGGGAGGGGACGCAGGGCTCACCCGATCAGCCGCCGGGGGAGGGGGAGGGCGGCCACGCGCACTACTACCTGTTCAAGGAGCTCTACGTCCAGAAGCGGCTGGTCAAGACCGGCGACAAGTGGAGCTTCAGCGGAGATCCCGTCAACCTGCCAAAGGTGTACGACTTCGCGCCCTCCCAGGCCCGGCCGAACCCCTCGACCGAGTTCAACCGCACCCTGTCGAAGCTGCTGGTCGACCTGGAGACGTGCTGGACGTCCGGCGCGCCGCCGAACGTGGCGGCCATGTTCCGGCTCCAGATCCTCGGACGGGACCTGATCACTCGGGGAATCCGTCCGGAGTTCCGGTGGGATGACGGAGCGGCCTGAGCGAGCCCCCGCCGCAACGGTCGAAGATCAAGTCAGCGCCTTCCTTCGGACCGCAGGAGTCCGGTCGTAGCGTCAGCCGGGGAAGATCCGGCCCAGGTGGTAGTGCAGGACGGCGGTGGCCTCCTCCGCCGCCCGTTGCCCGAGCAGCACGCTCAGGCCCAGGCCGGCGGAGACGGCCAGCAGGACGACGGCCTCCTGTCGGGCGTCGAGCTGCGGATCGGCGTCCCCGGCCTGCTGGGCGGCGGCGAGCTGGGCGACCAGGAAGGCCTCCATCTCGTTGGGTGCCGCCAGGAACGGCTGCCCGGCGAGCGCCGGGTCGGTGACGGAGAGCACCGCGTACTCGGTGTAGATGAGGTGGAAGGCCCGGCTCTCCTCGTCGGTGGGGACGGCCTCCAGCAGCACCGCCTCGATGATGCCGCGCGGGTCGGTGGTGGCGCCGGTCGCGCGCACGCGCCGCTGGACCCGTTCGCCCATGCGGGTGGCCAGGCGGGTCATGGCGGCGAGCAGCAACTGTTCCTTGGTGTCGAAGTAGTACTGCACGAGGCGCACCGAGACGCCGGCCTCGATCGCCACGGAACGCATGGTGACGGAGTGCAGGCCGCTGCTCGCCGCCGAGCGGAGCAGGGCGTCGATGATGTGGGCCCGCCGCTCCTCGTGATCCACCAGCTTCGGCATCGGGTTCCTTCCGGATGTTTTTGTGGTACAACCATACCATCAAAGTCGGGAGGGATCATGACCAGGACCAGCGTCGGGCACTTCGTCAGCGAGGAAGCCCGTACGAAGTTCCTTGCGGCGTACGACCGGGCGATGGAGCTCTGGCCGAGTCCGCGCCAGGAGCTCGATGTCGAGACCACGTACGGGACCGTGCACGTGCACCGCTACGGTGCGACGACCGGCGAACCGATCGTCCTGCTGCACGGCCACGCCGGGCACCCGTCCAACTGGTACCCGCAGATCGCCGCCCTCGGCGAGCGGCATCCGGTCTACGCGATCGACACCCTGGACGACCCCGGCCGCAGCGTGCAGCGCGCCGTCGCGGCCGGGTCGGAGGAGAACGCGGCCTGGCTGGGGGAGGTGCTGGCCGGCCTCGGAGTGGAGCGGGTGCACCTGGTCGGGGTCTCGTACGGTGGCTGGCTGGCCCTCAACCAGGCCGTCCACGCGCCCGAGCGGCTCGCCTCGGTGGCGTCGCTCGACCCGGGCGGGATCGAGAAGGTCCCCGCGCGGTTCTACGTCCACATGATCGGCGGCCTGTTCGGGATGCTCGCCCCGCGCCCGCTCCGCCCCGCGGCCGGGCGGCTGCTGGCCAACCCGGCGCTGAGTGCGCCGCGCGAGATGATCGCGCCGCTGATGCTCGCGATGCGGAGCTACAAGCCGAGCAGTCGCCCGCCGGCCCGGCCCTTCACGGACGAGGAGTTGGCGTCGATCCGGCTGCCCGCGCTCGTCCTGGTGGGCCGGCGCAGCGCGCTGCTGCGGCCGCGCCAGGTGGTGGAGCGGGTCACGCGGCTGATCCCGGGTGTGCGGGCGGAGATCGTCGAGAAGGCCGGGCACGGACTCAACCTGGAGCGGCCGGAGGTGGTGAACGAGCGGTTGCTGGGCTTCGTCGGCGATGCCGGGCAGGAGCGGCGGGTGGCGTAGGCGAGCTGCGTGCGAACCCTGACGCCTGCCGGGCCTCGTCGTAGCGGTGGAGCACCAGCCGGGCGACGGCCGGGTGGGGGCCCAGCGGGGCGCCGGCCCAGGTGGCCGGGGTGGCGGCCGTGCGGCGGGCGAAGAAGCCGGGGGAGAGGAGGTAGGTGGCGAGGGCGATCCCGGGGTGGCCGGCGGCCCGGAGGCCGGCGACCGCCTGGTGCGGAGTGGGTGCGGCGGCGGACAGGTGGGCAGGGGTGACCGGGCGGCCGAGGCGGGTGGCGAGGAGGCGGGCCATCCGGGCGGTGTCGGCGAGCGCCGCAGGGTCGGAGGAGCCGGCGCCGGCCAGCACCACGGGGGCGTGCGGCGGGGCGCCGCTCTCGGCGAGGCGGTCGGCGAGGGCTTCGGCGAGCAGGGGGTGCGGCCCGAGGGCGGGCGCGAGGTGGGCGAGCGGGATGCCGGCGGCGGCAAGGGCGGCGGGGAGGTCGACGCGCAGGTGATAGCCGGTGCCGAGGAACAGCGGCACCAGGACCGGGCGCTGGTCGGCGAACCGGTGGAGCGCGTGGGCGAGCGACGGGCGGGTGAAGTCCAGGAAACAGCAGCTGACAGGATGTTCGGGCCGCAGCAGGCGGACGGCCCTCACCAGGGCGCGAATCGACGTGCTCGCCGCTTCGTCGCGGCTCCCGTGTGCCACGGCGAGCAGCATCAGCCCGCCGCCAGTCGGTAGCCGCGCTTGGGGACGGTCCGGATCAGCCCCGCGTGCGGCCCCAGCGCGGCCCGCAGCCGGCCGACCGCCGCCTCCACCGCGTGTTCGTCGGCGCTCGCGTCCGGCCAGGCGGCGCGCAGGAGTTCGGCGCGGCTGAGCACCCGGCCGGGCCGTTCGGCGAGCGCCCGCAGGACGGCGGCGCCGCGCGGGCTGAGCCGGTGGCTCTCGCCGTCCACCAGGGCGACGTTCCCCTGGAGGGTCAACAGCAGTCCCGGCAAGGGGACTTCGCGCCGCGAGCGGCCCGGCAGGGTGTCCGCGAGCAGCCGGACGAGGGCACCGAGCCGGCCCGCGCTCGGGGTGGACGGCGGGCAGGCCGAGTTCGGTGAGCGGGCGTGCGCAGAGCGCGCCGACGCAGACCGGCAGGACGTCCGCGCGCAGGGCGTCGAGCAGCGCCTCGCGCAGGCCCTCGCGCTCCGCGGTGGCGAGCAGGGCGGTGATCGCGGGGGCGCTGGTGAAGGTGAGTGCGTGCACCTGGCGCCGTACGGTCCGGTCGAGCAGGCGGTGCACGGCTCCCGGATCCTCCGGCGGCGCCCAGCGGTACACCGGGACGGAGATCACCTCGGCTCCCCGTTCGCGCAGCGCCACCGCGAAGGCGTCCAGCCGGACCCCGTGCTCCTGGACGGCGATCCGCCGCCCGGCCAGCGGGCGGGCGAGCAGCCAGGTGAGCAGTTCGTCGGTGGCCTCGGTGGCGGGGACCAGCCCTCGTCCAGTCCGCTGGCCCGCACCGCCCCGGTCGCCTTGGGGCCGCGGCTGAGCACCACCGCGCCGCGGCAGGCCTGCGCGAGTGCGGCGCCCCGGCCCCAGCCCTCGGCGGCGCTCATCCAGCCGCGCCAGCCGACCCCGGTGGTGGCCACCACGTAGTCGAGCGGGGCGGCCAGGCAGCGGTCGGTGGCCTCCCGCAGGGCGAGGTCGTCGGCGAGCGGCAGGATGCGCAGCACCGGGGCCTCGACCACCTCGGCGCCGCGCCGGGCGAGCAGTGCGGTCAGCTCCTCGCGGCGGCGCGCGGCGGTGACGCCGACGGTGTAGCCGGTGAGCGGCCCCGGCTGGGTGAGGGTTGCCATGCCGGCCAGCCTCCGCCGCGCGTGTTACGGGAGCATTGCCCGGCCGTCACCTGCCGGTTAGCGAAAGTGCCGCTGCGGTTACGGCAGATGTCCGGCCGTGCACGGTGCGGCGCGGGCGGTGTGAGCGAGGTGTACCGCGCACGCAACATCGGCGACCCGCTCGTGAAACAGCGGGCGGCGAGCGTTCAGGGCATGACGCCGATCAGCCCCAGTGCCGCCCTGGCCGCCACCGACACGCACTGCCCGTACTGTGCGCTGCAGTGCGGGATGCGGCTGGCGCCGGGGGTGGACCTGCCCGCCGAGGTGCTGGAGCGCCCCGACTTCCCGGTGAACCGCGGCGCCCTGTGCGGCAAGGGCCGCTCGGCGTCAACGCGGGCGGCGGCAACCTGGGCGTGCCCGCGGTGCAGCTGCTCGGCCTGCTGGTGCCGGCCACCGCCGGCGCCGCCCACCCCCGGCTGATCCGCTGTTCTACCTGCCGCTGATCCTGCTGGCGGCGGCAGGGGCGTGGTGGCGGATGGACAACCTGCCGCTGCGGTCCGGAAGTTCGGCGGGTTCGGGGGAGGGGCGGGCGCTGCGCGACGTCGCCGGCGATCCGTACGGCTGGGCCGTCTCCACCCTCTACATCGGCACCTTCGGCTCCTTCATCGGCTTCGGCTTCGCCTTCGGGCAGGTGCTCCAGGTGCAGTTCCACGAGCGCTTCGACACCCCGGTCAAGGCGGCCGCGCTCACCTTCCTCGGGCCGCTGCTCGGCTCGCTGCTGCGGCCGGTCGGCGGACGGCTCGCCGACCGGTACGGCGGTGCGCGGGTGACCCTGGGCACCTTCGCCGCCATGGGCGCCGGCACGGCGGTGGTGCTCGCCGCCTCGCGGGCGGGCTCACTGCCGCTGTTCCTGGCCGGGTTCGTCGCCCTGTTCGTGCTCAGCGGGATCGGCAACGGCTCGACATACAAGATGATCCCGGCGCACTACCAGGCCGTGGCCCGGGCGGCCGTCGCGGCGGGGGCCGACCCGGCTGCCACCGAGGCCGACTCCCGTCGCCGGTCCTCGGCGCTGATCGGGCTCGCGGGCGCGGTCGGGGCGTTCGGCGGGGTGCTGGTGAACCTGGCTTTCCGGCAGTCCTTCCTGGCCGGCGGGAACGGGGACGCGGCGTACGCGGGGTTCCTGCTGGCGTACGCGGGCTGCTCGGCGCTGACCTGGGCGGTCTGGCTCCGGCGGCGGTGACGGGGGCGCTGGGCTGTCGGCGTGACGGTCGCGACGGTCCGGCGCGCGGGTCCCCGGCCGGGCGGCTAGCGTCGGCCGCAACACGTCCTCGGACCAGGAGGTTGCAGTGCAGCGGTGGATCATCCTGCCGGTACTCACATCGGCCCTCACCGGTCTCACCGGCGCCGCCATACCCGCCCGGGCCGACGACTCGGACCCCACCGCCACCAGCGTCACCCTCGGTGCCGCGGTCATCGACCCCAAGCTCCCCGGCCGGGTGCGGGTACAGGTCGACTACGTCTGCTCGGTCGCGGACGAGGCACGCTCGCTCACCGTCTCGGTGGAGCAGAAGGACCCCGAGGACACCTCCTCCATCGCCTTCGGCTCCAACCGGACCGCGGAGGCGGACGTGATCTGCGACGGGACGCCGCAGCAGCGGCAGATCGTCGTCCAGTCCAAGACCACCAACTGGCTCCCGGGCGTCGACGCCGTTCTCACCGCCACCGTCTCCAACATCGGCGCCACCCCGCCCGCCGCCGCCGACGCCAAGCGGGTCGCGCTCACCACCGCCTGATGCGCCCGCTCCTTCGCGCCGCCGCCCTCCTGCTGCTCGCAGCCGCTCCCGTCCTGACCGGCTGCGTCAGCTCGTTCGTGGCGCCGGGCCCGGAGGAGACCACCAGCCCCGTCGTGGCGCCGTCCGAACCGTCCTATCCGGCCCCGTCGCCCAGCCCCTTCACCGGGACCGTGACGATCCGCAACTTCTCCTTCGAACCGGGCGACTTCACCGCCGCCCCGGGCGCCGTCGTGACCGTGACCAACACCGGTACCACCGCCCACAGCCTCACCGCCCAGGACGGCGGCTTCGACACCGGCCCGGTCGCCCCCGGCGCCACCGCCACCCTCACCGCCCCCACCCAGCCCGGCGCGTACTCCTACCTCTGCACCTTCCACCACTTCATGCGCGGCATCCTGACCGTGGCCTGAACCGCGATTGCCCCACGCTCGTGCCCCGCACGCGGGGGCGCCCTCGCCCGGGTCCCCGTGGCCGGCCCCTCCTGACCGCCGAATCCACCCGTGAACAGGGCTGCTGCAACCCGCCTCCTTGTTCTACAGTTCTGTAGAACTAAACGGGGCGACGATCGGGGACGAGCATGGACAGGCCGCTTCGGCTGCCGCAGCAGGATCGGGCGGACTTCGAGACGGAGCTCGGGCGGGCGCTGGCGGCCCCGCAGGTGCGGGCGGCGTTGCGGGCGAGCGGGGAGGAGGCCCGGGGCGTGGAGCGGTTGCGGCGGACGGCGCGGGAGAACGCGGAGTTCGTGCTGGCCGCGGCGGCGCCGGAGTACGAGCGGTACGCGGCGCTACGGGCGGACGCGGACGCGGACGCGGTGGCGCGGCTGCCGGTGGACGTGCCGGCCCGGGAGCGGGCGTCGGGATGGTGGGGCGTGCTGGGGGTGGTCGTGCCGATCATCGCGGTGACGGCGGCGGTGATCTTCCTGCTGCTGGGCTCCCTGTTGGGGCTGGTCGAGGACCTGGAGGTGCTGGCGCACGCGCTGGTGGAGGCCGGGTGGGTGTCGGCCGGGGTGGGCGCGGTGAGTCTGCTGGTGGGTGGGCTGGGGCTGCTGGGGGCGGCCCGGTCGAGGGGGTCGGAGGCCGGGGGAGCGGCGGACGGGCCGGGGGAGTTGCCGCTGGCGCGGGACGCCTGGCGGTCGGCGCTGGCGGAGCGCGGGCTGGTGCCGTACCTGGTGTCGCAGGCGAACACGGTGCCCGGTCAGCGGCGCTGATCCGGTCGGCCGGCGCTGATCAGGCCCGATCGAGTCTTGCCGAGCGGGCGGCGTCGACCAGGAGCTGGGCGGCGTCCGGGGGGATGGCCAGGCGGCGGGCGATCCAGGGGGCCGGGCGGCCGGTCCGGGCGAGCATCCAGGCGGAGTACAGGTGGCCGAGCTGGGGTGCGTTCTCGGCGAGCAGCAGGGGGCGGACGGCCTCCATCGGGAAGCCTTCGAGGGCGCGGGCGCTGTACTCGCGGCCGTTCGGGCCGAGCGGGGGGAGCGGGAGCGGTCGGCGGAGGTCGATCCAGCGGCTGAGCAGTACCGCGCCGACCGCCAGCAGGCCGGCGCCGGAGGCGCCGATCAGGATGCCGCCGATGACGGGGCGGTCCTCCTCCTCGGCCATGCCGAGGGCGATCTCCTCCAGGACGAGCAGGCCGAGCACGGTGAGCAGCACCGCGGCCTCGGCGGGGCGCGGGTGGGTCCGGGACGTCGTCATGCGGAACCTCTTCCTCGGCGGGGTGGCCGGGGGTTTCGGGCGGGCGCGGCGATTCACCTTCCGTACAACGGCGGTGAGCGGCCCGGGGCACGCGTCGCGGCTCAGGCGGTGAAATCGCGGATCGGAATTGACGAACCGTCAAGAAAGCGATGTGGAAGGCCGGTTGGCCGCCTGTTGGAGGTTCGGACCGCACCTCCTTCCGGTCGGTCGCACCTGTGCGGTGTGATCGTCGACGGGGTGGGGCCCGGCCGCGGGCGGGCTTCGGGTCAGCATAGCTCGGGCATGCCAACTTCGACAGGATTGTCGAAGTTGCGGAACCCCGGCTTGCCGTGGCGCGTCAAGGGGTGCCGGCCTGGCCACTCTGAGTGCCGGGCTCCGATTGCGTGCGCCGGAGGTCCACAGTGGTAGAGGGGCCACAGTGGTACGGGAGGCCGGGGCCGATGGGACTCACCAGTCACAAGCTGCTGGCGCTGGTGGCACTGCTCGCGGTGCTCACGGTGCTCGGCACGCTCTGGGTCTGGCCCCGGCTCGCCGTCCGGAGCTGGCCGGCGATGTTCCTGCGGCTCGGCACCATCGCCGTCACGCAACTGGCCCTGCTGGCCCTGCTGGGGCTCGCCGTCAACGACTACTTCGTCTTCTACAGCAGCTGGTCCGACCTGCTCGGGCACGAGCACGGTGCGGGCGTGATCCACACGACGGGCGCAGGCGCCGGCGCGGGTCCGGTCGGCGTACAGGTCCTGGGCAGGGCGGACATCACCGGTGCGGGGGCGGTCAACCGCGATCCGGCCCGGATCGGCCGGCTGGAGCAGGTCCGGCTGCCCGGCAGCACGACCGGGCTCAGCACCGACGGCTACGTCTACCTGCCGCCGCAGTACTTCCAACCAGGCGGCGGGGCAAGGCACTTCCCGGCCGCGCTGGTGATGACCGGCTTCCCCGGCGACGCCACGAACCTGGTCACCAAGCTCCGCTACCCGGCCACCGAACTCGACCTGCTGCGCACGGGGGCGATGAAGCCGACCGTCCTGGTGCTGATGCGTCCCTCGCCGACCATGCCCCGGGACAGCGAGTGCGAGGACATCCCCAACGGGCCGCAGGCGCAGCGCTACTTCACCACCGACGTGCCCGCCGACCTGCGGGCCTCCTACCGGGTGCTGGACGGAACGGGCAGCCTGGGCATCGTCGGCGACTCGACCGGCGGCTACTGCGCGGTCAAGCTGGGCATGGAGCACCCGGAGACCTTCTCGGTCGCGGTCTCGCTCTCCGGCTACTTCAAGGCGGCGGAGGACGTCACGACGGGTGACCTCTTCGGCGGCAGCGCACAGCGCCGCGCCGAGGCGGACCTCGACTGGCGCCTGGCCCACCTGCCGATGCCGCCCCTCGCGGTGCTGCTCGCGGGCAGCAAGCAGGACGGCAGCACCTACGCCGACTCCAGTGCCTTCGCCGCCGCTGCCCGCCCGCCGCTCGTGGTCGTTCAGGAGACGGTCGACACGGGTGGCCACAACTTCACCACCTGGGACCGGCTGATCCCGCCTGCCCTCGGCTGGTTCAGCGCCCACCTGCGCGACCCGGCGTAGCGTCCGGGGCGCGAGGGGCGCCGGCGGCGAAACGGTGGGCCGGCGTAGCGTTCTCAGCGGGCCGGCGGGGTGACTTCAGCGGGCCAGGAGGGGCAGCGGCGCGCCGGTGCGGGCCGGGAGTTCGAGGCGGGTGAGGAGGGCCGAGGGCGAGACCTCGACCACCCGGCAGCCGGCCCGGTGGCGGCAGTGGCGGGCGACCGAGCCGTGCCGCAGACGGTCCAGACGGCGGCGGGTGGCGGCGCCGAGCACGAGCAGGTCCTCCGGGCAGGTGACGGCGCCGACCAGGGCGGGGCCGGGCTCGGCGTTGACCACCAGGGGGTGGACGACCAGGCCGGACGGGTAGCCGCCGTAGGCCTGCTCGAAGGCGACGTCGAGGCGCCGGCGGGCGGCGTGCTCCGGTTCGGAGATCGGGCGCCGCTCGTCCCGCTCGTTCGCGGCGGTCCAGGCGGCGACGGGCACCAGCACCGCCTGGCTCCGGGCCGCCTCACCGACGGCGTGGTAGAGGGCGGCCAGACTGCTCAGCGATCCGCTCAGGCCGACGATCACTCGGGTGGTCCCGGTCATGGCCGTTCGCCTCCGTCTCTCCGGCAGGCTCTCCATCGGGCGCTGCCGGGTCGGTGCTCCTCGCTTCGGACGACACCAGTGAACCCCGGAACGGACCGGTCCGTACCGCCTCTGACGCCACCATGACGCAGGTCGCACACATCTTGACGGCCTTCTGACAGGCCCGTCGGGGGTCTCTCGGCCCAGGCCCGGCGCGAACTGCGTCAGCAGGTCGATCGCCTCGATGCCGAGGAACCCGCTGTCAGAAGGGCGTCAAGGACGGCGGCCGGGACGTACGCCATGCGTCAAGGACGGGTGCGGTCGGTCTGCGGAGGGTCTCCACTGGAGGGGTACGGCCGGACGGCACGCGTCCGGCCGTACGGCCCACGACCCGAAGGGACCCCGCCATGACCGACACCGCCCTTGCCGTCGAACAGCCGCTGCGACCCGTGGTGCCGCTGGTCGATCGCCGGGCCGCCGCCCCGGAGCCGCCGGGGCGGACCCCGGAGCCCGCCCCCGCCCACGACCGAAGCCGCCCGACGCACTGCCGCATCGCGATGCAGTTCGAAGACTGATCCGAGGAGCCCCGCCATGACCCAGCTCATCGCCCGACCCGCCCCCAACGCCCCCAACGCCCCCACCGCCCCCGCCGATGCCCTCGGCGGACCCTGGCCGGCCTCGGCGCGGCCCGGCCGCGGCGGCGAGGCCGTGGTCGGCGGGGTGGGGCTGGCCGAGGCCGCCGAACGGTTCGGTACCCCGCTGTACGTGCTGGACGAGGCCGAGGTCCGGGGGCGAGCCCGGGCGTACCGGCGGGCGCTGCCGCACACCGAGGTGCTGTACGCGGCCAAGGCCTTCCTGTGCAGCGCGATGGCCGACTGGGTGGAACAGGAGGGGCTGGGGCTGGACGTCTGCTCGTCGGGCGAGCTGTGGCTGGCGGTCTCGGCCGGCTTCCCGGCGCAGCGGATCCTGCTGCACGGCAACGCGAAGTCCCCGGAGGAGCTGCGGCTGGCCCGGAGGCTGCGGGTCGGGCGGATCGTCATCGACGGCTCGGCGGAGATCGCGAGGCTGGCCGCGCTGGTGGCCGCGGACACGCCGCAGAAGGTGCTGGTCCGGGTGGTCCCGGGGATCGCCGCCGGGCATCATGCGGCGGTCCGGACCGGGGCCGGCGGGCAGAAGTTCGGCTTCCCGATCCAGGGCGGCGATGCCGCCGACGCCATCGCCCGGGTGCTCGACCAGCCGGGGCTCGAACTGGCGGGCTTGCACTGCCACTTGGGCTCCCAGATCACGTCGCCTGAGCCCTACCTGCTCGCGGTGGACGCGCTGGTACGGCTGCTTGCCGAGGCGCGGGAGCGGCACGGCGTGGAACTGCCGGAGCTGGACCTCGGCGGTGGTCACGGCATCCGCTACCTGCCCGTAGGGGACGAGGAGTTGGACCTCGCGGAGTTCGCGGTGCGGGTGACCGACCGGCTGGCGGTGCGCTGCGCCGAGGCCGGGTTGGAGGTGCCCCGGCTGATCGTCGAACCCGGCCGCGCGATCGCCGGACCGGCGGCGGTCGCGGTGTACCGGGTGCTGTCCGTCAAGCACACCGCGGACGGCCGCTGCTTCGCCGCGGTGGACGGCGGCATGAGCGACAACCCGCGTCCGGCGCTGTACGGATCGCCGTACACCGTACGGCTGGTCGGCCGCCACTCGGAGGCGGGGGAGGCGAGGGTGGACGTGGTCGGCCGCCACTGCGAGGCCGGGGACGTGCTGGTCCGGGATGCCGCGCTGCCCGCCGACCTGCGCCCGGGCGACCTGCTGGCGGTGCCGGCGGCCGGCGCGTACCAGCTGTCGATGGCGTCGGGCTACAACCTGGTCGGCCGCCCGGCGGTGGTGGCGGTGAAGGACGGCCGGGCCCGGTTGCTGATCAGGAGGGAGACGGTCGAGGACTTCCGTCTGCGCGAAGTCGGCCGCTGAGGGGGGCGGTTGCGCGAGAAGCCGGCCCGGCCGACTTCTCGCGCGCACGCGTTCAGCCGCTGCGGGCCCAGGCCGTACGGCGGTGGGACTCGTCCTCCTGGGCGAGGCGCCGCAGGACCGCCAGAACGGGTTCGAGGAGCAGGACGACGATCGCGGCGTGCTCGGCGAGCCGGAGGCGGTCCTCGATGCCCTCGATCCGGCCGAAGTCCAGCCGGGCCGCGGCGGCGGCCAGTTCGGCATAGGGCAGCAGTTCCTCGGTGCTGTACTCCATGCCGAGGCGGCTGAGGTCCATCAGGCTCGCGGCGAGTGCCCTGCGGTGCGGCGACTCCTCGGAGATGTCCCATCCCATGGCGTCCAGCAGCCGGTCGACCTGCGGAGCGTGCTCGTCGACCGCGTCGGTCTCGGCGGCATCGACCGGGGTGGGCAGGGCGTAGTGGACGACGCGGAGCGTGTCCAGCGGTTCGAGCGGCTGGTCGATCGCGGTGAGGACGTCGCGGGTGGCGGCGATGGACAGGCCGCCGCGGGCGGTCATGGCGCGGATCAGACGCAGGCGCTGAACGTGTTCGTCGCCGTACAGGGTCAGGGTGGCGCCGAGGGATCGGCCGGGCGGCAGCAGGCCTTCCCGCAGGTAGTACTTGATGGTCCCGACCGGTGTTCCGGTCAGGCGGCTCAGGTCGGAGATCCTCATGCGCTCACTCGTTCGGACGGTTCGGTGTGTGACCAGTCTCCCAGGCTCCCGAATGGACGCACGCATTCGGTAGTGTCACTATCGAGCTAGAAAGTGAAGGTTTCCAATAGTCGGCTGACCAGACACGACGCCGGAAACCCCCTTCGCTGCCGAACCCTGAGCGCCGTCCTCGGCGCCACCTCGCAACTGGAGCACCATGCCAGCCCCACGCCCCATCGGAACCAGGTGCCACGAGCAGGCCCCTGTCGCGCCGCGCCACCGAGGGGGGCGGAATGTCTGAGCCGACCCACGCCCCCAGGGCGAGCGCCCGTGGGCTGCTGCGCGGAAAGGGCCTCTGGCTGCGGTCGGCGCTGACCCTCGGCCTGCTGTCGTTCGTCCTGTCGCTGCTGTACACGGGTGCCAACAACGATCCGGCCGGCTCGATGAAGGACCTGCCGATCGCGGTGGTCAACGCGGACCAGGGCACCCGGATCGCGGGGCAGCAGGTCAACCTGGGCGAGCAGATCACCCCGCAGATCACCCAAGCGGCCGACCTGAAGGGCAAGGTGGCCTGGAAAGAGGTCGACCGCCGGACCGCCGACGAGCTCCTGGCCAAGGACAAGGTGTTCGGCGCACTCGTCATCCCGGAGGACTTCTCCGCCTCCGTGGCCGCCCTCGCCGGCCCGCTCCAGCACGAGCCGCACCCGCCGACCATGACCGTGCTGACCAACCCCGGCGCCGGAAGCTTCGGCTCCTCCATGGCTTCCGAGATCAACCGCAAGGTCGTCCAGACCACCTCGGCCCAGGTGGGCCGGCAGCTCGCCCAGCAGCTGAGTCACCAGGCCGAACACCAGGCCGCGCCCGGCACTGCTGCCAGGTCCGCCGCACCGGGCGCCGCTGCCAAGCCCGCCGCGCCCGGCGCCGCCGCGCAGCTGATGATCGCCGACCCCGTCAGGGCCACGGTCCAGGAGGGCCACCCGCTCGGGCAGCACAGCGGCCTCGGGCTGAGCGCGTTCTTCTACACCCTCGTCCTCGTCCTGGGCGGCATGCTCGGCGCCAACGTCATCCACACCCAGCTGGACACCGCACTCGGCTACATGGCCAGCGACAAGGGCCCGGTCCGCACCGCCAAACCGCTCCGGCACCTCAGCCGGGTACGCCACTTCGCCGTCGGCTCGGTCCTCATGGTCGTCCTGTCGATGGCGACCTCCGCACTGGCCATGGCCGCCGCGGTCGGCGTCATCGGCATCGACGCCTCCCACCTGCTGCAGCTGTGGATCTTCGGCAGCTGCGCCACGGCCGCGATGGGCGTCACCGCTCTCGCCCTGCTCGCCGCCTTCGGCACCCCGGGCCCCATCGTCTCCATGCTCGTGCTGATCGGCCTGGCCATCCCGTCCGCGGGTGCCACCATCCCGCTCCAGGCACTGCCCGACTTCTACCGGTTCCTGGCCGACTTCGAGCCCTTCCGCCAGGTCGTCGACGGCGTCCGGTCCATCCTCTACTTCGACGCGCAGGCCGACGCCGGACTCGGCCGCGCCTGGACCATGGTCGGCATCGGCTTCGCGGTCTCCCTCGCCGTCGGCCTCGCGGTCACCCACCTCTACGACCGCAAGGGCCTGCACCGCGCTGCCGCGCCCCACCCGCCGGCACCGGAGCTCGCCCCGGCCGGCTGACCACTTCGTGGACCGGTCCGACGCCGGCAGGGATCGCCGGCGTCGGACCCGCAGGCCGCAGGCAGCCCTGCCTGCGCACCCGGCAAAACGACCAACTGGAAGGCCCCCGTGCCACCCCTGCGACCGCTCGGCCGCCTCTACCGGATCGCCGTGCTCTGGAAGGCCCGGCTGGAGCCCGCCCTCAAGGAGCACGGGCTCACCGCCGCCAACTTCCACGTGCTCGTCACCCTGCGCCAGGCCGGCCCCTCCCACCGGCTGACCACCGGTCAACTGGCCGCCCTCGACATGGTCACCTGCTCAGGGATGACCGTCCGCGCGGACAGGCTGGAGAAGGAGGGGCTGATCACCAGGGAGCGCGACGACCGCGACCGCCGCATCATCCACCTCAGGCTCACCGATCGCGGCGTCGACCTCGTCGACCGCCTCCTCGCCCACTACTACGCGGTCGAAGAGCAGTTGACGGCGACGCTCGACGCCGACGAACACCGGGTCCTCACGAAGCTGGCCGACAGTCTGGAGCGCTCACTGGAGCACCCGGCCGACGCACCAGAGGCGCTCTGACAAGGCTGCGCGAGAAGTCGGGTGGGCCGACTTCTCGCGCAGGTGTGTTCAGGCGTTGGAGTTCGCCGGCCTTGATCGCGGTGACGAACGCCGTCCATGCGTCGGGGGAGACGACGAGTGCCGGGCCGCTTGTGTCCTTCGAGTCCCGCACGGCCATGCCGCTGTTGACGGTGAGCCCGGTCTCCACGCAGTCGTTCGCCCGCTCGTTGTAGCTGCTCTTGTACCAGCCGCGAGCGGAGATCTCCGGCCAGGTCGTGTGCTCACCCTCTTGTCTGAGCTCGTACTCACGTTTCTGTCGGGCCATCAGTCATGACACGTGGGGTGGTCGGTGCGAACTCGACCGTTTGTGGCGGGCCGCTGTTAGGCTGCCCGCCTGAATGCGAACTCTCCACGATGTAACCGGACTTGGAAGAGAGGGTGAAGGATCTCACCTTCGCCGCCGCCGACACCCGAGGAGCCACGTGAGACCCGAAGACGTCCCCCTGTTGTTCCAGGAGCTGGCCCGCGAGTTCGCCGACGTGACCGACATGTCGGTGGCGGCGACCGGCTCGTTGGCCCGTGGAGACCATCGCACGGGGGCGAGCGGCGACATCGTCTCCAATCTCGACCTGGTCCACGTCGTGGCCGAGGACGCGGACGTGCCGGAAACCCGTGCCGTGGTGGGACGGAAGATGCGGCGGATCTCCGACGCCTTCCGGATCGAGACGACGTCCGTCATCGCCAGGCTTCCGGCGTTCCGGCAGGCCGGCCACGCCCACTACCGGATCAGCATGCGGCCCGAGTGGTTCTGCGACGGCCTCGGGCTCGGGCCGGACGCCTTCTCCTGCCCCGGCCACGACGAGGACGACCCGCGCACGGCGTTGGCCTGGATGATGCAGCCCGTCCCGTACTACCTGGCGAAGGCGACGATCCTGGACCCGGCGACCAACCTCGCCAAGGCCCGCAGGGCCGCGCTGCGGCTGGCCGACCGGTTCGACCTGGCGCAGATGCGCGACGACCTCGACAACCTCCCGCGCGCGCTGCGCACCCTGATCGCCGAACGCGGCGTCACCCCGCTCGAATCCACCGCCCGCTACCTCGACGCCCCCACGCATCCCGCCATCGCGCAGCTCGTCCGCGACGCGGTCTTCGTCGAGGGCATGGGACTGTCTTCCGCCGACTCGATGGTCATCCTGCTGCCGTCCGTGCCGAACTGACCGGCACCTCCCGAACTGACCGACCCTGGAGCGCACCCCATGTCCACCCGGCAGCACGTGGAGATCCTGCCCCCGCACCCGTTGCGGGCCGGCTACGACAGGTCGTTGGAGCGTGGGTCGATAGCCGACGAATTCCAACGCCGCCTGGAGCCGGCCAACTTCAACCCGGTCTACCTCGGCGCCCTGACCGAGCGGGCCGAACAGGCCCTGCGTGAAGGCCCGGCGGACGAGACCATGCGGTGGCGCCTGGCGTTCCTGCTGCTCCAGAACAACGCCACCGCGGCCGCCGTCGAACGGGCCGGGGAGCTGCTCACCGGCGCCACCCTCCCGCAGGCCCGGCGCCTGGCCCACCTGGTGGCCGGGATCCGCAGCCGGGCCGACCGGTCGCGTACGGGCCGTCGCGTCCGGCGGGTCAACTGGTCGATCAACAACCGTTGCCCGATGTCCTGCCAGGGCTGCTACAACCCGTTCGCCGCGGAGCAGATCGACCTCGCCCAGGCCCGGCGGATCGTCGGGAAGCTGGCTGCGCACGGGACCACCGACCTGGTCCTGGCCGGCGGGGACCCGCTGCTGTGGCCGCCGATCTTCGACGTGGTCGACCACGCCATCGAGGCCGGCCTCAAGGTCGGCCTGGACACCACCGGCTACACGCTCACCGCCGGGAAGCTCGCCCGGTTGCGGGGGCTGTCCTCGCTGCGGCTGCCGCTGGACGCCGTCACCGCGGACGTGCAGCGGGCCTTCCGCCGCAGCCCGGACGCCGACCTCCTCCGAGTGCTCCTGGACTCCCTCGCCCTGTGCGATGCCGAGGGCTTCGACCGGGTGCGGGTGCACACCGTGGCGAGCGCCGAGAACCTCCACCAGCTGCCCGAGCTCGCCGCCGAGATCATGTCCCACCCCTCGGTCGCCCAATGGGTGATCTTCCAGTGGTGGGGCCGACGGGCGTCGCCGGCCACGGTCCGCAGGCTCGGGGTGGCGGTGGAGGACGTCCGCGCGGTCGTGGAGGGGATCCGGCGCGACCACCCCGGCCGGGAGATCCACCTCGCGGAGAGCAGCGAACGGGAGCTGCTGAACTGGATGATCCAGTCGAGCGGGCAGGTCGTCACCTTCGGGTCGGGCGCGGAGGAGGAGTTCATCCTGGGCAACCTCCTGACCGACGAGGTCGAGGAGATCCTGACCCACCCGATCCTGGACTTCGAGGCGATGTCCCGCGGGATTCCGGTCACCCCGGGGACGGTCTTCCCCCGTGCCGACGGGGCTGCTCTGCCTGCGGAGGACTGAACCCGCTCCTTCGCTCTCCTCCGGCGGCGCCCGACCGGCGGTGCGCCGGTGCGGCGGTGCGTGGACCGCCGTGACGCGCGACAGTGGATTCTCGGAACAGGTGCGCCGCCGGCAGGCACCCCGTGCTGTGCGGTGCCTGCCGGCGGCGATCGGATCAGGCGGCGAGCAGGTACCAGCCCCCGAGGCCGCTGCACATGCTCGCGTTGTAGGCGCCGGCGCGGAAGCCGGCCGGAACGGGCTGGTAGGGGCACATGTACTCGCCGACGCGGGCCAGTTGCTGGAACCACGAGCCGATGTTGCCGCAGCCGGAGTTCATGTGGCCGGTGAGCACGTAGCCGGGCGGGATCGGCGAACCGGCACAGGTGTACTGGCCGTCGCGGGCCAGCTCCAGGAACCAGTAGTCGATGCCGCTGCAGCCGGTGGCGTTGTGGAGGGTGATCACGTAGCCGGGGGGAATCGGCGAGGTGGCGCAGGTCCAGATGCCGTTCTGCACAGGCTGGATGTACCAGGCACCGGCGTTGTTGCACCCGCTCGGCTGGCGCTGGGTGATCACGTAGCCGGCAGGGATGGGCGTACCGGGACAGACCCACCCGGGCGACGCCTGGACGGCGGCGACCGGTGCCGCCGCCGGCGCCGCACCGGCCGTGCCGGCAGCTGCGCCGGTGAGGACGGCCACCAGCAGGGTGACCACCCCCGCCGCGGCGGCGAGCCGGCCCCGGACTGCCGCCATCCATGAACGACCGAGCACGTGGCGATACTTGATGTTCACTTCTCACCGGTCCAATCGACGGGTCCGCGACGCGCCGCGCGAGGGCCGTGCGGCGCCGTGCTGCGGAGCTGGACCGACCCTAGTCGGGCAAACGGTGGGTCGGTCGGTGCCGGAGGGATACATGACAAACCTGGCCGGAAACCGCTCCGGGATCCACCGGCCACCGTCCGTCCTCGCGGGAGGGCGCAAGGGCGGGCCGCCAGGACCGGGCCGCCGGCCGGTTTGCCGGCAGGCTCCGCGCCGGTCCGGCTGACGAAGCCGAGCTCCCGGCTGATAACAGAACGGTTGCGGAGCCCGCCCTTCCCGTATCCGGGGCTTGACGGCATGGGGAGGGCGGGCGTTTGCTGTGTCCGCTCGTTGGAACCTGTTTGGTTCTGGTTTGTTTTGTGTGTTTGAACGTTCAAACCGTGTCGAGTCACCCCCGTCCCACCCGCCACACCCACCCCACCCCCTTCGCATCACAGCCTTCCGGCGCCACCCCACCGAGAGGAATGCAATGTCACACCTTTCCCGTCGCGACCTTCTCCGCGCATCCGGAGCCGGCCTGCTGGCCGTCGCCGCCGGCGGCACCCTCGCGGCCTGCGGCAGCGGCTCCGGCTCGGGAGGCGCCTCCGGTGGGGACGCCGACACCGGCACGATCACCGTCTGGTCCTGGGCCACCGCCGCCGACGCCCTGCGCGGGATCGTCCCGGCCTTCGAGAAGGACAACCCGGGGATCAAGGTCGACGTCCAGGACATCGGTGAGCCCGCCATCTGGGACAAGATCACCGTCGGCATGGCGGCCGGCGGCCAGGGCCTCGGCGACGTCCTGCACATCGGCTGTGACTACCTGCCCGGCTACATGGAGAAGTTCCCCGGCGGCCTGGCCGACCTCTCCTCGTTCGGTGCCGACGCGCACAGGGACAAGTTCGCCAAGGGGCTGTGGCCGGTCGTCTCCGGCAAGGACGGCCACGCCTACGCGCTGCCCTGGGAGGTCAACCCGCTCGGCTTCTTCTACCGCAAGGACTACTTCGACAAGGCGGGCATCGACCCCGAGGCCCTCGCCACCTGGGACGACCTGCTGGCCGTCGCCGACCGCTTCAAGGCCGCCAACCCCGGCATCGCCCTGATCGGTCTCAACCGGGCCGCCAACCCCACCCCCGACCTGGACTTCCTCCAGTCCCTGATGCAGCTCCAGGGTGCCTTCTACTTCGACCTCCAGGGCAAGATCACCGTCGCCTCGGAGCCGGCCGTCCGCGCCCTGACCATCGTCAAGCGGCTGGACGAGGCCGGGCTGATCGGCGACACCCCCGGTGTCCAGAGCTGGCCGCCCGTGATGAAGACCGGCAAGCTCGCGGTGGCCGCGATGCCCGCCTGGGTCGCGCACTACCTGGAGAAGAAGTTCCCCGACCAGAGCGGCAACTGGCGGCTCACCAAGCCCCCGGCGGTCACCCCCGGCGGAAAGCGCACCGCCCTGGTCAACTCCACCCACCTGGCCGTCGCCTCCTCCAGCCCGCGCCGCCGCGCCGCCTGGAAGTTCGTCGAGTACGCCGTCACCCGCCCCGCCTCGGTGAACGCCATGTTCAACGCGGGCGGCGTCTTCCCGGCCCTCACCGAGGCCTACACCGACCCGCTGTACGCCGCGCCGAGCGCCTACTACGGCGGCCAGCCGGTGCTCAGGACCTTCGCCGACCTCGCCACCGACGGCGGCGACCCCACCAACTACTCCGGCGACTACGCCCGCGCCCTCAAGCTCGTCAGCGACGCCCAGGTCAAGGTCCTCCTCAAGGGCGCCGACCCGGCCGCGGTCCTCCAGGACGCCGCCAAGCAGCTCGCCCAGCAGACCGGGCGCGGGATCGCATGAGTGCCGCCAGCCCGCCCGCCGCCTCCGCGAGAGCATCCGCAGGCCTCCGTTGGGCCCGGCGGCGCCGCGCCGCCGTGCCGTACCTGCTGCTCGCCCCCGCCCTGATCACCTTCGGGGTGTTCAAGGCCTACCCGATCATCGACTCGCTGCTGCTGTCCTTCACCACCGGCTCCGGCTCCGCGACCCGCAACGCCGGTATCGCCAACTACCGGCGCCTGCTGGACGATCCGCTGTTCTGGACGGCCCTGCGCAACACCGGCGAGATCCTCATCGTGCAGGTCCCGCTGATGCTCGGACTGGCCCTGCTGATGGCCGTCGGCATCAACTCCGCACTGGTGCGCTGGCGTACGGTGTGGCGGCTCGGCGTCTTCATGCCCTCGGTCACCGGCCTCGTCGCCACCGGCGTGATGTTCGCCTACCTGCTCAAGGGCGACGACGGCGCGGTCAACTGGCTGCTGAACGCCGTCGGCCTGCCCTCCGTCGACTGGCTGGGCCAGCCCGTCTGGGCCCGGATGGCCGTCGTCCTGGTGCTCACCTGGCACTACACCGGCTACAACGCCGTCATCTACCTCGCCGGACTCCAGTCCATCCCGAGGGAGTTGTACGAGGCCGCGATGGTCGACGGCGCCGGACCGATCCGCCGCTTCACCTCCATCACCGTCCCCGCGCTGCGCCCGGTGCTGCTGTTCACGGTCGTGCTCTCGACCATCGGCACGCTCCAGCTCTTCGACGAGCCGTACGTGCTGACCGGCGGTGGGCCGGACAACGCCACCCTGACCGTCTCCATGTACCTGTACCAGAACGGCTTCCGGTACTTCGACTTCGGCTACGCCTCCGCCATCGCCTACGCGCTCACCCTGCTCGTGTCGGTGCTCGGCGCCGTCCAGATGCGCCTGATGGGAGAGCGCGAGAAGTGACCTCCAAGACCGTGACCCCCGAGACCGTGACCTCCCAGGGCGCGCCCGTCAGGAACAGCGCGCCCCGCAAGAAGAACGCGACCCTCAAGAAGCTGCGCGGCTGGCCGCTGACCTTCTTCCTCGCCGGCATCACCGGGCTGTCGATCGCCCCCTTCTACTGGCTGGTGGTCTCCTCCACCCGCAAGGACACCGAGGTGTTCGACTGGCCGCCGAAGCTGCTGCCCGGCGGCGCCCTCGGCGAGAACCTGAGCCATCTGGAGCAGAAGATCGGCCTGTTCCGGGTGCTCGGAAACTCCCTGCTGGTGGCCGGAGTCCAGACGCTGGGTGCCCTCGTCGTGGCGCTGCTCGCGGGCTACGCCTTCGCCAAGTTCCGCTTCCGCGGCCGCACCCTGCTCTTCGCCCTGCTGCTCTCCACCCTCGTGGTGCCCGAACAGGTCCTGCTGGTACCGCTGTTCAAGATGATGATGGACTTCGGCCTGCTGGACACCTACCAGGCGCTGATCCTGCCCGGCCTGTGCGTGCCCTTCGCGATCTTCCTGATGCGGCAGTCGCTGAGCAGCCTGCCGGACGAACTCCTGGACGCCGCCCGGGTCGACGGCGCGGGCGAACTCCGGGTGCTGTTCAGCGTGGTGGTGCCGGTCATGCGGCCGGTGCTGGCGGCGCTGTCGATCTTCCTCTTCCTGGGCTCCTGGAACCAGTTCGTCTGGCCGCTGATCGCCCTGCGCAGCCCCGAGATGCACACCCTGCCGGTCGCCCTGGCGACGCTGCACGGGAACAAGTCCAACACCGACTACGGCGCGATCCTCTCCGGCACCGCGCTGTCCACCCTGCCGATGATGGTCCTCTTCCTGGTCCTCCAGCGGCAGTTCATCTCCGGCCTGCTGGCCGGCGCCACGAAGGGCTGAGCATGACCGAGAGCACGAGCGACACGACGAGCACCGCCACGGCCGGCACGAGCACGGCCGAGGTCTGGGAGCCGCACGCCCCCACCGCCGCCGGCGGCCTGCGCCCGCTGTACGCCGAGGGCCTGGACCTGCGGGTGAGCGGGACGGGCACGGCCCAGGGCGTCGCCGACGGGGTCGTGGAGGTGACCGCCGAGGGCGCGGGCGAGGTGCGGATCGAATGGCGGGTGCCCTGCGTCGACGCCACCGCCCTGTGGACCCCCGAACCGCGCGGCACCGGCTGGCTGCCCGCCGCCTGGAGCGCCCCGCGCCGCACCTCGCTGGCCAACGGCGCGCCGATCGCCGCGCTGGTCGGCACCGGGGACGTCGCCCTGTGCGCCTTCGCCGCCGGGCGCCCGGACGTGCTGGCCGGGGCCGGGGTGGTCGAGGAGACCGGCGAGTTCCGGTTCTGGGCCCAGGCCACCGACCGGCTCACCGTCCGGATCGACACCTCCCGCCGGCACTTCGGCCGCGCCCTGGCCGACCTCGCCGCCTGGTGGGGCGAGGGCCGCACGGCCGACATCCCGGAGGCCGCCCGCCGCCCCGCGTACTCCACCTGGTACTCGATGCACCAGGACATCACGCCCAAGGGCGTCGAGACCCAGGCCGCGCTCGGCAAGGAGCTGGGCCTGGACGTGATCATCGTGGACGACGGCTGGATGACCGCCGACCGTACCCGCGGCTACGCCCACTGCGGCGACTGGGAGCCGGTCTCGCTGCCCGACACCGCCGCCCACGTCCAGCGGGTGCACGACCTGGGCGTGCGCTACATGCTCTGGTACGCGCTGCCGTTCATCGGCAAGGACAGCGCCGCGTACCGGCAGATCGGCCACCACGTGCTGGCCGACGCCGCCCACATGGGCGCGATCGTCGCCGACCCGCGCCAGCCCGAGGTCCGGGCCTTCCTCACCGACCGGCTCGCCCGGGCCGTCGAGGAGTGGGGAATGGACGGCCTCAAGGTGGACTTCGTCGACTGGTTCGCCCGCGTCGACGCCCCGCCGGCCGGCCCCGGCGCGGACTGCGAGAGCGTGGACGAGGGCGTGGAGCGGCTGCTCGCCGAGATCCGCCGCCGGATCACCGCCGCCGACCCGGAGGCGATGATCGAGCACCGCCAGCCGTACGTCAGCCCCGGCCTGTGGCCGTACGCCACCATGATCCGCGCCACCGACTGCCCGCTCAGCCCGCAGGAGAACCGCCAGCGGACCATCGACGTGCGGCTGGCCGCCGGGCCCGTCCCGGTCCACGCAGACATGCTGATGTGGCACCGGGGCGAGCCGGCCGAGCAGGTCGCCTGCCACCTGATCAACGTGCTGTTCTCGGTGCCGCAGGTCTCCGTCGACCTCGCCACCCAGACCGAGGCCCAGCGCGAGGCCATCGCCTTCTGGCTCGGCGTCTTCCGTGAGCACACCGCCACCCTCCAGCTCGGCGAACTGCTCCCGGCCCGCCCGGACCTCGGCTACCCGATGGTCACCGCGCGTGGCACCGGCACCGTGGCCGTCGCCCGCTACGCCGCGCTGCCGGTCGACGCCTCCGGCGACGACTGGCGCACCCTGCTGGTGGCCAACGCCGACGCCGACCCGGACGTCCGGCTCACCGGCGGCCGCGGGCAGGCGGCGGTGACCGTGCAGGACGCCCGGGGGCGTATCGTCCGGCAGGGCGAGGTCGAGCTGGACCGGGCGGACACCATCGCCGTGCCGCGCGGCGGGCTGCTGACCCTGCGCCGAGCCTGACCCGCTCGGGGCGCCGGACCGGCGCCGGCACCCGTCCTGAGCCCCGACCACCCCTGGAGAACCGCATGCCCGAGGGACCGCGCCGGCCGCGCCGCGGCGCCACCACGATCGAGGAGGTCGCCCGGGCGGCCGGGGTCTCCCGGCAGACCGTCTCCAACGCGCTCAACGCACCGCAGCGGGTGCGCCCGCAGACGCTGGAACGGGTGAACGCGGCGATCCGTGAACTCGGCTACCAGCCCGACCAGTCGGCCCGCTCGCTGCGCAGCGGCGCCCGGCGCACCATCGGCTACCTCGCCCCGGTGGACGACCCGCTCGACCCCAACCCGCTGATGGCCGGCTTCCTGGAGGCGCTGGTCGACGCGGCCGGGGCGGCCGGGCAGCGGGTGCTGCTGTTCCGGCCGGGGCAGGGCACGGCCGACCCGGTGGCCGCGATCGACGAGCTGGTGGCGGCCCGCCAGGTGGACGGGCTGGTGCTGGCGGACGTGCTGCACGAGGACGTCCGGATCGCCCATGTGGCCCGGCTCGGCGTCCCGTTCGTCAGCTTCGGGCGGACCGGGCCGGGGGCGCCGCAGCACTGGGTGGACATCGGCAACGAGGCGGCGATGGCCGAGGTGGTGAGGCACCTCGCCTCACTCGGCCACCGCCGGATCGGTTACCTCGGGGCCGCCGAGGAGCTGCCCTGGATGGCGGCGCGGCGGGCCGGCTTCCTGGCCGAGGCACAGCGCCTGGGCCTGTCCGCGGTGGCGACGGGCGGTGCGCAGACGGCTGCGGCGGGCTCCGTGGTGGCGTCCGTGAGGACGCTGCTGCGCGGGCCCGACCGGCCGACCGCCTTCGCGGCCGGCAGCGACCTGCTGGCGCTGGACCTGTCCGAGGCCGTCCGGGCGGAGGGGCTGGTGGTCGGGCCCGGCGGGGTGGCCGTCACCGGGTTCCACGACACGCCGCTCTGCCGCCACCTCCACCCCGCGCTGACCTCGGTCCGGCTGCCGCTGCGGACGATCGCCGCGGCGCTGGTCGGCCGGCTGCTGGACCAGGTGCGCGGGGAAGCGGCGCCGGCGCAGGGGCTGGAGCTGCCCACCGAGCTGGTGGTGCGGGGGAGTTCGGGCCGGTCCGGCGGGGCGCGGCGATCCGGCTGGTCGGGCTGGTTCGGTTAGCCGGGCCGGTTCGCGGGGTCCGTCGTCGGTGCCACGATCAGCTCGCCGACCAGCCGGGCGGCCGCCGCCCGCTGTTCGGCGGGCAGGGCGTCGTCGGTGACCAGGACGTCCAGCTGGTCCAGGTCGGCGAAGGAGGCCAGGCCGACCGCGTTCCACTTGGTGTGGTCGGCCACCACGACCACCCGGTGGGCCGACCGGAGGAAGGTGCGGTTGGTCTCCGCCTCGGCCAGGTTCGGGGTGGTCAGCCCGGCCTCGGGGGAGAGCCCGTGGCAGCCCAGGATCAGCAGGTTGACGTGCAGGGAACGGATCGCCTGGTCGGCCACCGGGCCGACCAGGGCATCCGAAGGGGTCCGTACGCCACCGGTGCGGATCACCGTGGCGGTGGCGGGGGTGCCGTCCTCGGCGGGCTGTTCCAGCAGCTCGGCGATCCGCAGCGAGTTGGTCACCACGGTGAGTCCCTCGACCCCGCGCAGGTGCCGGGCCACCGCGAAGGTGGTCGTCCCGCCGGCCAGCCCGACCGCCGAACCCGGCGGCACGAGCGCGGCGGCGGCCAGGGCGATCGCGTCCTTGGCGGGCAGCTCCCAGTTCGCCTTGGTCTCGAAGCCGGGCTCGCCGGTGGCGGGAGCATCGACCCGCACCGCGCCGCCGTGCACCTTGTGCACCAGGCCGCGGCGGGCCAGTGCGTCCAGGTCGCGCCGGACCGTCATGTCGGAGACCCCGAGGTCGCGGACCAGTTCGGTGACCCGGACCCCGCCGCGCGCGCGGATCTGCTCCAGGATCAGCACGCGACGCTGTCCGGCGAGCGGTTGGGCGCTGTCAGCCATCGGGAGGCCCTCCTTCGACCACTTCCGTGAGTGGCCCTGGTGGATAATGTTTGAGATTGTAGCTTTCTGTTGATTCCAATGGCTTCACTCAGAGGAAGAAGGGCCATGCCCGGGACGTCCCTGACCCAGCCCACCGTCAGGACCGTGAACACCCTCGCGGACGGTCGGCAGCTGATCTACTACGACAGCGGTGCCGCCGCCCCCCGGTGCGCGGTGGACGAACGGCCGCTCGACCCGCAGACCCCCGGGTCCGAGGTCCGGCTGGACCCGGCCACCGGCGACTGGGTCACCATCGCGGCCCACCGCCAGGCGCGCACCTACCAGCCGCCGGCCGAGGAGTGCCCGCTCTGCCCGTCCCGGGACGGGCGGCTCAGCGAGATCCCGGCCGAGGACTACCAGGTGGCCGTCTTCGAGAACCGCTTCCCCTCACTGGCCGGCCCGCCCGCCGAGCCCCTCCGGGAGGCCGAGGGCCTGTGGACCAGCGGCCCCGGCGCCGGGCGCTGCGAGGTGGTCTGCTTCACCGCCGACCACGAGGCCTCCTTCGCCGACCTCACCCCCGAACGCGCCCGGCTGGTCCTGGACGCCTGGACCGACCGCACCGCCGAACTCACCGCGCAGCCCGGCGTGCGGCAGGTCTACTGCTTCGAGAACCGCGGCGCCGAGATCGGCGTCACCCTCGCCCACCCGCACGGTCAGATCTACGCCCTGCCCTTCACCACCCCTCGCACCGCCCGGATGGCCGCCCGCGCCGCCGAACACCGCGCCACCACCGGCCGCAACCTCTTCGACGACCTGCTCGCCGCCGAACGCGCCCACGGCGACCGCGTCGTCCTCGCCGGGACGCACTGGACCGCCTTCGTCCCGTTCGCCGCCCGCTGGCCGTACGAGGTGCACCTGTACCCGCACCGCCGGGTGCCCGACCTGACCGCCCTGGACGCCGAGCAGCGGGACGAATTCCCCTCCCTCTACCTGGAGTTGCTGCGCCGCTTCGACCGGCTCTTCGGCGCCGGCCGCACCCCGTACATCTCCGCCTGGCACCAGGCCCCCGCCGGACAGCGGGACGAACTCGCCCTGCACCTGGAGCTGTTCACCATCCGCCGCACCGCCGACAAGCTCAAGTACCTGGCCGGGGTGGAGTCCGGCATGGACGCCTTCGTCAACGACGTCACCCCCGAGGACGCGGCCCGCCGGCTGCGGGAGGTCGCCGCATGAACACGTTCGCGCAGCTGTACGGCCGGCCGGCCGAGGGGGAGTGGGCCGCCCCCGGCCGGGTGAACCTGATCGGCGAACACACCGACTACAACCTCGGGTTCGTCCTCCCGATCGCCCTGCCGCAGACCGTCCGCGCCGAGGCCGCCCGCCGGACGGACGGGCTGCTGCGGCTCTGGTCCGCCCAGGGCGGTGAGCTCGTGGCGCTCCGGGTCGAGGACCTCGCCCCGGGCTCGGTGCCCGGCTGGGCCGGCTACCCGGCCGGGGTGGTGTGGGCGCTGCGCGAGGCCGGGCACCAGGTCGGCGGGGCGGACCTCCGCCTGGACAGCGACGTGCCCAGCGGCGCCGGGCTCTCCTCCTCGGCCGCACTGGAGTGCGTCGTCGCCGCCGCGTACAACGACCTGTACGGGCTGGGGCTCCCGGCCGCGGAGCTGGCGGTGCTGGCGCAGCGGGCCGAGAACGCCTTCGTCGGCGTGCCCTGCGGGATCATGGACCAGATGGCCTCGATGTGCTGCCGCCCCGGGGCCGCGCTGTTCCTGGACAGCAGGGACCTGGCGATGCGTCAGGTGCCGGTCGACCTCGCGGGCGCGGGCCTCGCCCTGCTGGTCCTGGACACCCGGGTGAAGCACGACCTCGGGGACGGCGCCTACGCCGCGCTGCGGGCCGGCTGCGAACGTGCAGCCGCCCTGCTCGGGCTGCCCGCGCTGCGCTCGCTCCAGCCGTCCGGGCTGGATGACGCGCTCGCCCGACTCCCTTCGGAACTGGTCCCGCTGGTGCGGCACGTGGTCACCGAGAACGCCCGGGTGGAGGCCGCCGTCGCCCGACTGGACGCCGGCGACCCCGCCGCGCTCGGCCCGATCCTCACGGCCGGGCACGCCTCGCTGCGCGACGACTACCGGGTCTCCTGCCCGGAGACCGACCTCGCCGTCGAGGCCGCCCTGGCCGCCGGCGCCCACGGCGCGCGGATGACCGGCGGCGGCTTCGGCGGCTCGGTCATCGCCCTGGTGGACGCCGATGCGGCCGAGCACGTCGCCGCCGAGGTCACCGCCGCGTTCCGCACGGCCGGGTACGCCGAGCCGCGCACCCTCACCGCCGTCCCGGCGGAGGGGGCGCGCCGACTCCGGTGACTCAGGCCCGGTGGGCGGCCGGGCGCTCCGGGGAGGCCTCCGCGAGCGCCCGGGTCACCGCCTCGGTGCCGGCGCGCAGCCCGTACACCGGGGTGGCCGGCTGCTGGCGCCAGGACTCGTCGATCCCGCCCGCGTCCACGGTGTCGAAGCCCAGCTCGTCCACCAGCGCCCGGACCACCCGCTTGGCCGCCTCGTCGTCCGACGCGACCGGCACGGCGATCCGCTCAGGGTCGCCCGCCGGGCGCGGGCGCTCCAACAGGTCCTGCGCGTAGGTGCCGTTGAACACCTTCACCACCCTGTGCCCGAGGTGCTGCTCCGTCCACCGGCTCTCGGTGAGACCGCCGTCCTCGATCGCGTCGATCCGGCCGTCGCGCTCCTTCGGGTAGTAGTTGCCGGTGTCGATCACCGCGACGCCCTCGGCGGCGCCGTCCAGCAGCCCGGCGGGCAGGTCCGGCACGTTCTTCAGCGGCACCGTCACCACCACGACCTGCGCCCCCCGGGCGGCCTCGGCGACCGTCACCGCCTTCGCCCCGGTCTCGTCGACCAGCGCCGTGAGCGTCTCCGGGCCACGGGAGTTGGCCACCGATACCTCGTGCCCCAGCGCCGTCAGCCGACGCGTCAGGTTGCCGCCGATGTTGCCCGCGCCGATGATGCCGATCTTCATGTGAAGTCCCTCTTCGCGAGTACCGTATTGGACCGTCGCCTTGGCCCAACCACCCGTTGGCCGCCCCGATTCCCGGTCGGCAGGGTGGTTTTCCCGGACCTACGGTCGAAGCGGGTCTGGTTCCGCCCCGGCACCCGCCACGAGGGTGGACGTCATGAACAGCACTCCGTCCCACTCCACCGTCCTCGTCACCGGCGGCACCAGCGGCATGGGCCTCGCCACCGCCCGCCACCTCCTCACCGCCGGCGCCACCGTCGTCATCACCGGCCGCGACGACGCCCGCCTCGCCCGCGCCGCCGCGCAGCTCGACGCCGGCGACCGGCTGCTCACCGTCCGCGCCGACGCCTCCGTACCGGCGGACCTCGCCCGGCTGGCCGACACCGTACGGGAGCGGTACGGCCGCCTCGACGGCGTCTTCGCCAACGCGGGCGTGGCCGGCTTCCAGCCGGTCGGGGACGTGACGGAGGCCGAGTTCGACCGGATCGTCGCCACCAACCTCAAGGGCGTGTTCTTCACCGTCCAGCACGCCCTGCCGCTGCTGGACGCCGCCGGCGGCGGCTCGGTCGTCCTCAACGCCTCCTGGACCCCGCACCGCGGTCTGCCCGGCGCTGCCGTCTACGCTGCCAGCAAGGCCGCCGTCCTCAGCCTCGCCCGTACCCTCGCCGCCGAACTGGCCGGGCGCGGCATCCGGGTCAACTCGGTCAGCCCCGGCTACATCGTCACCGAGATGTTCCACGCGGCCGTCCCGGACCCGGCCGACCACGAGCCGATCCGCGGCCACGTCCCGCTCGGGCGGCTGGGCACCGCCGAGGACGTCGCGGAGACCGTCGCCTTCCTGCTCTCCGACCGCTCCTCGTACATCACCGGGCAGGACATCGTGATCGACGGCGGGCTCGTCCCGAGCTTCCCGTCCCTCACCGGCTGACCGCCCGGCTCCGCCGTGCCTGGTCCTGACAGGGCCAGGCACGGCGGCACCCGTCCGGGTGAGAATCCATGGCGTGAACCCGAGCAGCGCCCTGAGCGAATTCCTCCGCACCCGCCGCGCCGGCCTGCGGCCCGAGGACGTCGACCTCCCCGACTACGGCGGCCGGCGCCGGGTCACCGGGCTGCGCCGCGAGGAACTCGCCCACCTCGCCGGGGTCAGCGTCGACTACTACACCCGTCTCGAACAGGGCCGCGTCGGCAACCCGTCCGACGCCGTCCTCGACGCCGTCGCCCGCGCCCTGCGCCTGGCCCCCGACGAGTCCGGCCACCTCCACCGCCTCGCCCGCCCCGCGGCCCGGGCCCGCCGCCCCGTCGCACGCCAGCAGCCGCGCCCCTCCCTGCTGCACCTGCTGGAGCAGCTCGACCACACCCCGGCGGTGGTGATGGGCCACCGGATGGACGTCCTGGCCTGGAACCGTGCCGCCGTGGCGCTGTTCGGCGACTACGGCGCCCTGCCCGTCGAGGACCGCAACATCGCCCGGATCACCTTCCTGGACCCGGCCTCCCGCGAGCTCTACGCGGACTGGGCGGGCTGCGCCCGGGAGAACGTCGCCTTCCTCCACCTGGAAGCCGGCCGCCGCCCCGACGACCCGCTGCTCGCCGAGCTGGTCGGTCGACTCTGCCTGGGCAGTGAGGAGTTCCGGCACATGTGGGCGGACCACCCGGTCGCCGACAAGACCTCGGGCCGGAAGTCCTTCCGCCACCCCCTGGCCGGCACCCTCGACCTCGCCTACGACACCCTCCGCCCGGCCGACGACCCCGGCCAGGCCCTGGTCACCTACACCGCCGACCCGGGCTCGCCCTCGGACGACGGGCTGCGGCTGCTGCTGGCCTGGGCGGCGTCGAACTGAGGGTTCTGGGCAATGACGAGCAGGTTCTCCCTGGCCAGCTCGGTGTCCGGATGATCAGGTCCAAGGACACGGTCGAAATCCGCTATCGCCTGGCGGAGCATCTCCATCGCTCTGTCAGGCTCCCCGGCACACCAATAGGAAACAGCGAGGTTGTTGCTCGCCATGAGGGTGTGGGGGTGGTCAGCACCGAGGATTCGCCGGCGGTCGGTCAGGACCTGTTCCTTGAGGCTGATGGCATCGTCGATGCGTCCGGCGTCCGTATAAGTGGTACCGAGGTTGTGGCGGGCTATGAGGGTGTGGGGGTGGTCAGCACCGAGGATTCGCCGGCAGTCCGCGAGGATCTGCTCCTGGAGGCTCGTCGCGTCGTCGGTGCGCCCGGCACGCCAGTAGGTGGCGGCGAGGTTATTGCGGGCGATGAAGATCTGGGGGTGATCGGTGTCGAGGATGCGTTCCCGGTCGGCGAGGATCTGCTCCTGGAGCACGACGGCCTGGTCGGTGTCCCCGGTTTCCGAGTACGAGTGTGCGAGGTTGTTCCGGGCACTGAGGGTGTCGACGTGGTCGGTGCCCAGGAGGTGTTCGCTCATGGTGGAGAGATTGCGCCAGTACTGAAGACTGGTGGTGTACAGGCCGGCATCCGAAAGGCTGAGCCCACACCGGAACAGGAGCGGGTGGAGCCCCAGCGACGGCTGGATCAGGTCGGCGGTACTGTGCCCGGCAAGTACGTCGGTGTTGGCCCGGAGCGTCGCGGCCAAGCCCTGCACGCTGTAGTCCGCACTCGGCCACAGTTCGAGAAGGGCATCAGCAGCCGCGTGGCTGGACTGCGGTGAACCGGGATCGATGTCGAGCGCAGCCCGGGCGGTGAGCGCGTGCAGGGTCACCTCGCGGTCGGCGGTCTCCGTGACGGTGACGAGACTGTAGTTGTGCAGCAAGGCGAGCGCGTCCAGCGCGTCGTCGGCCGTGACCGGCGTGCCGCGGACGTTGCCGAGATGCTCCAGCACCGCCTCCGTGCTCCACAGTCCCTGCGGATGCCCGGTTGGGTCGAGCAGCGCCGCCAACCCGAGGACCGGCCCCGCGAGCCCGACCGGTTCCTCCTGCATCGCCGCGTCGAGGGCCAGCAGCAGCGCTGCCGTCACCGGGCCGCGGTAGCCGTCGGCGCCGGAGCGGGCGGGGAGGACGGCGTCCAGGTTGCGGGAGCGGTCGCGGAGGAGTTCCAGGTAGCGGCCGCAACTGCGCCGGGTGTTGATCATGTAGGCGGCCGCGTGGGCCAGTGCGAGCGGGAGGTGGCCCAGCTCTTCGGCGAGGTCGTCGGAGCGCTCGTCGAGGAAGTGGGCGCACGTCGCGCGCTCCAACCGCTGGCGTAGATAGGCAGCCGACTCGGCGGCGGAGTACGTGGTGACGTCGACGAGCATGCGGTCACCGCCCGTGCTCGCGGCTCCCCGGTGGCGGGTGGTGGCGATGACCCGCCCCCGTCCGCCCCGGCTCGTGACGGGCCACAGCTGCTCGGGCGTGTGCTCGGTGGTGTTGTCGAGGACGATCAGCCAGCTGCGCTCGGTCGTAGCCAGCCAGGCCAGGAAGCGCTCGGCGTCCTGCTCGGCCTCACCGTGCGCCCCGGGCACCCGAAGCTCCACGGCGGCGCGGGCGTAGAGGTCGGTCACGGCGGAAGGCTCGGCGGCGTCGGCCCACAGGACCAGATCGGTACCCGCATCGATGGCCTCGCGCGCGTAGTGCGCCGCGAGCTGCGACTTCCCGACGCCGCCACCGCCTGCCAGCACCTGGCTCAGCACGACCGTCCCGTACTCCCCACGGGCCTCGTCGATGGTTCGCCGCAGCTCCGCCCGGGGCTGGAAGGCGGTCGCCCTGGGCGGAATCCGACCGATCACCATCGGCCACCGCACCTCGGCAGCCGGCGCGGCGTACTGGTTGACGGTCAGCTCGCGCGCCTGGAACGTGCTGCCGTTGACCGTGCTGTTGTCGATGCCGTTCCTGACCTGCCAGCCCTGCACCTGCTCGCCCCCACCGCCCGGCGTGTCGAATGGCCTCCATTATGGAAGGTCAGCCGACCTCGTTTCGGCGGCCGGCCCGTCGATCCGCCGCGCGGTCGCCGCTCCGCGGGTGTGCCCGGTCCGTCACTCGAAGCGGGCGGGGTCGCCCGCCCCGCGCCGGACGATCTCCGGTCCGCCGCCTGAGAAGTCGACGACCGTCGTCGGTTCCGTGCCACAGTCGCCCGAATCCACCACGGCGTCCAGCACGTGGTCGAGCCGCTCCTTGATCTCCCACCCCTGGGTCATCGGTTCGTCCTCGCCGGGGAGGACCAGGGTGCTGGAGACCAGGGGCTCACCGAGTTCGGTGAGCAGGGCCCTGGTGACGGCGTGGTCGGGGATCCTGACGCCCACCGTCTTCTTCTTCGGGTGCATCAGACGGCGCGGAACCTCCTTGGTGGCAGGGAGGATGAAGGTGTAGCTGCCCGGTGTCGCGGCCTTGACGGCGCGGAAGACGTTGTTGTCGAGTTGGACGAACTGCCCCAGCTGCGCGAAGTCCACGCACATCAGAGTGAAGTGGTGGCGCTCGTCGAGGCGCCGGATCGACCGGATCCGTTCGAGGCCGTCGCGGTTGTCCAACCGGCAGCCCAGGGCGAAACAGGAGTCGGTCGGGTACGCGATGAGGGCCCCGGACCGGAGACTGGCCGCCACGGTGCTGATGGTGCGCGGCTGGGGGGACTCTGGGTGCACGTCGAAGTACTTCGCCATTGGCCGACCCTACGGGATCCCGGCCACCGATCGGCGCAGCCGCGGCATCCCGCTCCGCAAGCGCCCGCGAAAAACCGGACCGGTACGACACGATGGAGGAAAGCTGACTGGCATCCAGTTATTCAATCTGTCGACCAAGGAGGCGTAGGCGAGCCGTCAGCGTCCAGACCGAGCGGCCACCTCAACTTGCCTTCTTCTCCGTCAAGTTCGCCGGAATCAGCGGCTTGCTGGTAGAAGGTCTCAGCGCCCTTCTGGTCCCCGGCCTCATCTCGCATCCGTGCCAGGTGAATCAGGGTGTCGGGGTCGCCGGTGGCTGCGGCTCGCTGGTAGAACCTCTCAGCGCTCTTCTGGTCCCCGGCCCGTTCCCGTAGCTCTGCCAGGCGTACGAGAGCGCCAGCGTGCCCTGCGTCTGCGGCTCGCTGGTAGAGGGCCTCGGCCCCTTCCATGTCCCCGGCTTGTTCCCGCACCCGCGCCGCTGTTCCCAGAGCGATGGGGTTGGTGGCAGCCTGCTGGTAGAGGGCTTCGGCACCGTCGACATCTCCGGCTTCCTCCCTCAGCTCGGCCAGGTGAACCACGATGAGGGTGTCGTCGGTGGCTGCGGCCTGCTGGTAGAACCTCTCAGCGCTCTTCTGGTCCCCGGCCCGTTCCCGTAGCTCTGCCAGGCGTACGAGAGCGCCAGCGTGCCCTGCGTCTGCGGCTCGCCGGTACAGGGCCTCGGCACCGTCGACGTCTTCGGCCTCCTCCCTCAGCTGGGCCAAGCGATCGGCGGCTGGACGCCGGAAGGGCCGGCACGTACCCCCGGGCCGGCCCCTTCGTCGCTGTGTGCGGGGGCGGGGACGCCCTTGAGTGGCGGGCGGTTTGCTACCGTGAGCCACTCGCTGGGGCGCATCCGCGCGTGGCCGCAGGGGATGGGAAACGAGGTGGACGATGGCCGAGGAGGCCGGCACCTGGACACTGGCAGATCGAATCGACAGGCTGTTCCTGACTGTGTGTCGCCCCGATGGTGAGCAGTACACCCATGAGGAGGTCGCTCGGGCATGCCGGGAGGCGACCGGGGAGACCTTCTCCGCGACCTATCTGTGGCAGCTGCGGCACGGGCGCCGGGACAATCCTACGAAGCGTCACCTTGAGGCGCTCGCCAAGTTCTTCCAAGTGCCGGTGACGTACTTCTTCGACGATGCACGGGGCGACGAGATTGCCAAGGAGATCGCGTTCCTCGGGGCGCTGCGGAACGCCGGTGTGCGGAACGTGGCCCTGAGGGCCGTCAACCTCTCGCCCGACGGGCTGGACACCGTGAGCGACATCATCGACACCATCGCTCGGCGCGAACAGCTTCGATCGCAAGGCCGCTGAGGTGCTCGGGGCGTTCGGGGGGAGGCGATACCGCGACCAGTTACGCCGGTGCCGGCGGATCGACGCGGAGTTGGAGCTGCCTGATCCGTTCGACGCCGAGGCACTCGTGCACCGGGTGGCCGAGCAGCGGGGGCGGCGGATCGAGCTGCTGCCGACGCCCTGGCGGCCAGGAGTGCCGTGCGGGCTGGTCGTCACCACCGACGAGGCCGACTACATCGTCTACTCCTCCGACACGTCGCCCCTCCACCGGCAGCACATCCTCCTCCACGAGGTCGCCCATCTGCTGTGCGGGCACCTCGGGCCGCTCGGTGAGAGCCCGTTCGACGGCGCCTCGGCGGGCGAGGAGTCGCCGGGTGTCCGGGCGTTGGTGCCGAGCCTCTCCCCGGCGCTGGTGCACCGGGTGCTCGGCCGCACCGTCTACTCGGAGCCGCAGGAGCAGGAGGCCGAGCTCCTGGCTTCGATGGTCCTGAACAGGGCGGTCCGGTGTCCGTCGGGAGTGGCGGACGCGGTGGGGGAGACGCACTCCCGGCTGCTGGAGCCGTTCTTTGGGCCGTCGACAGGGAAGCGCCGAGGTGTCTGACCTCGCGCTCCATGTCGTGGCGGCGGTGCTTGTCGCGCTCGGGCTCTGTCGGTGGTTCGCCCTCCGGGGCGGGCGGTCCACGGCGGCGCTCCGCTCCGGGTACCGCTTCGTCCTCTGTCTCGGTGCGGCCATGGCTGTACTGGCTCCAGGGAGCGTCGGGCGGATCGAGCGGTGGTCCGGGGTGCCGGGGTTGGCGACGCTGGTCGGCGACTGCCTGCGGCTGGGCGCCGGCTGCTTCCTCGGGTTGCTGAGCCTGGAACTGCGGCAGCCGCCGGTGCCGGCCGCGTCGGTGCGGCGCCACACGCTGGTTGCCGCGGCCGTCGCCGTCGCCGCCGTCGTACTCTTCCGGGCCGCCGACCCGCGCTATGCCGCGGGCGACATCCACGTGGCCGGAGTACACCGCCTGGCCCTGGCCGGCTACGACGCGCTCATCACGGTGTACGTCGCCTGCTGTCTGGGGTCGCTCAGCAGGCAGATCCAAGCCAGGGCCGGCCGGACCGAGGGCGCTGGGCAGCGCCTGGGGATGCGGCTGATCGCCTGGGGAACCAGGGTGGGGGTGGCGTGGACGGCCTGGGGTCTGGACGACGTCCGGCAGGCCCTCGGCACCGGTCGGCAGGCCGGTGCCGAGGACGGTGTCTCGGTGGTCCTCGGTGTGGTCTGCACCGCTCTGGTCGTCGCCGGCGCCACCGTCGGCAGATGGGGCAGAGGGCTCCCCGCCCTGCGGCGGTGGCTGTGGGCGCACCTCACGTATCGGGAACTGGCCCGGCTCTGGCACTCCCTGTACGAGGTCTTCCCGGAGATCGCCCTGCGGCCGCCGGGGCGTCGCGGTCCGGGTCGGCCCCCCGGCGACATCCAGTTCGCTCTCTACCGGCGGATCATCGAGATCAACGACGGCCTGCTGGCGCTCCGGCCGTTCCTCGAACCCGCGTCCGAAGGCCCGGGCGTGTCCACGCCGCCCGACCGGCCCGATCTCCCCGCCGAACCGGATGCACAGGCGGCGGCGATCGTCCGAGCACTGGGACGGGCGGGCGCAGGCCCGGTCAGCGCGGTGCCGCCGCCGTTCCGGCGGCCCCTGAGCGCGGCCGTGCTGGCCTGCCTGGCGGCGCGCGCCTCCAGCGCCCCGGCCGGCTCCGACCGGCCCGGCCTGGGGATCGAGCGGGAGGCTGCCCACCTCGCCGCCGTCTCCCGGGCGTTCGGCGCATCCCGCCCGCTGGCACCGTAGTCCGGCCCTCGGCATCGGTGTTCGACCAGCGAGGCAAGGAGCAAGTCGCGTCCAACAGTTGACGTGCCGTCGGAGCCTCGGCAGACTCCTGACTGTTAGCTGAGATGCATGGCCATGGGCTTGTCCCCATCTCCGCTCATCGCATGACGGCACTTCCCCCGGCGGTCCGCCCCGGGCCGGCAGCCCGACCGGATCCCGACTCGATGGTCCGGCCGACCGTCGGCCCAGTTGTCGCGCCACTGCCACGCCCGCTAGGTCAGGAGCACCTGCATGCCCGCTGAGACGCCGAATGCCGGCCCGGTTGCCGCTCCCCCATGGCAGCACTCGGATGCCGCGCCGCTGACCGGTAGTTGGTGGGCGCGCGGGCTGTGGCTGGGGGAGCGGCTGGCGGCCGCCGGGGCGCCGCCCGAACTCGCGGACGGTACGCCGGCGGAGGGTAGTCCCGGCTGGCGGGCGGCTCGCCGCCTGGCGCGTTGGCGATCGGCGTTCCCGGACCACGCCGACGACACCGCTGCCGCGCAGGCGCAGGCGTTCGGCACCGACCCGGAGTTGCTGCACCGGCTGCTCGCCGAGCCTCCGGACAGCCTTGCGGCGCGAGCGACCAAGCCCGCCTGGGCGGTGTTCGTGGAGGAGGTCATGGCCCGCGCCGCACAGCCCGTCGGCGCCGCTGCCGACGGACGTCACCGGCCCCACGCCCACCTGCACGCCCGCCACGACGATACCGAGGGGGGCTGGTTCCAGGGCTTCGCAGCTGTCGTCGAGCCGTTCCTCGCCGAGGCGCGCCAGTTGTTACGCAGCTCGCCCGCCCTGGCCGACCCTGCCGTCCGCACCGTTCTCGACATCGAAACGGTCGTCCGTTCACTGACCGGCGTGCTGCGCGGCCAGCTGGTCCAACTGCTCGGGCGGGCACTGGTGCTGGAGCTCCATGTGGCCCGGCTGTCGGAGCAGCTGTCCGGCGCGACGGCCGAGGAGCGGTTCCGTTCGTTCGTGGCCCTGCAGTGTGAACCGGGCCGACTCGCAGCACTGCTCGACGAGTACGCCGTGCTGGCCCGGCTGGTCGCCAGCGCCACCGTCAACACCGCCCAGGCGTATGCCGAGTTCGTCGCCCGTTTCGTCGAGGACCGCCCGTTGCTGGTGGACAGGATGTTCGGCGGGGCCGACCCGGGGGTGCTCACCGAGGTGCGGACGGGCGGTGGTGACTCCCACGAGGCGAGCCGCTCGGTCGGCCTGCTGCGCTTCGCCTCCGGTGTCCGACTGGTGTACAAGCCAAGGCCGTTGGCCATCCATGAGCACTTCAACGAGGTGGTGGGCTGGTTCAATGCGGCGCTGCCTGGGCTCGGCCTGCGCACGATCGGCGTGCTGGACCGGGGAGGGCACGGCTGGACCGAGTTCGTCGAGCCGGCCGCCTGCGCGGACCAGGCGGCGGCCGAGCGGTTCTACCACCGCCAGGGGGCGCTGCTTGCGCTGCTGTACGCGCTGGCCGCGACCGACTTCCACTTCGAGAACGTGATCGCGGTCGGCGACCAGCCGGTTGCCGTGGACCTGGAGTCCGTCCTCCACGCCGACGTGCTGCGGCTGACCGGTAGCCCGCTGGTCGACGGCGATCCCGCGCAGCGGATGCTCGGGCAGTCGGTGCAGCGGGTCGGCCTGCTGCCGCTCCTGCTGGTGGGTGAGGGCGGCGTGGCGCTGGACGTGGGCGGGATGGGTGCCGACAAGGGGGCGGTGCTGCCGTTCAAGTCGGTGGCCTGGGAGGGGCGAGGCACGGACGAGATGCGCCTGGCCCGGGTGCGGCAGACCTTCGCCGGAAGTCAGAACCGGCCCACCCTGGACGGGCGCGACCTCGACCCGGCGAGCCACCTGGACGCGCTGCGGGCCGGGTTCCGGGCCGGCTACCGGGCGATCGCGGACGGCCGGGAGGAACTGCTCGCGGCGGGGGGTCCGCTGGACAGGTTCGCGGACGACACCGCCCGGACCATCGTCCGCGCCACCCGCACCTATGCGCAGTTACTGAGTGAGAGCACCCATCCGGACGCCACCCGGGACGCGCTCGACCGCGACCGGCTGCTCGGGCTGCTCTTCGCGCAGTCCGTGGACAACCCGGCCCACTGGCCACTGCTCCGGGAGGAGGCCGAGGACCTGTGGGCCGGGGACGTGCCGTTGTTCCGCTCGACGGTCGGCTCGCGGGACCTGCGGACGCACCGGGGCACCGTGCTGCCGGCGGTGCTGCCGGAATCCGGCCTGGAGCGGGCCCGGCGGATCGTGAGCGGGCTGGGCGAGCGTGACCTCGCCACCCAGGACTGGATCATCACGGCGGCCTTCGCCGCCCGGGCGGTGGAGCAGTGGCCTAGTGGCGCCCCCGGTGCCTCTTCCGCCACCGGACGGCCGTCGGTCGGCTCGGGGGCGGCCGGCGGTGACGGTTCCGTCGCCGATCGGGCCCTGCGGCAGGCGCGACTGGTCGCCGACCGGCTGGCCGACAGCGCCTGGCGTGACGGCGAGCGAGTCGGCTGGCTGGGGCTCGATCTGGCGCGGGACCAGTGGCGGGTGGTCGGGCTGCGTGACGACCTCTACAACGGCTACCCCGGTATCGCGCTGTTCTTCGCGCAGCTGGCTCGGGTGACCGGCGACGACACGTACGCGACCTGGGCCCGGCGGGTCCTCGTGCCCTTCCCCGCGCACCTGGCGCGGCGGCATGGCTCGGGGCGCACCTGGGGCGCGTTCAACGGCCTGGCCGGCCTGGCCTACGCACTGGACTGCGCTGCCGAACTGCTGGGGGAACGCGCGATCGCGGCACCGGTGCCGGAGCTGCTCGCGGCCGCCGGCCGGGCTGCCGGTGCGGACGAGCAGCTCGACGTGATCGGTGGCGCCGCCGGGGGCCTGGCGGTGGCCGAGGCTCTGGTGAGCCGGTACGGAAGCGTCGCCGAGCACCTCGCCGCCTCGTGCGCGGCCGTACTGCTCCGGCAGGCCGAGACCCAGCCGGACGGCCTGCCGGGCGCGGTAGCCTGGCGCACCCCGATGGCTGCCGGGCGGCCGCTGCTGGGGATGTCGCACGGCGCCGGCGGGATCGGCTGGGCGCTGCTGCGGCACGCCGCGCGGACCGGGGCCGCTGCGGCGCTGTGCACGGGCCGGAGCGCGCTCGCGTACGAGAACGCCGGCTTCGACGACAGCATCGGCAACTGGCCGGACCTCCGGGAGCAGGTGCCACGCCCGTGGCAGCCGGCCCGGGACTCGCGGGCGGTCCGCCACATGCATGCCTGGTGCCATGGTGCGCCCGGGATCGGACTGCTGCGGGCCGGCCTGCCCGCCGAGCTGCGTACGCCCGAGGACGACCATGCGCTTCGCCGTGCCGTGAGGTCCGCGGCCGCTGCGGGAGGGGTCGGCAACGACAGCCTGTGCCACGGTGACCTCGGCAATCTGGAGCTGTTCGCGGCGGCAGCCGGTGCCGGGATCACGGAGGCCGGCGCGGCCCACCGGCGGGCCGGCGCGGCGATCGTGGGCAGGATCGAGGAGCGCGGCCCGGTCTGCGGCACTCCGGGCGGGATCGCCACGCCGGGGCTGATGGCCGGGCTGGCCGGGATCGGGCACGGGTTGCTGCGGATCGCGGCCCCCGAGCTGGTCGCGCCGGTCCTGCTGCTCGCGCCGCAGGGGGCCGGGCGATGACCGTCCCCGAGGTGGCCGTTCCACCGCCAACTGCCGGGCGGGCACCCGTAGCGCCGAGCCCGCGCCGCCGTCCGCGCGGCTACCGGGTCCCGCCCCGGCTGCAGTTCACCCGCACCGAGTGCGCCGCTGCCTGCCTGGCGATGGTGCTCAGCCACCACGGCCGGGACACCTCGGTGGCACAGTGCCGTCCGATGCTCGGCACCGGGCGGGACGGCGCCTCGGTGGCGGCGCTGATGGCGGCGGCCGGGCGCTGTGGCTTGACGGCGGAGGTCGAGCACGGACCCTCGGCGCTCGCCCGGCCGCTGGACGGTCCGGCGATCGCCTACCTGACGAAGCAACACTTCGTGGTGGTCGAGCGGGTGGACGAGCACCGCGTGCGGTTCGTCGATCCGGCCGGCGGTCGGCGGCAGGTGACCCGGGCCGACTTCGACGAGGTCTTCGGCGACCTGGTGCTGCACCTGCGTCCGACCGAGGGTTTCGAGCAGCGACGGACCGCGCTCCGGGAGCGGCCGATGGTGCGGTACCTGCGCGAGTTCGTCGCGGCTCCCGGCGGTCGGGCGCTGCTCGGGCTCACCGTGCTGATCGCCGCGCTGCTCCAAGTGCTGGGCCTGGCCGTTCCGTTGATCACGCGATCGGTGGTGGACTCGGTGCTGCCGGGGCGCCGCACGGACCTGCTCGGGGTGTTCGGCGCGGGTGCGCTGGGGGTCAGCCTGCTCACCGGGACGTTGACCGCGCTGCGCGCCCTGGCACTGCTGGTACTGCGCCGGCGCGGGGACATGGCACTGACCCGGAACTTCGTCGCCCATCTGTTCCGGTTACCGTTGGACTTCTTCCTGGAGCGCGGCCGCGGCGACCTGCTGATGCGGCTGTCCAGCGTCTCCAGCACACGTGAGACGCTCACCCAGCAGCTGATGACGCTTGCGCTGGACGGCGCCCTGATGGTCGGCTACCTGGTCGCGGTAGTGGCACTGCAGCCGCTCTACCTGCTCGCCGTCACGCCGCTGTGCCTGGTGCAGCTGCTGCTCGTGGTCCGCACCCACAGCCGGCTGCGCAACCTCGCCCAACTCGAGCTCGTCACCAGGTCCGACGAGCAGAGCTACCTGGTGGAGGCGCTGGAGGCGATCGTCCCGCTCAAGGCGAACGGGTTCGAGCAGCGCGCGGTGGAGCACTGGGAGCAGCTGTTCACCCGCTACCAGAGCGCGACGGTGCGGCGCGGACGGGCGGCTGCCTGGTTCGGCGGGGCGCAGCGCGGCTTGCTGGCACTCGGGCCGCTGCTGCTGCTCGGCGCCGGTGCGGGCATGGTGATGAGCGGCCGGATGACACTCGGCACGATGCTGGCCGCGAACAGCCTGGCGCTGTCCGTGCTGGCACCGTTGGAGACCTTCGGCGTCGGCGGGCAGCTCTTCCTCGCGGTGAACGCGCAGGTGGAACGGCTCTTCGACGTCGCTGACACACCGACGGAGACCGGTGGTACGGTCCGGCTCTCCGCCGCCCGTCCGACCGCGGTCACGGTCACCGACCTGGCCTTCCGGTACCAGCGGAGCGGCCCGCCGGTGCTGAGCGGCATCGATCTGGACCTGCCTGCCGGGGGGAAGCTCGCCCTGGTGGGGCGGACCGGCTCGGGCAAGAGCACGCTGGCGCTGCTACTGCTCGGTCTGCTACGCGCCTCCGAGGGTTCGGTGCACCACGACGGGGTGCCCATCGAGCAACTGGACCTCGCCGACCTGCGCTCGCACTGCGGCGCCGTGCTGCAGGAGTTGAGCCTGTTCAGTGGCAGCATCAGGGAGAACCTGACGCTCGGCCGGCCGGATGCGACGGACGACGAGGTGGCCCGCGCGGCGCGGATCGCCGGTCTGCACGAGGACGTGATGGCTCTGCCGCGGCGCTACGGGACACCGGTCGGCGAGTCGGGCTCGGCCCTGTCGGCGGGCCAGCGGCAGCGGGTGGCGCTGGCCCGGGCGCTGGTGCACCGGCCGAGGCTGCTGCTCCTGGACGAGGCGACCAGCCATCTCGATCCGCAGACCGAGCGTGAGGTGGACCGCGCCCTGGGCGAGTTGGCGGTCACCCGGATCGTGGTGTCGCACCGGCTGAACGCCGTGCGCAGCGCGGACCAGATCCTGGTCCTGGAGCGGGGCCGGATCGTCCAGCGCGGCCGGCACCAGGAGCTGATCGGAACGGAGGGCGTCTACCGCCGACTGTTCGGACCGGCCGAGGCTGCCGCCCTGCCCGCCGAGGCGACTGTGCCCGCCGACGCCGCCCTGCCCGCCCCGCGTCCCTGACGCCGAGGGCCGGCCCCTGCGGAGGCGCATCACCGCCCCGCCCCTGAACCCGGTCCGGCCGCCCCGGCCGGCCGCTATCCGAAGGGACACGCAGATGAGCGACCACGAGATCGTCCGCGCCTGGAAGGACCCGGAGGCGGACCGCTCCGCCACCGGATACCCGCTCGGCGACCCGGATCTGACCGCGATCTTCGGCGGCGAGCAGGAAATCACCGGCCTGGAGGACGCCGGCTGCGGCACCCTCGCGAGCTACTGCGTCGGCTGCGGGAGCAACTCCTTCGTCGGCCTCTGCTGACTCAGGATCAGGTGTCCCCGGCCGCCGTGGCCGGGGGCACCTGTCCGTGCGGGCCATGGACCGCCCGTGCATCAGGCGGCTGCCGTCTTGTGGCGAACCTCGTGCTCTGTTGATCTGCTCGTTCTCCCCGGCGCAAGCTAACTGGCTAGCGTTCAGTCGCCAACTCCGTCAATATCCTTGGGTTCAGTCGTCGCCGGGAACGAGACGCTGCGCAACGGCCTGCCCGGCGGTCTGTATTCCCTGCTCACCCACGCCGACCAGTACGACCGGTTGTCCCGACGGCCTGATCTGCTCCCTTCGGCGGTGGAGGAGTTGCTTCGGTTCTGGCCGCCGGTGCTGGAGTTCCGGCGCACCGCCACTCGGGACGTGGTGTTGGCCGGGAGACCGATCCGCCGTGGAGACAAGGTGGTCGTCTATCACGCCTCCGCCAACCGGGATGAATCGGTCTTCCCCGACCCGGACCGCCTGGACATCACCCGCACGCCGAACGACCACGTCAGCTTCGGGTTCGGCCCGCACTTCTGCGTGGGAGCGCGGCTCGCGAGGATACAGATGTCGGCCTTGATCCGCCGGATCGTCGCCGACCTGCCCGGACTGGAACTCGCTTCGGACGCGCCACCGAAGCGACTGGTCTCCAACTTCCAGAACGGGTTGAAGGACCTGAGCATCCGCTGGCGGTAGGCACGTGCCGTCGCCGGCCGCTGTTCGGCGGCCGTCCGGCCCGGCGTTGGATCACCCTCGCGGAGGGGGCGGGTTTCGACCGGGCTCGACGGGGTGGGCGGCGGTGGGTTCGGCGCGCCGGATGGCGATGACGGCGGCGTCGTCGTCGAGGCGGTGGCCGACGTGAGCGAGGAGGTCGCGGCGGATGTGGTTGACGAGTGCCTCGGGGGAGCACTTGGTCCAGTGGGCGGCGCGATCGGCGAGCGGGTAGAACTCGCCGGTGTCGTCGCGTGCCTCGGTGACCCCGTCGGTGTACAGGAGCAGGGTGTCGCCTCTTTCGAACGGGAAGTTGTCGCTCGGGTACTTGCCGTCACCGAGGTCGTTCACGCCGAGGGGTGGAGCGGCCGGCACGGAGTCGACGGGCAGTGCGCGGCCGTCGCGCAGCAGGAGGGGCGGCGGGTGTCCGCAGTTGGTCATGTGGGCGACGGGCTCGTCGTCGGGCAGGTCGACGAGAACCGCGGTGATGAAGTGCTCGACGATGTCGCCGCTCTCCTGGGCGAAGTCGGTGAGGTAGCGCCCCACGTTGTGGTCGAGCGTGGCCGCCAGGTCCGCCAGGGTGTCGTGCTGTGCGGCGATGAGGCGGAAGGCGCCGACCAGCAGGGCCGACTCGCCGACGGCGGCCAGGCCCTTGCCCCGGACGTCTCCGATGACCATGCGGGTTCCGCCCGCCGTGCGGGTGGCGGTGTAGAGGTCGCCGCCGATCTGTGCCTCCTTCTCGGCGGCGAGGTACATCGTGGCGATCCGGAGCGGCCCGATCTGTTCGGGCAGCGGGCGCAGCAGGGCGCGCTGGGCGGCTTCGGCGACCGACTGGGCGCGGGCGAGCTGTCCGGCCCAGTGTTCGCGGACGGCGGTGAAGATGACGATCAGGACACACAGGACGGTCAGCGCGACGACCTGCGCGATGTGGTTGCTGGTGGTGAAGCCGCCGTGGAGGAAGGCGATGAGGACCTGAGCGGCGACGGCCAGGGCTCCGACGAGGGCGGTCGGGCGGAGGCCGGCGATCGAGGGGGTGAGGGCAGGGGCGATCACCAGGAGCGGGCCGAGGTGGATGGTGGTGGGGGAGTGGAGATCGACCACGGTGATCACCGAGATGAGGGCGAACGGAATCAGCAGCAGCGCCCAGCTCCGTTGTCCGCGCTGCTGGTGGCGGGCCGCGCGTGCTCGGACTTCCATGTCCCCACTGTGCTCCTGGGCGTCGGCGAGCGCAGATGTGCTGCCCGATGCGTGGTGACTGGCTCACCAGCCGTAGCCGCTCCGGGTCGCTTGAGCTGCGGGAATTTCACCGGCATGCAGTACGTGCCGCATTTTCACCTGGCTGGACTCATGGTGTCACACCTCGGACATGTCCGAAATGACAGTCATAAGGGCCGTCGTTACGTTCGTCGCAGGTCGGTCACCCGGCCGACATCCGTGAGGCAGAGAGACAGAGAGACAGTGACATGCGCACGCGCACATTGGTTGTGGCCGCTGCGGGAGTAGGCGCGGCGGCCCTGGCAACCACCGGTATCACCTACACCCTGACCGCCGGATCCGCCTCGGCGCCCCCGTCTGTCCAGCGGGCGGCCCAGCCCGTCCAGCAAGCCGCCCCGGCGCCCCCGGCCGTCCAGCCGGCGCCCCCGGCCGTCCAGCCGGCGGCCCAGCCCGTCCAGCAGGCCGCCCCGGCCGAGGCTGTCGAGGGCGGCGGCAGCGAGGACGGGGAGAAGCACGAGGGCCACGACGGCCATGAGGAAGGCGGACGCGGCCACGACCATGAGGAAGGCGGGCGCGGCCACGGCCATGAGGAAGTGGGAAGGATCTACTTCAACGAACGTACGTACTCCGCTTCCACCGAGGGATGCGTCACCGCGGCCAGCGGACTGGGCTCCAGCAGCTTCAGTATTTTCAATGACAGCCGGAAGTTCGTCGCGGTCTTCCGCGGCTTTTCCTGTGACAACGGCGCTCCGGTCGCCACCGTGGGCCCCCACGGCGCCACCAATGGCGTCGTGACCCGTACCGGCCACTGGGGCGTGTTCGGTGGCGACGCCGCCGTGGGCAGCTTTCTGGTGATGGGCGACCTCGACGAGTGGTGACAGCGCCGCCCGGAGCGCGGCTGGCTCCCGGCCCTGCCGAGACGACCGCGAGCGCTCAGAAGACCGCGAGCGGATTGACCGGGGAGCCGGTGCCGCGGGGGATGTTCAGGGGCGCGGCGACGAAGAGGAACTCCCATCGTGAGGTGCGCGCGCACGCCTCGGCCAGTGGTTCCAGGTCCAGGTTGTCGATCAGCGGCAGGCCCAGGGCGGTGATGGCGAGCACGTGGACCGGCGAGTGGACGCCGTCGACGGGGCTCGGGCGTACGTCGCTGTCGCCGTCGCTGCCCAGTGCCGAGGCCTGTGACTCGCTCGGCACGCGCATCGCGCCGGGATGCAGTCCGGCGCTGAGGTCGTCCGGGTCCCACGCGCCCAGCCGCCGCCGTCGGGCGAGGCGGCCCGTGCGGACCAGGAGGATGTCCTGGGGGCGGAGCGGGCTGCCCTGTTCCTCGGCGCAGGCCGACAACTCCGGGCCGCCGATCGGCTCTCCCGGCTCCAGCCAGGCACGGCCACGCAGGCGCGGCACGTCCAGCAGGACTCCTCGCCCCACCAGCCCGGGCAGCAGGTCGGTCACCGCGCCGTAGGCGGCACCTTGCGAGGAGAACACCTCCCGCGCACGCACTCCCGCGAAGAGCAGTCCGCCGTACGCGATGTGGCAGAGCGCGTCCAGGTGCGTCTGCGCCTTGCCGTGGTAGTCGGAGGCGATGAAGTCCCGGTGCACGGTCGGCTCGGGGGCCGTGACGTCCGCCAGTTCGGTCATCTGGTGCAGTGCCGGCCTGCGGTTGTCGGGCCCCGGCACGCTGTCCCAGGGCCGCCCCATGGCGACGACCTCACCCGTGCGTACGAGTCCGGCGGCCGCCACCCGCCACCTCCCTTCGACCGGCCCGGGGAGACGGTCGCGGCGCAGCTGCCGGAAAAGCACGTCGAACTCGTCGCGGGTCATCGCCGGCCCGTTGGCACTGGTCATGGCACTCCTCAACCCGTCCCCCGCTCTGCCGATGATGCGGTGATGGCCGCACTGCCGCCACCGTGCTCGGGGAGTGTGCGCGATCCGGTGACAAGCACCGCAAAACGGGCAAAGTCCTAATATTGCATCGAAGGGTGCAGGTCTGCGGAAATGTGAGCGCTGTGGGCGGTCATGACGGCTTCGGATGAGGCAGGGATCGGCCCCGTGCGGGCCCGCGAGCGGTTCATGCTCGGTGAACCGGTCGAGGGCGGCGTGCGGAACCTGATCCTGGACTCGTGGCAGCGCTGCCAGTCGTTGGGGATCTCCCCGGACGGGTCCGAGCTCCCGTACCGGCCGGACATCGATCTGGACGGCCGGCTGGTCCGCGCGGCCCGGCCCGTGCTGGACCGGCTGGCATCCAGGTTCGCCGGCAGCCGGATGAACGTGGCCCTGGCCGACGCGGACGGGGCGGTGTTGGAGCGCCGTTTCGGCGAAGCGTCCATGGTCAGGCAGCTGCCCGCGATCCAGAGCGTCCCGGGCTTCGTGTTCGCCGAGCAGTACGGCGGGACCAACGGCATCGGACTGGCGCTCACGGAACGGCGGCTCATCCAGGTCTCCGGCGCCGAGCACTTCTCCGAGCGCGGCCAGTCGAACGCCTGTACGGCGATTCCCGTCCGCGACCCCCTGAGCGGACGGATCGAGGGTGTCCTCTGCTTCGCCTATCCGCCCGCCTACGCGGACCCGCAGATGGAGGACCTGATCCGCAAGGCCGCCACCGCCATCGAGCGGCGCCTGCTGGCGCAGAGCTCGGCGCGAGAGCGCACCCTGCTGCGCGCGTACCTCGACTCCAGGCGTCGCGCCCAGAGCGACCAGGCGGCCGGGGAAGGGCGCCTGGTCGGTCTGGACGAGCTGCCCCGAAGCGGACTGGACCGGCACGACCGGATACTGCTCGAACAGATGGCCACCGAGCTGATCTCCTCGGCCCGCCGCACCGCGGTCGAGGTGACCCTCTCCCAGGGGCGGCGGGCCACCCTGCTGAGCCGTCCGGTGGTCAGCCCGTCCGGGGTGGAGGGCTACGTCATCGAGGCGGTCCTGTACGGCGACTCGCTGCCCCGGCTCGTCACCCCCGACCAGGCCGGTCGGCCGGTCGGCCTCCCGGCGCCCGCCACGACCACCGCCGTCCCACCGCTCTCCGTGGCGGCGACGGATCAAGGGGCCGGGGCGCCGTCCGCCCCCACGCGCGGCGCAGCCACCAGGCTGCTGCTGCTGGGCGAGCCGGGCGTGGGACAGTACGCCGTCGCGGCCCGCCGCCGCCTGGAGCTGCTGTCCGAGGCCAGCACCCGCATCGGCACCACCCTGAACGTGACCCGCACCGCCCGGGAACTCGCCGAGATGGCCGTTCCGCGGCTGGCCGACTACGTCACCATCGACCTGCCCGAGAGCGTCCTGCGCGGTGAGGAGCCCACCGATCCCGGCAGCGAGCTGCACCGCACGGTGGTCCACGGCATCGGCGCCGCCCGCCCCTTCTACCAGGTCGGCGACCGGGTCGACCTCAGCCCCACCACGCCCCACCGCCGCTGCCTGGCCGGCGGGCAGGCGGTGCTGGAACCCGACCTGAGCCAGGCCGCCGGCTGGATCTCGCAGGACCCCGAGGCGGCCGAGCGCCTCTTCGAGCACCACATCCACTCCCTCATCGCCGTCCCGCTGCTGGCCCGCGGCGTCGTGCTGGGCATCGCCGCCTTCTACCGCGCCCGGAACCCCGCCCGCTACGGGGACGACGACCGCTCGCTGGCCCAGGAGCTGGCCACCCGCGCCGCCATCTGCATCGACAACGCCCGCCGCTACACCCGCGAACACGCCATGGTCCTGGCCCTGCAGCGCAGCCTGCTCCCGCGCAGCCTGCCCGAGCAGAGCGCCATCGAGGTCGCCCACCGCTATCTGCCCGCCGAGTCCGGGGTGCGCGGGGACTGGTTCGACGTCATCCCCCTCTCCGGTGCCCGGGTCGCCCTGGTCGTCGGCGATGTGGTCGGCCACGGGCTGCACGCCGCCGCCACCATGGGCCGCCTGCGCACCGCCGTGCACAACTTCGCCGAACTGGACCTCGCCCCCGACGAGCTGCTCACCCACCTGGACAACCTCGTGGGGCGCCTGGACCGGGACGAGGACGGCGCGGAGCCCGCCGCCGGCAATGACGGCATCGTCGGCGCGTCCTGCCTGTACGCCGTCTACGACCCGACCTCGCAGCGCTGCACGCTGGCCCGCGCCGGTCACCCGCCACCCGCCGTGGTCCACCCGGACGGCACCGTCACCCTCCCCGACCTCCCCGCCGGGCCCCCGCTCGGCCTGGGCGGCCTGCCGTTCGAAACCGCCGAGCTGCACCTGCCCGAAGGCAGCCAGCTGGTCCTCTACTCCGACGGACTCCTCGAAGACCACCGCCGCGACCCCGACGCGGCCCTCGACCGTCTGCGCACCGCCCTGGCCCGCCCGAACCGCTCACCCGAGGACACCTGTCGCACGGTCATGGAGGCCGTGGTGCCCGAGCACCCGGCCGACGACGTCACGCTGCTCGTCGCCCGCACCCACGCCCTCGACCCCGGCCGGATCGCCACCTGGGACCTGCCCGCCGACCCGGCCCGCGTCGCCGACATCCGCGCCGCCGCCGCCCGCCGCCTGGGCGACTGGGGGCTGGACGAGGTCGCCTTCGTCACCGAACTGCTGCTCAGCGAGCTGGTCACCAACGCCATCCGGTACGGCACCGAGCCCATCCGGATCCGTCTGATCCACGACCGCGCCCTGATCTGCGAGGTCTCCGACGGCAGCAGCACCGCCCCCCACCTGCGCCACGCGGCCACCACCGACGAGGGCGGCCGCGGCCTGTTCCTCGTCGCCCAGCTCACCCAGGCCTGGGGCACCCGCTACACGGCCAGGGGCAAGGTCATCTGGGCCGAATGCGCCCTGGAGGCGTCCGACGGCATCCCTGACCTCTTCGAGAGCCACTTCTTCGAGAACCAGTTCGCCGACATTCCCGAGATCGAATGACCAGCCCTCCCGGCATCAACGGCCGCCGTGGCGTGTCACCACCACGGCGGCCGGGCCGAGCTGGTAGGAACGGTGGTCCATGCACGACACCCCCGACCCCCCGGCGGGCCCACCCGCGCGCCGCGGCCCGCTCGTCCGCATCCGCGGTCTCGGCAAGCGGTTCGGCGGCATTCCCGCGCTGGCCGGGATCGACCTCGACGTCCATCGCGGCAGCGTCCTGGCCCTGCTCGGCCCGAACGGCGCCGGCAAGTCCACCCTCATCCGGACACTCGCCGGGATCCACCACGCGGACCAGGGCGAGGTGACGGTGGCCGGGCACCCGCTCGGCACCGAGGCCGCCGCCCGCCGCATGGCCTTCATCCACCAGGACCTCGGTCTCGTCGAGTGGATGACGGTCGCCGAGAACATCGCCCTGATCACCGGCTACCCGCGCCGTCACGGGCTGATCTCCTGGCGGCGGACCCGGGAGCGCTGCGCCGACGCCCTCGCCCTGATCGCCGGGCACCTCGACGCCGACGCGCGAATCGCCGACCTCGCCGCCGCCGAGCGCTCGCTGGTCGCCATCGCCCGCGCGCTGGCGACGCGGGCGGAGCTCCTCGTCCTGGACGAGCCGACCGCCAGCCTCCCCGCCGCGGACTGCGCCCGGCTCTTCACCGTGCTGCGCACCCTGCGCGACCGAGGGCACGGCATCGTCTACGTCACCCACCGGCTCGACGAGGTCTACCAGGTCGCCGACACCTTCGCCGTCCTGCGCGACGGCCGTCTGATCAGCTCCGGCCCGCTCGCCGGCCACAGCCGCCGGCGCCTGGTCCACGACATCGTGGGCCGCGAACCGGTCAGCCACCGGGCCGCCCCGGTCGCCCCCGCCGAGGGCCCGGTGGTGCTGAGCCTCGACGCGGTGCGGACCACGAACGCCGGGCCCGTCAGCCTCAAGCTGCGCGCCGGCGAGATCCTCGGCATGGTGGGCCTCACCGGCGCCGGCCACCTCGACCTGGGCCGCGCCCTCGCCGGATCCCGTCCGATCCTCGGCGGGCGGGCCCTGCTCGACGGCCGACCGTACGCCCCGCACACGGTGGCCGGTGCCGTCGACTCCGGCGTCGGCCTGGTCACCGGCAACCGTCAGGAGGAGGGCTGCGCCGAGGAACTGACGGTGCGTGAGAACTTTCTGGCAAACCCCCGGGCGGGCAGCCGGTCGGCGCTGCACTGGATCAGCCCCCGGCGCGAGCGGGCCCAGGCCGCCGCCCTGATCGAGCGGTTCTCGGTGCACCCCCGCGACAGCGAGGCGCCGATCGCCACGCTGTCCGGCGGGAACCAGCAGAAGATCATGGTCGGCCGCTGGCTCCGGGTGCACAGGCGGCTGTTGATCCTCGAAGAGCCGACCGCCGGCGTCGACGTCGGCGCCAAGGCCGAGCTCTACCGCCTGCTCGGCCAGGCGCTCGCCGACGGCCTCGCGGTCCTGCTCGTCTCCACCGACTTCGAGGAGGTCGCCACCGTGTGCCACCGTGCCCTGGTGTTCGTCCGCGGGACGGTGACCGCCGAGCTGACCGGTGCGGCCCTCACCGTCACCGAACTCACCTCAGCCGCCTCGGCCATGCCTCCCGTCACCGACGGTGACGGCAACGGGCGTGCGACAGGCCGATGACCGTGCCGTCCTTCCGCCGATCCCCGCACGGCCGCCGGCACGGGCACCTGGTCGGCAGCTACGGCCTGCCGGCCCTCGCCGTCCTGCTGTTCCTGATCTTCTCCGTCGCGCTGCCGAACACCTTCCCCACCCTCGACAACGTCTCCTCGATCCTGTCCAACCAGTCGATCCCCGCCATCCTCGCGCTCGGTGCGACGATCCCCGTCGCCACCGGCAAGTTCGACCTGTCCATCGGCTACGGCCTCGGCCTCGCGCACGTCGCGGTGCTGCGGCTCATCGTCGACGGCAACTGGCCCTGGCCGCTCGCCTGCCTGGCCGTGATCCTGGGCGGAGCGGCCTTCGGGGCCCTCAACGGTGTCATCGTCGAGTTCGGGCGGATCGACTCCTTCATCGCCACACTCGGCACCGGCAGCATCCTGTACGCCTTCACCGGCTGGATCACGGGTGGCGCCCGGGTCCTGCCCGGCACAGGCGGTCTGCCGGTCGCCTTCACCGACCTCTACGACTCCACGTTCCTCGGACTGCCGGTGTCCGCCTCCTACGTGCTCGCGCTCGCGGCCGTCCTGTGGCTGCTACAGGAGCGGCTGCCGCTCGGCCGGTACCTGTACGTCATCGGCTCCAACCCGCGCGCCGCCGAACTCGTCGGAATCCCCACCCGCCGCTACAGTGTCTACGCCTTCGCCGGATCGGGCCTGGTCGTCGGTTTCGCGGGGGTCCTGCTCGCCGCGCAGCAGCAGATCGGCAACCCGAGCGTCGGCCTGGAGTACCTGTTGCCCGCGTTCGTCGGCGCGCTGCTCGGCTCCACCGCCATCAAACCCGGACGCGCCAACAGCCTGGGCACCGTGGTCGCCGTCGCCGTCCTCGCCATCGGCCTGGCCGGTATCGGCCAGCTCGGCGCCGACTTCTGGGCCGTGCCGCTGTTCAACGGCGCGACACTGCTCCTCGCCGTCGGCCTGGCCGGCTACTCCGCACGCCGCCGGCTGCGCGCCGGTGGCGCCGAGACCCGTGGTTCGCTCACGCCGCCGTCGACGGACGTGGCCTCCTCCCGGGACACGCCGTGAAGCGCCGTGCCGCGACTGTGCTGGCGGCAGTCGTGCTGGTCATGGCAGGCAGCGCCCTGGACGGATGCGAGCGCGGCGTGTCGACCGGGACCGGGGCCCCTGTCGCAGGGCCGTCGGGGGCCGGCTGCCCGGCCACCCTCGCCCGGGCGAAGGCGGACGTCCAGCAGGCCGAGCAGGCCGACGCCCCGTGGAACGGCCCCACCAGCGGCCCCGGGGCGGTTCCCGGCAGGACCATCGTCTACGTCGCCCAGACCATGACCAACCCCGGTGTGGCGGGCGTCGCCAGGGGCGTCATCGAAGCCGCGACGGTCATCGGCTGGAGCGTGCGGGTGATCGACGGACAGGGCACGCCCGCCGGCATCCAGGCGGCGCTCGGCCAGGCGGTGAACCTCCAGCCCTCGGGCATCGTCATCGGTGGCTTCGACCCGGGCCTGACCTCGCAACAGGTCGCGCAGGCCGACACGGCACACATCCCGCTCATCGGCTGGCACGCGGTCGAGGCCCCCGGGCCGAGCACGAACCCCCCGCTCTTCAGCAACATCACCACCAGCGTCGGGGACGTCGCGCGGCTCAGCGCGGACTGGGTCATCGCGGAGTCCAACGGCAACGCCGGAGTCGTCGTCTTCACCGACGACTCGATCCCGTTCGCCAAGAACAAGTCCCAACTGATCAAGGGCGAACTCGCCACCTGCCCCGGCGTGAGCCTTCTGGCCTCCGAGAACATCCCCATCCCGGACGCAACCGTCCGCACCCCCCAGGAGGTCTCCGCCCTCCTCGCCCGCTTCCAGGGCCGGTGGACGCACTCCGTCGCCATCAACGACCTGTACTTCGCCGATGCCGCGCCCGCCCTGCGCGCGGCCGGCCGGCCCGGCAGCGGCGCCCCGTACAACATCGGCGCGGGCGACGGCGACCCCTCGGCCTTCCAGCGCATCGACAGCAGGCAGTTCCAGGCCGCCACCGTCCCCGAGCCCCTCACCGAGCAGGGCTGGCAGATCGTCGACGAGTTCAACCGTGCCTTCTCCCACCAGCCCGCCAGCGGCTACGTCGGCCCGGTCCACATCACCACGGCCGCCAACAGCGGCGGAGCAACCTCCTGGGACCCGTCGGGCTACCGCCAGGCGTACCGGACGATCTGGGGCAGGTAGCGAGGGCGGTGCCGACGGAGCCCATGTGATCATTGCGCGTCAGTGCGGTCGTCGGTGAGGGGCTGCCGCCGGGCCTGCCCTTCAACTCGCCCCGGGCGGGCCCGGTGTGTGGGCCGGCTCCTCCCCGTCGGGGAGCCGTTGCGCGACGAGCACGGCGATGTCGTCGTCGAGGGCGGCGTCGCTGTACGCGATCAGGTCCCGGTGCAGGCGGTTCAAGAGCTCGCGTGGCGGCAGGGCGGTCCATCCGCGGACACGCTGGGTGAGCGGGTAGAAGGCTCCGGTGCGGTCGCGGGTCTCGGTCACGCCGTCGGTGTACAGCAGCAGTTGGTCGCCCGGGCGGAACGGCTCCACGTCGACGTGGTAGTCGCCGCCGAGCAGCACACCGAGGTTGAGAGGCGGAGACGGATCACGCGGGGCCAGTTCGCTGACCCGGCCCTGGTCGATGAGCAGGGGCGGGGGGTGACCGCAGTTGACGATGCGGACCACGGGCTCGTCGCCGGGAATCTCGGCGAGCACGGTGGTGATGAAGCGTTCCTCGCTGCCGGGGAGCTGGGCGGCTCGGCGGCTCATGCTCCTCTCCAGTCTGCGCGCTATCGCGGGCAGATCGGGCTCGTCGTAGGCGGCCTCGCGGAAGGCGGCCAGCATCGCCGCGGCCGTCTCCACCGCGAGCAGGCCCTTGCCCCGGACGTCGCCTATCAGCAGGCGCACACCGTGCGCGGTGCTCATCGCCTCGAAGAGGTCGCCGCCGATCCGGGCCTCCGCAGCTGCCGACAGGTACAAGGTTTCGATGCTGATGCGGCCCAGGAGGTGGGGGACCGGACGCAGCAGCACGCGCTGCGCCGTCTCGGCCACCGAGCGCACGGTGGCCAGGGTGCGCTCCCGGCGCGTTCGGTGGGCGGCCAGAAGGGCGCCCAGCACCCCGACCAGTGCCGTGGAGAAGTAGGTGGCCACGTAGTGGCGGTCCCACAGATAGCCCACGGCGCGGCCCGCACAGCACGGAGTGCCCGCCAGGATGCCTTCGAAGATCACGGCGAAGACCGTGATGGCGGCGACGAAGGCGGGACCGTGGGCGTAGGCGGCGACGACGGGCAGGGCGATGAGCAGAAAGCTCACCGGCCACTGCACGGGAGTGATCGGTTCCAGCGCGAGGATGACCGCGACGTAGATGGCCGGCAGCCAGCGTATCCATGCCGGCGGGGCGGGCACCCGCGGCTCCGTCCCGCCCGGCTCCGTCGCACGGGGCCGGGCGGCCCCGCCACGGCCCGGGAGCCTCACCGCACGCTCCGGTGGCGGGCGTCATCCGGTCCGTGATCCGCCTGTACCCACATACGTCAATCATCACGGCATACCAGCCACTGCCGCCCGCCGACGGAGTCGAGCCCGCGACGCGATCAGCCCGTGCAGTCCGGGCACAGCCCCCGGTAGGTGACCTCCGCCTGCGACACGGCGAACCCGAAGCGCTGCTCGGCCGGGAGGTCGGCGAGCGGGTTGCCCTGCGGGTGGACGTCGCGAATGGCGCCGCAGCCGGTGCAGATCAGGTGCTGGTGCGGGCGGTGCGCATTCGGGTCGTAACGCTTGGCGCGCCCGTCGGTGGACACCTCGACCACCTCGCCCAGGGTGACCAGTTCGCCGAGGGTGTTGTAGACCGTCGCCCGGGAGATCTCCGGAAGGCGCTCGGCCGCCCGGGCGTGCACCTCGTCGGCGGTCAGGTGCACGTGCTCGCCGTCCAGGACCTCGGCCACGACACGCCGCTGGGACGTGAGGCGCCAGCCGCGCCCGCGCAGCCGCTCCAGCAGGTCACTCATATCGGTTCACCTATTCAGGTCAAGGGGAGGATCGGAGTTTACCAATTCGCCTCCGGCGTCCTCCGGATCCCGATCGGATATGGCCTTGGTGTCTTTCTTGACTTGGATTCCGTCCATCGTAGGATCGGCTCCGGCGCTAGCCTGGGTAGCAGCAGCACGTGACTCCCGTCGCTGCCGTACGCAGCGGCGAGCAATGGCAACACGTGGCGCGCTAGGACCAGACAGCAGCAGTAGGTGCCGTAGGTAGCAGAAGAAGACACCGTGATCCGCCTTGTGAGGGAAGGATTCCCATGTCTGACATCCACGATGCAACCGGCGTAGAGGCGAAGGCGGAGGGCTGCCCGGTGAACCACGGGCGTGCGCCGCACCCCACCCAGGGCGGCGGAAACCGCCAGTGGTGGCCGGAACGGCTCAATCTCAAGATCCTTGCGAAGAACCCGGCCGTCGCCAATCCGCTCGGTGCGGATTTCGACTACGCCGCGGCCTTCAGGGCCCTCGACCTCCCGGCCGTCAAGCGGGACATCCAGGAGGTCCTCTCGACCTCGAAGGAATGGTGGCCGGCCGACTTCGGCTACTACGGCCCCTTCATCATCCGGATGGCCTGGCACAGCGCCGGCACCTACCGGATCAGCGACGGCCGCGGCGGCGCCGGCGGCGGCCAGCAGCGCTTCGCCCCGCTGAACAGCTGGCCCGACAACGCCAGCCTGGACAAGGCCCGCCGCCTGCTGTGGCCGGTGAAGAAGAAGTACGGGCGCGCCCTGTCCTGGGCCGACCTGATCATCCTGTCCGGCAACGTGGCCCTGGAGGGCATGGGCTTCCGGACCTTCGGCTTCGGCGGCGGCCGGGTCGACGAATGGGAGCCGGACGAGGACGTCTACTGGGGCCCCGAGACCACCTGGCTCGGCGACGAGCGCTACACCGGCGACCGCGAGCTGGAGAACCCGCTGGCCGCCGTCCAGATGGGCCTGATCTACGTCAACCCCGAGGGCCCCAACGGCAACCCGGACCCGATCGCCGCCGCCCGCGACATCCGCGAGACCTTCTACCGGATGGCGATGAACGACGAGGAGACCGTCGCGCTGATCGCCGGCGGCCACACCTTCGGCAAGACCCACGGCGCCGGCCCGGCCGACAACGTCGGCCCGGCCCCCGAGGACGCCCCGATCGAACAGCAGGGCCTCGGCTGGAGGAGCGCCTTCGGCACCGGCGTCGGCGGCGACGCGATCACCAGCGGTCTGGAGGGCACCTGGACGCCCACCCCGATCACCTGGGACAACAGCTTCTTCGAGACGCTGTTCGGCTACGAGTGGGAGCTCACCAAGAGCCCGGCCGGCGCGTGGCAGTACAAGCCCAAGGACGGCGCCGGCGAGGGCACCGTGCCGGACGCGCACGACGCGGGCAAGCGGCACGTGCCGATCATGCTCACCACCGACCTGTCGCTGCGCTTCGACCCGGTCTACGAGCCGATCTCCCGGCGCTTCCTGGAGAACCCGGAGGAGTTCGCCGACGCCTTCGCCCGCGCCTGGTACAAGCTGACCCACCGTGACATGGGCCCGGTGGTCCGCTACCTCGGCCCCGAGGTCCCCGGCGAGCACCTGCTCTGGCAGGACCCGCTGCCTGCGGTCACGTACCAGCAGATCGGCGCGGCCGACGTCGCCGACCTCAAGCGGCGGATCGCCGCCACCGGCGTGCCGGTGTCCGAGCTGGTCTCCACCGCCTGGGCGGCCGCCTCCTCCTACCGTTCCAGCGACAAGCGCGGCGGCGCCAACGGCGGCCGCATCCGGCTCCAGCCGCAGGCCGGCTGGGAGGTCAACGAGCCCGACCGGCTGGCCTCCGTGCTGCGCGCCCTGGAAGGCGTGCAGCAGGAGTTCAACGCACAGGCGGGCGACAAGCAGGTCTCGATCGCGGACCTGGTGGTGCTGGCCGGCGGCGTCGGCATCGAGCAGGCCGCCAAGGCGGCCGGGGTGGCCGTCGAGGTGCCGTTCGCGCCCGGCCGGGTGGACGCGCCGCAGGAGCTGACCGACACCGAGTCCTTCGCCGCGATGGAGCCCAAGGCGGACGGCTTCCGCAACTGGGTCGGCAAGGGCAACCGGCTGCCGGCCGAGTACCTGCTGCTCGACAAGGCCAACCTGCTGGGCCTCAGCGCGCCCGAACTGACCGTGCTGGTCGGCGGCCTGCGCGTGCTGGGCGCCAACCACGGCGGGTCCACGCACGGGGTGCTCACCGAGGCCCCGGGCGTGCTGACGAACGACTACTTCGTCAACCTGCTGGACCTGGACACCAGTTGGAAGGCCACCTCGGAGGACGAGCACACCTTCGAGGGCCGGGACGACTCGGGCCGGGTCCGGTGGACCGGCACCCGCGCCGACCTGGTCTTCGGCTCGAACGCCGAACTGCGGGCCGTCGCCGAGGTGTACGCGAGCGACGACGCCAAGGAGAGGTTCGTCGAGGACTTCGTCGCGGCCTGGGTCAAGGTCATGAACGCGGACCGCTTCGACCTCGTCTGATCCGCACCCGCGGATGACGCGGCGGGAGCCCGGGGCCGGCCCCAGGGCTCCCGCCGCGTGTCACCGGCCCGCGGCCGGGTCGGCTACCGACCCGACGCTGACCAGCCCGGTCTCGTACGCCGCGACCACCACCTGGGCCCGGTCCCGCAGGCCCAGCTTGCCGAGGATCCGGGCCACGTGCGTCTTCACCGTCGCCTCGGACAGCCGCAGCCGGGCGGCGAGTTCGGCGTTGCTGAGGCCGCGGGCGAGCAGTGCCATCACCTCCAGCTCGCGCGGGGTGAGGGTGCCCAGCTCCCGGTGCGGGGCGACGGCGGCGGCCGGATCGTCCGGGCGGGCGAAGCGCTCGACCAGCCGACGGGTGATCGCGGGGGCGAGCAGCGCGTCCCCGGTGCGGACCAGCCGGACGGCGGCGGCCAGGTGCTCCGGGGTGACGTCCTTCAGCAGGAAGCCGCTGGCGCCGGCGGCCATCGCCGCGTAGACGTAGTGGTCGAGGTCGAAGGTGGTCAGCATGATGATCCGCGGCGGCTCCTGCACGCGGTCCGCCAGGATCCGGCGGGCGGCCTCCAGCCCGTCCAGGCCGGGCATCCGGATGTCCATCAGCACCACGTCCGGCCTGCTGCGCCGGACGGCGGCGACGGCCTGCTCGCCGTCCTCGGCCTCCGCCACCACCTCGATGCCCTCCGACTCCAGGATCAGCCGGAACCCGGTGCGGACCAGGGCCTGGTCGTCGGCGACCACCACCCGCAGCGGCTGCTCGCTCATGAACTCTCCAGGGGGATCAGGGCCGTGACGCGGTAACCGCCGCGCGGCCGGGGGCCGGTGTGCAGGGTGCCGCCGTAGACGGCGAGGCGTTCGCGCAGGCCGAGCAGGCCGCGTCCGTTGCCGGTCGCGGCGGCGCCGGTGGGGCGGCCACCGGTGTCGGTGACCTCCACCCGCAGCTGCCCGGGGGCGTACTCGACGGTGACCGCGGCGTCCGCGCCGCCCGCGTGCTTGACGGTGTTGGTGAGCGCCTCCTGGACGACCCGGTAGGCGGCCAGCTCGACCCCGGGCGGGACGGGCCGGCGCTCGCCGCGGACGCTCAGTTCGACCGGCAGCCCGGCCTGACGGACGCCCTGGACCAGCGCGTCCAGACGGCCGAGGCCCGGCTGCGGACTGAGGTCGGCCTCGGCGGCCGGGGCGTCGCCGGTCTCCGAGTCGATGGTCAACAGGCCCATCACGTGGCGAAGTTCGGTCATCGCCGCGCGGCCGCCGGACTCCACCGCGGCCATCGCCGTACGGGCCTTGTCCGGGGCGGTGTCCAGGATCTTGCGGGCGGCCCCGGCCTGGATCGTCATCATGCTCACGTTGTGGGTGACGACATCGTGCAACTCCCGGGCGATGCGCGCCCGTTCCAGCTCGACCGCGCGCTGCAGCGCGGCCAGCTGCTCGCGCTCCAGGACGGAGAGCCGTTCGCGCCCCTCGTCCACCCGGCGGCGCCACATCCGCAGTTCGTAGGCGACCGCGAACACCGGCACCATGACCAGGACGGCGATCACCCCGTTGGGGAAGTGCGGCAGCTTGGCCGCGGCGAAGAGCACCACGAGCGCGACGGTCGCGGCCGGCAGGCTCAGCAGCAGGGCCGTCCCGCGGCGCCCGTAAGCGGCCGCGCTGTACGCGGCGACCATCACCGCCACGCCCGCCGAGTACGCGATGTCCTGTGACTGGTGCCGGACCAGCAGAGCGCCCGGCAGCACCGTCCACAGCACCGCCAGGGGGAAGCGGCGGCGCAGCACCAGTGGCAGCGGAACGAGCGGCACCGCCAGCAGCAGCCAGGGCAGGGTCGTCTCGTGCGGGCCGCCCGCGATGGTGGCGTAGCGCCCACTGGTGAGGGCGAGGAAGAGTGCGAGGGCCACGTCGAAGGCCCGGCCGCGCCGGGTCGGCCGGGGCGGGGGAGCCGCGCCCGGGCTGCCGCTCAGCCTTGCCGCTGCCGCGCGCAGCCGGTGCACCGTCGGATGGTTGATCACCGGGACATTGTGGGGGTCGGGAGCCCCTCGGGACAGCCCCGCGGGTGGCGGGCAGCCGGTACACCCGGCGACTACATCGGAAGGATGACGTCGGCGGCCGTCCGCCCGACGCGGTACGGAACGTGCCGCGGGCGGCGGATGCGGGAGCTGGCCGCCCGTTCGTACCTTCGTCCCCGTCACCAGGCAGGTAGCGACGAGGAGTGGGGTCATGAGCAGCGAACCGGTGATCGAACTGAGCGGGGTGAGCCGCCGCTACGAGGGTGCCCGGGCGGCGCTGGACGGGGTCACGCTGAGCGTGCGGGCGGGGGAGTCGGTGGCCGTGCTCGGCCCCTCCGGCAGCGGGAAGTCCACCTTGCTGAACCTGGTCGCGGGGCTCGACCGGCCGAGTGCCGGGACGGTCACCGTCGCCGGGGTGCGGGTGGACCGGCTCGGCGAGGCGGCCTCGGCCCGCTACCGGCGCGGCACCATCGGCATGGTGTTCCAGTTCTTCAATCTGCTGGACGACCTCTCCGTGGCCGACAACGTGGTGCTGGCCGGCGAACTGGCCGGCGTCCCGCGCGCCGAGGCCCGGCGCCGGGCCGGCGAGCTGCTGGAATCGCTCGGCATCGACCGGCACGCCCGCGCCCACCCGGGCCGGCTCTCCGGCGGCGAGCGCCAACGCGTCGCGGTGGCGCGGGCGTTGATGAACCGGCCGACGCTGCTGCTGGCGGACGAACCGACCGGTGCGCTGGACTCCGCCTCCGGCGAGGACGTCAAGGAGCTGTTCCGCGAACTGCACGAGGACGGGCAGACCGTCCTGATCGTCACCCACGACCTGACGCTGGCCGAGGACTGCGCCACCCGCACGGTCCGGATGCGGGACGGCCGGGTCGAGGCGGACTCGGCGGTGGCGGCATGACCGCGCTCGGGAGGGTGGTGCGGGCAGGGGTGCGCAGGCGTCGGACGCAGACCGTCGCGGTCGGACTCGCTGCGCTGGTGGCCACCACCTGCTCCGTCCTCGGCGGCTCGCTGCTGGTCGCCTCCCAGGACCCCTTCGACCGGGCCTTCGACGGCCAGCGCGGCGCCCACCTCACCGCGCGCTTCGACGGCACCCGGGCGGGCGCCGACCAGCTCGCCGCCACTGCGCACGCCCCCGGGGTGACGGCCGCCGCGGGCCCCTTCCGCACCGTCATCGTCGACCCCGAGCCCGGCCCCGGGGCGAACGTCCCGGTCGGGGCGGCGATGGAACCGATGTCGGTGGCCGGCCGCGCCGATCCCGCTGGAGGAGTCGACAACGTCGAGCTGCTGCGCGGTAGTTGGCCGAACGGGCCGGGCGAGGTGGTGCTGGCCACCGCGTACGGCAGCCCGGTCAGCGAGATCGGCGAAACGCTGCGCCTGCCCGCCCTGCCGGGCGCGCCGACACTCACCGTCGTCGGCTTCGCCCGGTCCGTCAGCCGCACCGCCGACGCCTGGGTGACGCCCGACGCCCTGACCGCGCTGACGGCGCCCGGCAGCACCCCCGGCTACGAGATGCTCTACCGGTTCGCCGACGCCGGCAGCACCGCCGCGATGGACACCGACCGGGCCGCCGTCGCGGCCACCGCCCCCGCCGGGTCGCTCACCGGCGCCCAGTCCTGGCTCACCGCCAAGCAGGGCTCGGACCGCAACACCGCGCTGTTCCTGCCCTTCATGGTCGCCTTCGGCCTGCTCGGGATGGCGATGTCGGTGCTGGTGGCGGGGAACGTGGTGGCCGGCGCGGTCGGCACCGCCACCCGGCGGATCGGCGTGCTCAAGGCGCTCGGCTGCACCCCCGCCCAGGTGGTGCGGGCGTACGTCGCCCAGGCGCTGATCCCGGCCACCGTCGGCACCCTGCTCGGGGTCGTCGCCGGCAACGCGCTGACCATCCCGGTGCTCGCCACCACCGGCTCGCTCTACGGCACCACCACCTCCGGCCTCGCCCCCTGGGTGGACGTCGCGGTGGCCGGCGGCACCCTGACCGCCGTCGCGCTGGTCGCCTGGGCGGCCGCCGCCCGGGCCGGCCGGCTGCGCACCGTGGACGCGCTCGCCGTCGGCCGTACGGCGGGCGGCAGCCGACGCGACGCGGTCGCCCGCCGAGCCGCCGCGCTGGCCGCCCGGCTGCCGCTGCCCCGGCCGCTGAGCCTGGGCCTCGCCCAGCCCTTCGGCCGCCCGGCCCGCGCGGCCGGAATGCTCGCGGCGGTGCTGTTCGGCACGGCGGCCGCCGTCTTCGCGGTGGGCATGGGCGGGACGATGAGCTGGGTGCAGGGGGCGAAGACGCGCGACGCCGGGGATCTCGTGGTGTACCCGATGCGCCCGGACGGCCCGCCCGGGGCGATGCCGGTGGCCAGGCCCGTCCCGGCCGACCGGGCCGTCGTCACCGCCGCGCTGGACGCCCAGCCGGGCACCGCCGCGTACTTCGGCGCCGGCACCGAGGACGTCACCGTCCCCGGGGTGGCGGGCAGCACCACGGTGACCGCCTTCGACGGTGACTCGTCCTGGGCGGGCTACAAGATGGTCACCGGGCGCTGGTACCGGGGCCCGGGCGAGGCCGTCGCCCCGGCCACCTTCCTCACCGAGGCCTCGGTCGGGCTCGGCGACCAGGTGACCTTCACGACCCACGGCCGGGCGGTCACCGTCCGGATCGTCGGCGAGGTCTTCGACCCGCACATGCAGACCAACGAGCTGTTCACCGACGCCGCCGGCTACCCGCCCGGAACGGCCCCGAGGCCGGACTTCTGGACCGTCAGGCTGAAGCCGGGCGCCGACCGCGCCGGGTACGCCACCGCCGTCACCGCCGCGCTCGCCCCGGCGCACATGACCGCCGACACCGGGGGGCCGCACGGCTCCAGCGACTCGATCGCCGCGCTGAACTCGCTCACCGCCACCCTGACCGTGCTGCTGCTCGTGGTCGCCGGGCTCGGGGTGTTCAACACCGTCGTCCTGGAGATCCGCGAGCGCACCCGGGACATGGGCGTCACCAAGGCGCTCGGCATGACCCCGGCGCAGACCGTGGGCGTGGTGCTCGCCTCGGTGCTCGTGGTCGGGGCCGTCGGCGGCGCGATCGGCCTGCCGGTGGGCCTGCTGCTGCACGGTGTGACGGTGCCCGCGATGGGCCACAGTGCCGGGCTGAACTTCCCGGCCTCCGCGCTGGACGTCTTCGGCACCCCGGTGCTGGTCCTGCTCGGCCTCGGCGGCGTGCTGATCGCCCTGCTCGGCGCCCTGCTCCCGGCCGTACGGGCGGCGCGGGCGCGGGCGGTGGACGCGCTGCGGGCGGAGTGACGGCGGCGGGGCCTGCGCGGGCGGGCGGGGCGGGCGCACACCCCGCCCGCCCCGCGTGGGCTCAGGAGCCCTGGTCCGTCTGCTCCTCCGCACGTTTCTCGGCCGCCCGGACCTGCTCGGTGAAGGTGTGCTCGTCGATCCGCTCGACCGACGCCCCGTGCCGGGCGGCCAGCTCGTCCGCCGGGGCCGGCGAGGCCTCCCGCACCTCCAGGGCCAGCAGCGACCCGCCATCCGGCACCCGGGGCGAGATCACGATCAGTGCGGCGCCGGCCTCGCTCGCGTAGTGCTCCTCGGCCGCGCTGCCCAGCGCCGCGCCCGCCGCGAAGCCGAGGAACGCGCCCATCGGCCCGCCCAGCAGCCCCACCAGGCCGCCCAGCAGGCCCGAGCCGACGGTCGCCACGCCCGCGCCCCGGCCGAAGGTGTCCTTCGCCTCCAGCAGGCCGTCGGCGCTGCGCTCCAGGGCCGCCGCGAACCGCAGGCCCGGCAGGCGCTGCGCCTCGTCGAAGGCCGGGCGCCAGGCCGCGGTGTCGGGGAAGGTCAGCAGGACGACGTTGTGCTGGTCGCTCATCGCACTCCGATCGGGCCGGGGCCGGTGGTGGCCGGGCTTCCATCGTGGCGCGCGGCGCAGGCGGCTGCCACCGCGGCGGTCTCAGGAGGTCTCGTCCTCAGGGCGGTTGAACACCGGTCCGAGATCCGCCGGGAGGCGCTCGACCAGCAGGGCGACGGCCTCCTCCGGGGTGGCCGCGGTGACGCGCTCGCCGGATTCGTGCCACCGGCCGACGAGGTAGCTGCCGCCTTCCTGAGGATGGGCGTTCGGGAGGCCCTGGTCGGCCCAGGGCTGCGTGGTCGACAGGCTGAAGTGCAGGTTGTAGTGGCTGGTCCAGGGAAACAGCCGGCGCAGCCGGGGTTCGGCGCGGGCGGCCCTGAGCAGGCGGACCAGGCCGTCGTTGTGGCTGCCGGGGCCGTGCTCGTGCTCCCGTGCGAGCCCCTCCCAGTTCAGGACGAGCTTTCCCAGCGGGCTTCCACCGCGGTCTCGGGCCCGATCGCCCGGGCGGCGGCCGTGTCCGGCAGGACGGGCTTGGCTGGCATGTCCATCTGATCATCGGATCGAATGTCGAGCAGTCTGCCTTACTGCCTCCCGGGAAACGGGCATCGCAGACCCCCGGTGCTCGACGGTCACCAACTCGGCGCCTCCGTGCAGGATTTGTGGCACATTGCGACGGGGGCGAACCCGATGGTCCGTCAGGCCCTGACGCGCGCCGCGCCGCGCAGCTTGCGCCAGGTGCGGCCGAGGGAGGGCGGCCCGGAGGGGCCGGCGGCGGGCGCACCGGACTCCCAGGACCGGGCCGCCTCGGCGAGGGTCTGCGGCGGAGCAGGGGCGATCGGCGGGCCGACCCGGGCGGCTCGCGCGGCGTGCAGGAGGTCCTCCGGCCGGAGCGCCTCCAGCCTCGCCCGGGCGTGGTCGAGCAGGGCGGCGCAGGCGTCGTTGATCGCGGCCTCGCCGAGCGGGCGCGCGGGCAGGCCGAGGTCTTCGGTCAACTGCCGTTCCAGGGCTCCGCGCAGGTCCTGGACGGAGAGGTCGCGGACGGTCAGCGACAGGTGGGCGGACAGGCCCCCGGCGCCGACCGCGCGGTGCGCGAAGCCGCGCGGGACGTAGAGCACACCGCCGGGTTCGAGGACGCCGTGCAGCCGCAGCGGGGAGCGTTCGTCGTCCGGGAGTTCGCCGAGCCGCCAGTCCGCCGCCGCCGGTGCGTCGTGGACGTACCAGGTCTTGCGCCCGGCGGCCTGGAGGACGAACACGTCGGCGTCGTCGCGGTGCACCGCGAGGCCCTGGCCGCCGGCCGGGGTGACGAAGAAGAAGGCCTCCACCCGCCGGTCCAGTTCCTCGGACAGCCGGGCCACCACCTCGCCGGTCGGGCGGTGCCACTGGTCGACGCAGCGCAGCAGCAGCGTCGCCCCGCGGCGCAGCAGGGCGAGCACCTTCGCGCGGTCCGCGAAGCCGTGGTGCGTCGTGCCGTTGACCACGCGCGAGGTGGTGAAGGACTCGGGCGGGATGGTGACCTTGTCGGAGCGGACCATCTCCAGGTAGGGGGTGCGCAGCAGGCCGCTGTCGAAGGCGGCGTCCAGCTCGTCGAGGTCGAACGGCGGGGCGAGGGCCTCCGGGGTGAAGAGCGCGGGCTCGCGCTGCCACTGGCGGCCGGTGAAGCTCCGGACGTCGCCGACCCAGTCGGCCAGTGTGGGCGATTCCATGGTGTGTGTCCCGTGGTGTCAGGGGTGTTCCGGGGCGTCGAGGCGTCAGGTTCCGACCTGCGCCGTGAACCGTACGGAGAGCAGGGAGCGCAGCGGAACCTGCGCCTCCTGCTGCGGGCTGCGGACGACCAGCCGGTTGTCCAGGGCGACGGTCAGCAGGCGCTCGGCCAGCGGTACGACCAGGTGCTTGGCCCAGCAGCGGGCGCCGTCGAAACCGAACGGCATGAACGCGGGCGCCTTCTCCGGGTCCGCGACGCCGTCCCAGCGCTCGGGGCGGAACTCCAGCGGGTCGGACCAGTAGTCGGGGTGTCGGTGCATCAGCAGCGGGAACAGCGCGACGTCGTCCTCGGGCCGGATCTCGGGGTGCAGTTCGGTGTACGCCGCGCCGCCGTTGCGGTACAGCATCCAGGCGGGCGGGAGCAGCCGCAGCGTCTCCCAGAGGACCGCGGTGAGGTTCGCGCGGTTCTCCGGCCGGTCCCGCTCCGGGCCCATGAGCCACAGCGCGTTGCCGGTCAGTGCGGCCACGCCGTCGCAGAGGGTGGCCGTCGCCCGCCGGTACATCGCGATGGCCTGCTTGCGCTCCACCGGGTCGTCGGCGCCGCGGATCAGCCCGGCCAGTGCGGTGCACCCGTCCTGGCCGGCGGAACCGGGCCAGCGGGTGACGGCGCGGTCGACGAGCCGGGAGAGGGTGTCGGAGCGGGTGACGCCGCGCTTCGACAGCAGGGAGACCGGCAGCGGGTCGGTGGAGAACAGCCAGCGGCGCAGGTGGGAGGTGCCGGCGTAGGGCCAGGGGCCGGCCATCCCGCGGGCCGGGGGCGGTGGCTTCCGGATGCCCGCCATGGCGTCCCGCCCCAGTGCGCGGATGGTCCTGGTCGCGCTGTCGTGGGGGATGTCGGAGCCGGCGGCGGGTTTGTAGACCGATCGCTCGCTGGAAAGAACGGGGCGTGCGGCGACGATTTCGGCCATCAGCCGGGAGTCCGCGACACCGACCTTGGTCGGGTCGATCCGGAACACCTTCTCGTCCCTGTCCAGTAGCTCCTGAATTCTCGGCGCGAACACGATGGAATGGCTGCGAGACTTTGTCGGAGCCATTTCTTCCACGGGAATCCGGTCTCCATTTCGAAATGGCGGGGAAATGTTGTCGGAGCGGCGCCGCCCGAGGAGGTCCGGGCAGGTCGCCGCGCCGGCGGGGGCGTGGCCGACCCAAGCCCCCGCCGGCGGCTGAGCACGTCAGATGACGTGCAGAATCCACGCGTGGTTCGCGAGGTCCTCGTCCTTCTTGAACTTCTTGACGAGCGCCTTGATCATCTTCATGACTACTCTCCATTCCGGGGGTTTTCGGGAGCGGCGAGAATGCCGCACCCGGGCCGTCGGGGATGTTCGACATTCCGTCGCCGGGGGCCGAACGGGTTCATCTGTCATGGACCATAACCGAAGGTTCGCCGCTCGGACACCCCGTCGGCAGAGAATTATGCGATCTCTTTGCCTTGTTAGCGGCTTATTCGGTGGTCGAATCGTTATAACCCCTGGAAATCCACGGTGGGGGCCCGGAACGGGAACGCGAAAGGGCCCCGCGATGCCGCGGGGCCCTGCTGCGCGTACGACGGGTACGGCGCGGTCGGTCAGTTGCCGGTCATGTGATCAGTTGTAGGTCGTGGTGACCGTCACGCCGTCGAAGCCCTGCTGCGCGTAGAGGCTGAAGTACACCCAGCCGGACGGCGGGTTGTTGATGGTGAGGGTCTCACCGTTGCCGCCGGTGGTGGACTTGGCCAGGTACGAGCCGGTGGTGGCCCAGGCGCCGCCGTTGTAGTACAGGTCGGCGTTGCCGGTGCCGCCGCTGGTGGTGACGGTCAGCTGCTTCACACCGGCAGGCAGGTACAGGAAGTTGTAGCTGTAGTTCCCGGTGGTGGCGGCGACGTTGTCCCGGCGGCAGTTCTTGTCGTACTGCCGGGTGTCGGCGGAGGTGCAGAGCGGGGCCTTGGGCTGCTCGGTGGGCAGCGAGCCGCAGTTGTCGGCGGCGCAGGCCTTCAGCCAGGTGGCGAAGTCGGCGTCGTACTTGGTGCCGATGGTGGTCTTCAGGATGGTGCGGGCGCCGTTCCAGTCGCCGGCGCGGTACTTGGCGAGCACCGCGTTGACGTCGTCCGGGTGCGACTGGAGCATGTAGCGGACGGCCAGGTAGCCCCAGTTGTAGGTCCGGGTGGAGTTCGAGTTCTCGTAGGTGGTGTCGAACAGGGTGCTCAGGGCGTAGGTGCCCTTGCCGGCCTGGGCGATCGCGTCGTCGTAGTGGGCGCCGCGGTAGCTGTAGGAGACGTACTCGGCGAGGCCCTCGACCCACCAGATGGTCGGGGTGGTCATGCCGGCCTCGAAGTCGCCGTACATGTCGTAGCGGCCGTCGAGGTAGTGGGTGTACTCGTGGTTGAGGTTCCAGATCTGGAACTCGGGGCGCAGCCAGGAGGCCTCGTGGGCGATGAAGCGGGCCTGGTTGCCGACCGTGGCCGGGTTGCCCTCCTCGTACATGCCGCCGTTGTCGACCTCGATCTTGTACATCTCCCAGGCGTACAGGCTGTAGTTGTAGTAGTCGTCGAAGACGACGACCTCGAGGTTGGTGTTGTTGTCGTTGGCGACCGGACCGTTGTCCTTGACGATCTTGTGGAAGAACGCGTCCTGGTTGATCAGGCTGGTGCAGGTGTCGGCGAGCTGCTGCGCGGTCATGTCCTGGGCGCGGATGCGCAGGTTGGCGTTGCAGGTGTGGTCGACGGTGAGCACCAGCGGGACGAGCTTGGCCGGCACGTCACAGGTGCCGTAGAGGGAACAGTTGCCCTCGTCCTTCTTCTCCGTGAACCAGAGCAGGTTCATGGTGAGCGGACCGGTGTTGCCGACCAGCGGGTAGCGGTTGATCAGGTCCTTGAGGATCGGCCGGCCCTGGGGGCGCAGAGCGTCGCTGGCGACCAGGTTGCCGAGCTGGATGCCGATCTTGGTCACCAGGTCGCCGCCGTTGATCAGGCTGCTGTTGCGGGTGACGAAGGACGACACGGTGGTGGCGAAGGTGGGGTCGGCCTGGAGGGCGGTGACGAACTCCGGCAGGTCGAAGCCGCGCTCGATGACCGTCTCCGTGTTGGCCACCGCGGTGGTCATCGCGGCGGGCCAGTTGCCGGTGTAGTCGTTCAGCAGCCGCTTGACGACGCCGGTGTAGCGGGCGTTCTCCTGGGCGCTGTCGATCAGGGTGACGGCCTCGGCGAGGGTGGCGCCGTTGGCGTCGCTGATGTCCCTGGTGCGCGGGGCGGCGTAGAAGGCGTCCAGCGCACCGCGGATGGCGGTCTTGAGGCTGTCGCCGTACGGGCCCACGGCGTCCGCGTTGTACCACTGGACGTAGTAGCCGGCGCGCAGGAAGAGCACCAGCTGCCCGGCCGAGGTGGAGTTGTCACCGGGGTAGGTGGCGGAGGTGTCGCGCAGGGCGTTGGCGACGGTGACCATCTGGGCCTCGTTGAAGGCACCCTTGGCGTCGTTGCCGGTGAGCTGGAACAGGGAGTTGACGCAGTCGAGCCCGGAGGCCTTGACCTGCTGGACCAGCGCGGCACCGGACTTGCCGGTGAAGGCGGAGACGTCGCAGGCGGCCGTGAGCGCCCGCGCCGACTTGGCGGCGCCGACGGTGCTGCCCGCCGTCGGGGCGGTGGCCTTGGCCTGCGGGTCCGAGACGAGCGGGCGGGCGTCCTTGGGGGTGTCGGGGGACTTGGGCACGGGGATCGTGCGCGGCGCGGCGGGCTTGCCGGCCGGCGCGGTCGCCTTGCCGGCCGACGCGGCGGCGGTGTCGGCGGCGCTCGCCTGCGGCGCGAACAGGCCGAGGGCGAGGAAGAGGGCGGCGCCGAGTGCAGGGAGTCTGCGCGCGCTGTCCTTCGCTATCCGGGAGGGACGCATCTGTGGGGGCCTCCGGGGCCGTTGTGGGTGGGGGCGGCCGCGCTGCGTGGGGCGCACGGGCCTTGCTGTGTGACATGTAAAATGGCACACAGGAGAACGTGGAGGGAAGGGCCGGGAACGGATTGCCGGTCGGCGAGACCGAAACGTTGTCAGGTCCGCACGCGTGTCAGGTCCGCGTGGGTCCCGGAACCGTATGAGCGTCAGGTCCGTACGGGCCTGGGAGCCGTACGAGTGTCAGGCCCGTGCGAGCGGCCGGGGGGTGAGCGCCGCGAACTCCAGCGGCGCCGACGGATCCACCGACAGGTCGGCCGGGGCCGGCTCCGCGCCCGCGCGGACCAGCAGGTCACCGACCGCCGCCACCATCGCGCCGTTGTCGGTGCACAGCCGTAGCGGCGGCACCCGCAGCACGATCCCGGCCGCCGCGCACCGCTGCTCGGCCAGTGCCCGCACCCGGGAGTTGGCCGCGACCCCGCCGACCACCACCAGGGTGCCGATCCCGTGGTCGACGCAGGCCCGCACCGCCTTGCGGGTCAGCACGTCCGCGATCGCCTCCTGCAGCGCGGCCGCCGCGTCCGGCACGTGCGGCTCGCGCTGCGCCTCGACCCAGCGGGCGGCGGCGGTCTTCAGGCCGGAGAAGGAGAACGCGTACGGGTCGTCCTGCGGCCCGGTCAGCGGCCGGGGCAGCCGGACGGCCGTCGGGTCGCCGTCACGTGCGGCGCGGTCGATCGCCGGGCCGCCCGGGTAGGGGAGCCCCAGGATCCGGGCGACCTTGTCGAAGCACTCGCCGGCCGCGTCGTCCAGGGTGTCGCCGAGGTGGACGATCGGGTCGCGGGCCAGGTCGCGCACCAGCAGCAGCGAGGTGTGGCCGCCGGAGACGATGAGCACCACGCAGGGGTCGGGCAGCGGCCCGCCGTCCAGGGTGGCGGCGGCGACGTGCCCGGCGAGGTGGTGCACGCCGTACAGCGGGACGCCGAGCGAGAAGGCGTACCCCTTGGCGGCGGCCACGCCCACCTGCAGGGCCCCGGCCAGCCCCGGGCCGGTGGTCACCGCGACCGCGCCGACGTCCTCCAGGGTGAGCCCGGCCCGGTCCAGGGCCTCCCGGACCGCCGGCGCCATCGCGTGCACGTGCGCCCGCGCGGCGATCTCGGGCACCACCCCGCCGTAGCGGGCGTGTTCGTCCATCGACGAGGCCACCGCCTGCCCGAGCAGCACGCCGTCGCGCACCAGGCCCACGCCGGTTTCGTCGCAGGAGGACTCGATGCCCAGCACCACCGGCGACCCTGTCACAGCCACTCACCCTTGTCGGTCATTACGCGGAACGGTGACCATTGTGCCCGACGGGGCGTGAGGAATAAGCAGGAGCCCATGCTTCGTTCTTGCAACTGATACGCAATAGTGTTGTCCCGGCACGATCACCACCGTTCAACCCGCCGAAAGGGGCCGTGTCCTGATGGGCACCTACACGCTTCCCGACCTGCCGTACGACTACTCCGCGCTGGAGCGGGCGATGTCGGCCGAGATCCTGGAGCTGCACCACTCCAAGCACCACGCCGCGTACGTCAAGGGCGCCAACGACACCCTGGACCAGCTGGCCGAGGCCCGCGACAAGGAGCAGTTCGGCGGCCTGGTCGGCCTGCAGAAGACCTTCGCCTTCCACCTGTCGGGCCACGTGCTGCACTCGCTGTTCTGGCAGAACCTCTCGCCCGAGGGCGGCGACCGCCCCGAGGGTGAGCTGGCCGACGCCATCACCGAGCACTTCGGCAGCTTCGAGGCCTTCAAGAAGCAGCTCACCAACGCCACCACCGGCGTGCAGGGCTCCGGCTGGGGCATCCTGTCCTGGGAGCCGCTCGGTCAGCGCCTGATCGTCGAGCAGGTCTACGACCACCACGGCAACGTCGGCCAGAACACCACCCCGCTGCTGGCCTTCGACGCGTGGGAGCACGCCTACTACCTCCAGTACCGCAACGTCCGCCCGGACTACGTCACCCGCCTGTGGGACGTCGTCAACTGGCAGGACGTGTCGGACCGCTTCGCGGCCGTCAAGAGCGCCTGATCAGCTGATCCGCTGATACGCGTCGCGTGACGCAGGGCCCCGGACCGGTCGGGCGGTCCGGGGCCCTTCCCTTCCCTCATCGGGGTTGTCCGTCGCGGGAGTTGACGCCGGACACAGCCGATGCACCCCGCCGCAGGCTGGACGCCACCCACCGTTCGCCTGCCGGTCGCGTGCCCTCCCTACGCTCGCTCGGACCACCACCGGTGACCGGCCGGCAACGGCCTCCCGGCCCGTCCGCTCCTGAGCGAAAGGGCGCCCGATGGCCCCGCGTCTGTCCCTCGTCGTCCCGATCCACAACGTCGAGCGCTACCTCCAGGAGTGCCTGGACTCGATCGCGGCGCAGACCTTCGGGGACTTCGAGTGCGTCATGGTCGACGACGGCTCGACCGACGACGGCCCGGCCATCGCCAAGGCGTACGCCGCCCGGGACCGGCGCTTCCGGCTGGTCCAGCAGGAGAACCAGGGCCTCGGCGCCGCCCGCAACACCGGCTTGCGCCACCTCACCCCCGGAACCGAGTACCTGGCCTTCGTCGACAGCGACGACACCCTGCCGCCGCACGCCTACCAGCTGATGATCAGCACCCTGGGTGACACCGGCTCCGACTTCGCCGCCGGCAACGCCCTGCGGCTGCGCACCACCGGCCTCAGCCCCTCGCACGCCCACCGCCGCCCGTTCCGCGAGACCCGGCTGCGCACCCACGTCAGCGAACTGCCTGCCCTGGCCACCGACCGCACCGCCTGGAACAAGGTCTACCGGCGCTCCTTCTTCGACGCGGCCGGCCTGCTGTACCCCGAGGGAATCCTGTACGAGGACGCCCCGGTCAGCGTGCCCCACCACTTCCTCGCCGAGCGGGTCGACGTACTCGCCGACCCGATCTACCACTGGCGCGTGCGAGAGGACGGCAACCTGTCCATCACCCAGAAGAAGACCGACCCGCGCGGCCTGGTCGACCGCGTCCGCTCCATGGAACTCGTCCGCGAGTGGCTGCTCGCCCGCCCCGAGCCCGCCTTCGCCGAGCACCTGCGGGCCTACGACCGCAACTGCCTGGTCGAGGAGATCCCGATGTTCTTCTGGACCGTCCCCGACGGCGACCGCGCCTACCGCGCCGCCTACCAGCAGCACGTCACCCGCCTCCTCCGGGCCATCGGCCCCGAGGCGCAGGCCGGCCTCAGCCCCCAGTTGCGCCTCAAGTACCGGCTCACCCTGGCCGACTCCATGCAGAGCTTCGTCGCCGTCCAACGCGCCCACAGCCTCGCCCGCCGCACCCGCAAGGCCATCCGTCGCTGAACACGCCGAGCCGTAGACTTCGGCCATGAACGCCGACGACGTCCGGCCGTTGCGCGTCTTGCGGGGAGGAGACCGCATGCAGGACCCTTCGGACTCGACGGGGACCGCCGAGCCTGAGGAGAACGGTCGGGGCAATACCGTCGGCTCACCTGTTGCCGACAAACCGACATCCGACTCGGACATCGACTCAACGACGGCATCGACGGTCCTGGCGGAGGTGCTCCCAGGGATTGCCGTCGTCTTCGGTGAGCCGGGAGGGCGAGCGCCGCTGGACGCGAGGACGCCGTCGAGGCACGGTACGTCGACGTCATCGCGCGCGACACTCGCGCGGAGCTCGACTCTGCTCTCGCCGAGACGACGGGCCTCGTCCACTCGCTGACGCGTGAGCTGCGAACCATCGCCGAGCTCCCCGGACGCGACACACTGTCACAGTCACTGATGGGGAAGCGGAAGGACTCGAAGGCAGCCCGCGAAATCTCCGCCCGTCTGCTGGAGGCGATCGTGCCTCTTGCCGACGCCCTCCGTCCGCCGGCCCCTCCGCTGGAGGCTCCGGGCGTCGTCTGCGCACCCGAACCGCTGGATCTCGGGCTGTACCTTCGCGTCCTGCGATGGTTCCTCGAGGACGGTGAAACCCTGCGTGTCCTCGGCTTCTCCGACCAGCTCGATGCCCTCGGCCCAATTTCCGCGATCCTCGGCGGAGCGAAGGAGAAGCTGGCGGCAGCGATGGACAAGGCTGCGGCGAAGACACTGGTAGCCGTCACGGATCGCCGCATCATCACGGCCAGGACGAACGCCTTCCTCGAGCATGGCGAGATCCGTCAGGACATCCCGGTCGACCAGGTGCGATACGTCCGAGCAGCGACAACGCAGGACAGAAGCGCGCGCTTGGCGATCGACCTCATCACGCGCGACGAGAGCATCCGCTGGCTCTTCCGTGCTGACATCGACAACACTCACGTGGACGCGCTCGCCGCCGTGCTTGCCGAGTCGATGACGATCCCGGACGTTGAACGCGATGAGCTTCAGCGGCGGCGCCACGCCCCCGTCGAGGCGGGCAGGAAGAGCGAGAGCACTGGCACGAGATCTACGGAAGCGACGGGATCCGAGGCCACGACCTGCGATGCCGAGTAGGTACTCCGCAACCGACGAAGCGCCGTGCCCCACGCAGGGGTGGGGCGCGGCGCTCGACCTTCACACTCCGGGTCAGCCGAAGAAGGCGTCCAGGATCTGCTGGGCAGCCAAGCCCGCCGGGAGGGTGCCGGCGCGGACCTGAGTCTCCAACTCGGGGGCCAGTTGCTGCACTTCGGGGTTTTCGTGGAGGCGGGCGTAGAGCTGGTCGTGGACCATGGCCCAGGTCCACTCGACCTGCTGCTCGCGGCGCTTGGCGGCCAGGGCGCCGGTGGCGTCCAGCACCTTGCGGTGCTGCTGCAACCGCTCCCACAGCACGTCCAGGCCGGCGCCGTCGCGGCCGCTGCACGTCAGAACCGGCGGCGTCCACGCCGCGTCCGGGGCCTGCAACAGCCGTAGCGCACCCGCGAGTTCGCGGGCCGCAGCGCGCGCATCGGTCTCGTGCGGGCCGTCGGCCTTGTTGACGGCGATGACGTCCGCCAGCTCCAGCACGCCCTTCTTGATGCCCTGCAACTGGTCGCCGGTCCGTGCGAGGCTGAGGAGCAGGAAGGTGTCGACCATCCCGGCCACCGCCGTCTCGGACTGCCCGACACCGACCGTCTCGATCAGCACCACGTCGTACCCGGCCGCCTCCATCACCACCATGGACTCCCGGGTGGCCTTGGCGACCCCGCCCAGCGTCCCCGAGGTCGGGGACGGCCGGACGAACGCGGCAGGGTCGACCGCCAGCCGCTCCATCCGGGTCTTGTCGCCCAGGATGGAGCCGCCCGTCCGGCTGGACGTCGGGTCGACGGCCAGGACCGCGACCCGGTGGCCCTGGCCGGTCAGCATGGTGCCGAAGGAGTCGATGAAGGTCGACTTGCCCACTCCGGGCACCCCCGTGATGCCCACCCGGACCGCTCCGCCGGCGTGCGGCAGCAGCCGCTGGAGCAGCTGCTGCGCGAGCGCGCGGTGGTCGGGCCGGGTGGACTCGACGAGGGTGACGGCGCGCGCGATCCAGGCGCGCGAGCCGTCCAACACACCCGTCACATAGCTGTCGAGGTCGATCGTCCGCGGAGGCATGCGATCAAAATCTCACAGCTCGTGGCCGAGGTCGGCCGCCAGGGACTTCAGCAGGTCGTACGCCGCGTCCGGGATGACCGTCCCCGGCGGGAAGACCGCCGCCGCGCCCGCCTCGTACAGGGCGTCGAAGTCCTGCGGCGGAATGACGCCGCCGACCACGATGGTGATGTCCTCCCGCCCCGCCGCGGCGAGTTCGGCGCGCAGCGCGGGCACCAGCGTCAGGTGCCCGGCGGCCAGCGACGAGACACCGACGATGTGCACGTCGGCCTCGACGGCCTGGCGGGCGACCTCGGCCGGGGTCTGGAACAGCGGGCCGACGTCCACCGTGAAGCCGAGGTCGGCGAAGGCGGTGGCGATGACCTTCTGGCCGCGGTCGTGGCCGTCCTGGCCCATCTTGGCGACCAGGATGCGCGGACGGCGGCCCTCGGCCTGCTCGAACCGCTCGACCAGGTCGCGGGTGCGCTGGAGGGAGGCCGACGGGCCCGCTTCGTCTCGGTACACACCGGAGATGGTACGGATCTGGCCGGAGTGGCGGCCGTACACCTTCTCCAGGGCGTCCGAGATCTCGCCGACGGTGGCCTTGGCCCGGGCCGCGTTGACGGCCAGGTGCAGCAGGTTGCCGTCCAGCGAGCCGCCGCGCTGCGGGCCGGCCTCGGCGGCCCGGGTGAGGGCGTGCAGCGCATCGCGGCACGCAGCCTCGTCGCGCTCCTCGCGCAGTCGGCGCAGCTTCTCGACCTGGCGGGCGCGCACCGAGGAGTTGTCGACCTTGAGCACGTCGATCTGCTCGTCGTTCTCCACCCGGTACTTGTTGACGCCGATCACCGGCTGGCGGCCGGAGTCGATCCGCGCCTGGGTGCGGGCGGCGGCCTCCTCGACGCGCAGCTTGGGGATGCCCGCGTCGATGGCCTTGGCCATGCCGCCGGCCGCCTCGACCTCCTGGATGTGCTCCCAGGCGCGCCGGGCCAGGTCGTGGGTCAGCTTCTCGACGTACGCGGAGCCGCCCCACGGGTCGATGACCCGGCAGGTGCCCGACTCCTGCTGGAGCAGCAGCTGGGTGTTGCGGGCGATCCGCGCGGAGAAGTCGGTGGGCAGGGCGAGCGCCTCGTCCAGGGCGTTGGTGTGCAGCGACTGGGTGTGGCCCTGGGTCGCCGCCATCGCCTCCACGCAGGTGCGGGTGACGTTGTTGAACACGTCCTGGGCGGTGAGCGACCAGCCCGAGGTCTGCGAATGGGTGCGCAGTGAAAGGGACTTGGGGTTCTTCGGGTCGAACTGCTTGACCAGCTTGGCCCACAGCAGCCGGGCCGCGCGCAGCTTGGCGACCTCCATGAAGAAGTTCATGCCGATCGCCCAGAAGAACGACAGCCGCGGCGCGAAGGCGTCCACGTCCAGCCCCACGTCCAGGCCCGCGCGCAGGTACTCCACCCCGTCGGCCAGGGTGTAGGCCAGCTCCAGGTCGGCCGTCGCACCCGCTTCCTGGATGTGGTAGCCGGAGATGGAGATCGAGTTGTACCGGGGCATCTTCTGCGAGGTGTACGCGAAGATGTCCGAGATGATCCGCATCGACGGCTGCGGCGGGTAGATGTAGGTGTTGCGGACCATGAACTCCTTGAGGATGTCGTTCTGGATGGTCCCCGCGAGCTTTTCCGGCGGTACGCCCTGCTCCTCGGCCGCGACGATGTACAGCGCGAGGACCGGCAGCACGGCGCCGTTCATGGTCATCGACACGGACATCTTGTCCAGCGGGATGCCGTCGAACAGCTGGCGCATGTCGTAGATCGAGTCGATGGCGACGCCCGCCATGCCGACGTCGCCGGTGACGCGCGGGTGGTCGCTGTCGTAGCCGCGGTGGGTCGGCAGGTCGAAGGCGACCGACAGGCCCTTCTGGCCGGCCGCGAGGTTGCGGCGGTAGAAGGCGTTGGACTCCTCGGCGGTGGAGAAGCCCGCGTACTGGCGGACGGTCCAGGGCTGGTTGACGTACATGGTCGGGTAGGGCCCGCGCAGGTACGGGGCGATGCCCGGGTAGGTCTCCAGGAAGTCCAGCCCGGCCAGGTCGGCCCCGGTGTACAGCGGCTTGACGCCGATGCCCTCGGGGGTGTCCCAGACCAGCTCGTCGACGTCCTTGCCGGTGGACCGGCGCCAGGCGGCCTGCCACTGGTCGTCGGTGACGCCTGCGGTGTCCGTGACGTCTGCGGTGTCCGTGACGCCGGCGGCGCCGCCGTCCAGCCCGATTCCGGTGAAGTCGGGGATCATCGAGCGGCTCCGATCTGGTCCAGCAGGGAGGTCAGGACGGCGACCGCGTCGCCCCCCGCGAAGATGAACTCGTCCACGCCGTCGGGTACTTCGGCGAGTCGCCCGGCCAGCAGCACCCGCTGGGCGCCAGCCGCCTTCAGGGCCTCGGCGACCGGGGCGGCGTGCTCGGCGTACAGGGCGTCGCTGGAGCAGAGGCAGGCGACGGTCGCGCCGGAGGCCCGGAACGCCTCGGCGAAGGCCGCCGGGTCGACGGACTCGGCCGGGACCGTCGCGATGCCGCCCGCCTGGAACAGGTTGGCGGCGAAGGTGGTGCGCGCGGTGTGCGCGGAGGCGGTGCCGATCGAGGCGAGGAAGAGGCTCGGACGGGCGCCGTTCGCCGCGAGGTACGCGTCCGAGCGGTCCCGCAGCGCCTCGTAGGCCTCGGCGCGGCGCACCTGCGGCAGCCCGCCGCCGGGGCCGGCCGGGGCCGGCTCGCGGACCAGCGGCTGCTCGTCCAGGTGCGGGAACTCGCTGACGCCGGTGACCGGTTCGCGCCGCTTGGCGAGCCGCACCGAGCGCTCCGCCCAGGTCGCGGCGATCCGCTCCTCGACGAGACCGGACGCCAGGGCGGCCTGCTGCCCGCCGGCCCGCTCGATCTCCTGGAACCAGGCCCAGGCGGCCCGCGCCAGTTCCTCGCTCAGCTGCTCGACGTACCAGGAGCCGCCGGCCGGGTCGATCACCCGGGCCAGGTGGGACTCCTCCAGCAGGATCGCCTGGGTGTTGCGGGCGATCCGGCGGGCGAAGGCGTCCGGCAGGCCGAGCGCGCTGTCGAAGGGCAGCACGGTGACGGCGTCGGCGCCGCCGACTCCGGCGGCCAGGCAGGCGACCGTGGTGCGCAGCATGTTCACCCACGGGTCGCGGGCGGTCATCATCACCCGGGAGGTGACGGCGTGCTGGCGCTGCGCCGAGGCGGCCGCGCCGGCCCCCGAAACCTCGGCGACCCGGGCCCAGAGGCGGCGTGCGGCACGGAACTTGGCGATGGTGAGGAACTGGTCGGCGTCCGCGGCGTAGCGGAACTCCAGCTGGCCGAGCGCGTCGTCCACCGGGAGCCCGGCGGCGGTGAGGGCGCGCAGGTAGGCGACGCCGGTGGCCAGTGAGCAGCCCAGCTCCTGGGCGGGGGAGGCGCCGGCCTCGTGGTACGGCAGGGCGTCCACGGTGAGAGCCCGCAGGCCCGGGTACCCGGTGGCGCAGCGGGCGGCCAGCGCGGTGGCCTCGGCGAGCAGCGCCTCGGTACGGGTGCTCTCACCGGTTCGGGCCTGGAGGCCCAGCGGGTCGGCGCCGAGGTTGCCGGCGGCGGCGCCGGGGGAGACCTCGCGCTCCTCGTAGAGCTTGAACAACTGCTCGGCGGCGTCGGTGAATTCGGGCCCGGCGTCGAGCGCCACGGCGGCGAGGTCCAGGTACACCCCGGCCAGCGCCTCGGGCAGGGCCTCCACCGGCAGGCCCGCGCCGCCCAGTTCCAGCCACAGCGAGCTCACGCCGTGCTCCAGGTCGGCCAGCACGGCCTCGTTGGTGCGCCGGCGGTCCGGGTCGGCATGCCGCTGGCGGACGTCCCACCCGGCCACGGCGGAGCCCTGCGGCCGGCGGCCGCGCACGAACGGCGGGAAGCCCGGGTAGCCCGGGTCCGCGGCGGTGTCCTCGGCGGTGTACAGCGGTCGGGCGCTCAGCCCGTCCTGGAGCCGGGTGGTGAGCGCCTGCTCGGCGGCGGGGCCGTCCTCGGGCTGGGCACCGGACTTGCGCAGCACTCCCTGGACGAGCTGCTGCCACTGCTCACGGTGCGCGGCCGGGAACTCGGCGGCGAGGGGGAGCCTTTCGGGCGGGACCTTCATGTGCGCAGGTTAGCGCCCGTTCGCAGGGCCGCAGGAGGGGGATCCCGTGTGACCTTTCCCTCGATTCGGCCGATTTCGAGCACTCCCCGGGAGGAGGAGTGCCACGGGCGTCGGGGCGGTGACACCCGGGGCCGGAGGAGGTGTCGTGACGGGTGGTCGGCGGGGCCGGGCGGGCGCGTCCCGGCCGTCGGCGGCGGTGGGCGGCGTCCGATCAACGCCGATGGCGCGGAACGCGATCGATGTCCCGTCATGCTGCCAAAACGTCATGATCAGGGGGATTGCGGAACCCGGCCCCTCATCTATTAAGTTACTTCGAAGAAGGTGGGCGGGGCAGCACCCCCCCGTTGCTCGCCCTGCCCGCCTTCGCCGTCCCCGGCCCCGGCCGAGCCGTCCCCCGGCCCGGTCCGGACCGTCCCCAGATTCCCCCGAAGGAGAGCGACCGCCATGGGAAAGCGTCGCAAGCCCAGCCCCCCGAGCCGGGCCCGCATGGCGGTCCTCACCACGGCCATGGCGGCCGGTGGCGCGGTCCTCGCCTCCGGCACCGCCCACGCCGAGCCCGCCCCGAGCCTCGCCTCCGTCAAGGAGCAGGTCGACCAGCTCAACGAGGACGCCGAGCAGGCGATCGAGAAGTACAACGGCTTCCAGGAGAAGCAGCAGAAGCTCCAGGGCGAGGCCAACCAGATCCAGGAGAAGGTCGCCCGCGGCCAGGAGGCGATGAACGAGCTTCGGACCCGGCTCGGCGCGGTCGCCGCCGACCAGTACCGCACCAACGGCATCGACCCGTCGGTCCAGCTGATGCTCGACTCCGACCCGTCCGCCTACCTGGAGCGCGCCGCGGTGCAGAGCCAGGTCTCCGACTCCCAGGCGAACCTGCTCAAGCAGGCCCAGGACGAGCAGCGCAAGCTGGACCAGGACCGCGCCGAGGCCACCGCCACCCTGGCCTCGCTCGACTCCGTGGGCACGCAGCTGGCGGAGCAGAAGAAGGACATCCAGACCAAGCTGGCCCAGGCCCAGGCGATGCTCAACAAGCTCAGCGCCGAGGACCGCGCCAAGATCAACGCCCAGCAGACCGCCGAGAAGGCCAAGGCCGAGGCCCAGCAGGCCGCCGCGGCGGCCGCCAAGGACCGCGCCTCCCGCGGCGCCGAGCGCCCGGACATGAACGCCCCGGTGCCGGCCGCCAGCGGCCGGGCCGCGACCATCATCGCGTTCGCCCAAGCCCAGCTCGGCAAACCCTACGGCTGGGGCATGACCGGCCCCAACAGCTTCGACTGCTCCGGCCTCACCGGCGCCGCCTACCGCGCGGCGGGCGTCAAGCTCTCCCGGATGTCCCAGGACCAGTGGAACGACGGCCCGCACGTCGACCGGGCCAACCTCCAGCCCGGCGACCTGGTCTTCTTCTACGACGACATTCACCACGTCGGCCTGTACATCGGCGACGGCAAGATGATCCACGCCCCGCGCACGGGCAAGAACATCGAGGTCCTGCCGATCTCCGCGATGCCGTACAAGGGCGCCGTTCGCCCGGCCTGACCGTACGCCTCCGGTGGCCCGCTCCCGCTTCGGCGGGGGCGGGCCACCGTCGTCGTGGGGGCGTCGGTGGAGAGCCGGTCAGAGCGCGGCGAGCCGTTGCAGCAGGTGCGCCGGGTCGGTGAGGCCGCAGGCCCGGCGGACGGCGGCGTCGTGGGCGGCGGCGAGGGCGTCGAGGCGGGTCAGCCGGGTGCGGCCCTGGCGGGAGAGGTGGGCGGTGATCCGGCGGCGGTCCTGGTCGCCCTGGCGCCGGTAGACGCAGCCGGAGTCGGCCAGCGAGTCCACCAGCCGGCTCAGGCTCGCCTGCGGGATCAGCAGGGCCTGGGCCAGCTCGCCCATCGCGTGCCCCTGGCTGTCCGCGAGGGCGCGCAGCAGGCGCCACTGGTCGACGGTGCAGTCCTCCTCGGCCAGGGCGGCGGCCAGGCCGCCGGAGATCCTGCGGTGGGCCAGCGTGACCAGTTCGACCAGCAGCGGCTCCGGGGCGGCCGGGTGGTCCGCCGAGTGGTCCGCTGGGTGGTCCGTGGACTGGTCCGCCGGCTGGACCGTGGTGTGGCCGACGGGATCGCCGGGACGGCCGTCGACCCCCGGTGCGGCACCAGTTGCGGTCATCGGACGCTCCCCTTCCGGCCTTTCCCGATATCGGCGGTACGACGATACTCGCACTGTGAGCGTCGAGGTGAGGTTGATCGATCCGCTCGATGCGCTGCACTCGGTCCGGGAGGAGGCGGCGTTTCGGGTGGGCCTCGTCGTGCCGCAGTCGGGCCCGCTCGGGCTCACCGGCCCGTCCGCACTGGACGGCGCGCTGCTCGCCGCGCACGAGGTCAACGCGGGCGGCGGCGTCCTCGGCCGCCCCCTGGAGCTGGTGCTGGTGGACGGCGGCGGCGCGCCGGACCGGGTCGCCGGCGAGGTGCGGGGGCTGCTGGACGCCGGGGCGCTGGACGCGCTCGCCGGGTGCCACACCAGCGACGTGCACCGGGCGGTCGAGACCGTTGCCGCGGGCCGCATCGCGTACGTCTTCACCCCGCCGCACGAGGGCGGCTCCCGGCTGCCCGGAGTGCTCTGCACCGGTATCGACCCGTCCCGTCAACTCGGCTCAGCAGTAGGAAAGCTGACGGCTCGCCACCATATTCGGCGCTGGGCGCTGATCGGCAACGACTACATCTGGCCGCGCTCCGTCCACCGGGCCGCCGAGCGGCTCGCGGCGCGGGCCGGCGCCCGGGTGGTGCTGGAGCGGCGGGTCCCCTTCGGCGCGGTCGAGGAGGCGCTCGAACCGCTGCTGGACGCGCTGCGCGCCGCCCGCGCGGACGCCCTGCTGCTCAGCCTGATCGGGCGCGACCTGGTGCACTTCAACCGGGCGCTGCGGCGCAGCGGACTGGACCGCAACCTGGTCCGGCTCTTCGGCGCCCTGGAGGAGAACGGCCTGCTCGCGCTCGGTGGCGACGACACCGGGACGCTGTACGCCGCGATGCCCTCCTTCGCGACACTGGCCGAGGAGCGCCGGCAGAGCCTCGCCGAGCGGCACCGGGCCCTGTGCGGCCCGTGGGCGCCGGTCCTGGACGCCTACGCGGTGGGCCTGTACGAGGGCCTGCACCTGCTCGCCGACCTGGCGGCCCGACGGGCCCTGGCCCCGGACGGCCTGCTGGCGGCCGCGGGCCGGCTGCTGCACCGCGAGTGTGCGGGCCGGGCGTCGATCCACCTCGCCCGGGCCGAGGGTCTCGGCTTCGCCGTCCTGCGCTAGCCGTCCTGCGGCAGTCCTGGCGCAACAGCCCCGGCGCAACGGCTCCTTCTCGCCAGGTGGAATGTCGGAACGAAACCCTTCCATCTGGAAATAGTTGCCTCTACAGTCTCCCCACACACCCGCAGGGTCGTCACGGAGAGAGAGCACCATGGCTGACACACCCGCGCCCCAGGGCATCGAGAGCTACGGCTACCAGCAGGAACTGCGCCGTTCGCTCGGCTTCACCGACCTGCTCGTCTACGGGCTGGTGTTCATGGTGCCGATCGCGCCGTTCGGCATCTTCGGCGGTGTCTTCCAGGGCTCCGGCGGCATGGTCGCCCTGGCCTACGTCCTCGGCATGGTGGCGATGATGTTCACCGCCCTGTCGTACGCCCAGATGTCCCGGGCCTTCCCGATGGCCGGCTCGGTCTACACCTACGCGGGCCGCGGGATCGCCGCCCCGGTCGGCTTCCTGTCCGGCTGGATGATCCTGCTCGACTACGTGCTGGTGCCCGGACTGCTGTACCTGATCGCCGGCGTCGCGATGAACTCGCTGGTGCCGTCCATCCCGGTCTGGCTCTGGCTGATCGGCTTCGTGCTGCTCAACACCGTGGTCAACTACCTCGGCATCGAGACCACCAACCGGGTCAACAAGGCGATGCTGATCGGCGAACTCGTCGTACTGGCCCTGTTCGTGGTGGTCGGCGTCATCGCCCTGGCCGACGGCAAGGGCCGGGGCTTCGACTTCACCCCGCTGTACAACTCGCACACCTTCTCGTGGAGCCTGGCCTTCGGGGCGGTCTCGATCGCGGTGCTCAGCTTCCTGGGCTTCGACGGCATCTCCACCCTCTCGGAGGAGAACCGGGACTCCGCCAAGGCCATCGGCCGGTCCATGGTCGCCGCGCTGCTGCTCGCGGGCACACTGTTCATCGTGCAGACCTGGGTCGCCTCGCTGCTGGTCGCCGACCCCGACGCGCTGATCCGGGACGGCGACCCGAACGGCACCGCCTTCTACGACGCGGCCCGCACCGCCGCCGGCGGCTGGCTCGCCACGCTGACCGCCGCCTCCACCGCCGTGGCCTGGGGCTTCGCCAACTCGCTGGTCGCCCAGGCGGCCACCTCCCGGCTGCTGTACGCGATGGCCCGCGACCGCCAGCTGCCCGCCTTCCTGGCCCGGATCCACCCCACCCGCCGGGTGCCGGTCAACGCGACCCTGCTGACCGCCGGGATCTCGCTGGTGCTCGGCCTCTACATGGCCTCGCGCGAGGACGGCATCACCCTGCTGAGCACCCTGGTCAACTTCGGTGCGCTGACCACCTTCCTGGTCCTGCACGTCGCCGTGGTCGTCCACTACCTGGTCCGCAAGCGCAGCAAGGACTACTGGCGGCACCTGATCGCCCCGGCGCTCGGCTTCGCGATCCTCGCGTACGTGGTGGTCAACGCCAACATCGCGGCCCAGCGGCTCGGCTTCGTCTGGCTGCTCGTCGGCGGGATCGTGCTCGCCGGGCTGGTGGCGACCGGGCGCAAGCCCCGACTGGCCGTCGCCGAGGCCGAGGCCGAGGCCGGGATCGGGGCCGGGTCCGCCGGCGACGCCACCGCCGCCGCCACGAACGCGGCGACCGCCACGACCACCGCGAAGGCCACCACCGTCGAGGAGAAGAAGTGAGCCTGCCCGAGATCGTCCGGCTGAACCCGACCCCGGAGGACTACGCCTACACCTTCGGCGGCCGTGCCCCGCTGGTCACCGTCCAGCCCGGCACCGTCATCGAGCTGACCACCGAGGACTGCTTCGGCGGCAAGGTGCGCGGCACCGGTGACCTGCCCAGCCAGGTGTGCGTCTTCCCCTACCTCAACCCGGTCACCGGCCCCGTCGCGGTGGCCGGCGCCGAGCCCGGGGACGTCCTCGCGGTGCACTTCGTGGAGATCACCCCGGCCCGGGAGTACGGGATCTCCAGCACCTTCCCGCACTTCGGCGCGCTGACCGCGACCCACACCACCGCGATGCTGCACCCGGCGCTGGAGGAGCGGGTCTGGGTCTACGACCTGGACGCCAAGGCGGGCACCTGCCGGTTCCGGGCCCGCACCGGCGACTTCACGGTGGAGCTGCCGCTCGACCCGATGCACGGTACGGTCGGCGTCGCCCCGGCGGCCGGCGAGGTGCTGGCCTCCATCACCCCGGGGGCGCACGGTGGCAACCTGGACACCCCCGAGATGCGGGCCGGCACCACCGCCTACTTCGGGGTCAACGTCGAGGGCGGTCTGCTCGCCATCGGCGACGGCCACGCCCGGCAGGGCGAGGGCGAGGTGTGCGGCACGGCGGTGGAGGCGGCGATGCGCACCACCGTGATCGTCGACCTGGTCAAGGGCGGCGGCCCGGCCTGGCCCCGGCTGGAGAACGACGACTTCCTGATCAGCACCGGCTCGGCCCGCCCGCTGGAGGACGCGTTCCGGATCAGCCAGCACGACCTGGTCGGCTGGACCGGCGAACTGCTCGGCCTGGACCAGCTCGACGCCTACCAGCTGGTCAGCCAGGCCGGGCTGGCACCGGCGGCGAACGTCTGCGACACCAACTACACGATGGTCGCCAAGCTGCCGAAGAACCTGCTCGGCCGGGCCCGCGCCTACGACGGTCTGCACGACCGCCTGCGCGAGACCGCCGGAGCGTACCTGCGGCACCGGTAGCAACGTCGGTCCGGGCGCGCGGGTTCAAGCGCGCGGGTCAAAGTCGCGGCAAATCTCACGGACCCCCACCCCACCCCCACCCGGGGCCCGTCGGCACCCCCACGCCGACGGGCCCACGGGGGTGTCTCAGGGGTACGGCGCGCAGACCAGCAGGTACGGGAGCAGCGGCAGCACCGACACCCCGAGCCGCCAGGTCAGCCGGCGGCGTCCGCTCCCCGGCCGGGCCAGCCGCCGCACCCGGGCGAGCACCCCGGTGGACGTCGCACCCAGCGTGGCGCCGCCCGTCGAGGCTTTCCGGGCAGAAGCGTCGCCGGTCGCCAACGCGCAGAGCGCGGAGGCCAGTTCATCCCGTGAGACCCGCTCCAGCGCCGCGTCGTCGGCCGCCATCTCCAGCAGCAGCGCCACCTCGGAGCGCCCCAGCCGGGCCAGCGGCAGCGGCCCGAGCAGCAGCGCGAAGGTGTCGGCCGGCAGCCGGAACAGGTGGTGCCGGCCGCGGATGTGCCCGTGCTCGTGCGCCACGGCCGCCGTGAGCTGCCGCTCGTCCAGCAGCCGCAGGGCCCCGCGCGACAGCACCACCCGGGAACGGCGACCGGGCAGGCAGTAGACGGTCGGGCGGGCGTGCTCCAGCACCAGCGCGCCCCAGCGCCGGTCCGGTACGGCGATCACGTCCAGCACCGCCCGGTGTCGCCGCCGGGCCCGTCCGGTGCGCAGGCCGACGGCCGTCACCAGGGTGGCCGACAGGGCTCCGCCGGCGGCGAGCAGCCACCAGTCGTGGGTGTGCGGCAGCACCGGCCCCGTCGGCTCGGCGTGCGGGAGCAGGCCGAGCAGCCCGGCCGGCGGGTGGGCGAAGGGTTCCAGCGCGTGGTGCGCGGTGAGCAGCAGGGCCACGGTGAACGAGGCCATCAGCGCGAGCCAGAGCGCCGCGCCCGCCGCCGGACGGGCCTGGAGCCGGGCGGAGCCGGCCAGCCGCCGGGGCAGCAGGACGCCGGTCACCGCAAGGTGGAGGCAGAGCAGCGCGAGCGTCACTCAGGGCCCCGGGACTTCACCTGTTCGAGCGCGGCGAGCAGGGCCGAGGCCTCGTCCCCGCTGATCCGGTCGACGAAGTGGAGCAGCGCGCCCGCCCGGTCGGGGGTGGTCTCCAGTGCCTGGTGCATCAGCTGGGCGGTGTACTCCTCGCGGGTGCAGGTCGGCTCGTACACCCAGGCGCGGCCGACCTTGTCGCGGCGCAGCCAGCCCTTGGTGTGCAGGATGTCCGCGACCGTGGTGACGGTGGTGTACGCGACCGCCCGCTCCTGCTGGAGGTCGTCCACCACCTCGCGCACCGTGGCGGGCCGGCCCCAGGACCAGAACCGGCCCATGATCTCGGCCTCGAGATCGCCGAACCCCCGTAGCACCGCCCTCTTCTCCCTCGCCGAGCCGACCACCGGCGCCCCTCGCCGGCCGGAACGCGGCCCATGCTACGGCGAGCGCCGGGCGCCCGCCCCCGGACGAAGGGGGTGGACGCCCGGCGCGGTCCGGGTGGTGCCCAGGTGGTGGTCGACGAGTGTTCATGCCGTGTCCGACGCCGACCGTGAGCACTCAGGACAGCCGCCGCCCGAGCGGGATGCGGGACCGGGTGAACAGCGCCGCGAGCAGCCCCGCGACCACCGGCAGCACCAGCACGACCAGCAGCAGCTCGCCCCAGGGCGCGGTGACCAGCGCCGGCTCGGCCCCGAATCCGCTCGCCCGGGACTTCAGCAGCCCGACCGCCGGCACGAACCCGTTGACCGCCCCGAGCAGCGCGCCCAGCAGGGCGATCAGCATGCACTGAAGGCCCGCCATGCTCCGCCGGATCCGCGGCGGCGCGCCGACCGCGGCCAGCGTGGCCTGGTCCTGCCGGGAGTCGGCGGCCGCCAGGCCGGTGGCGATCCCGGCCGCGCCGAGCACGACCAGCCCGGCGAAGCCGGTGAGGGCCAGGGTGAGCGCGTCACTCTTCGGCTGGTACCCCCGCTCCACCTCCAGCCTGGCGAAACGGTCCAGCTGGACGGTGGCCGCCTCGGCGCGCTGCTGCGCCTTGCGGTCGGGCGGGGTGGCGGGCAGCCAGACCGAGCCGGTCGGCTGGGAGGAGAGCCCGAGCCCGGGCAGCGCGGAGGGTGGCACCAGGCCCTGGGCGAAGCCGGCGGCGGCCGGGTTGTCCACCAGCACCGCGTCGACCGGGACCTCCTGCAGGTCGGGCTTGGGCGCCTCGCCCGGCTGCACCGGGGCGCCGCCGCCACCGCGCAGCATCATCACGGCCTTGCCGTCGGCGCCCACCAGGGCCCGGTCGAAGACCAGCAGTTTGCCGGCGGCCAGCGCCTGTTCGGCGGCCGGGTCGTGGACGGCGAACAGGTTGTGCAGCACGTTCGCGTCACCGGTGGCCAGGTGCGGTGGGGCGGCGAGGCCGCGCAGCCCCACCGGGCCCTTGAGCTGGACGGTGCTGGAGCAGTTCTCGCAGAAGCGGTACAGCACCTCGCCGAGGTCGCCGCGCGGGCCGAGCCCGGTCAGCTGCTTCTCCAACGAGGCGCGCTCCTCGTCGAGCCGGGGGCCGTCGACGTGGGTGATGAGCTGGACGGCGCCGTACGGGGCCTGGGGCCGGTAGTCGCGCCGGTTCTCGGCGTCGGTGCTGGTGGTGTAGACGCCGATGGCGACGGCACCGGCCACTGCGGCCATCACCGCGGCCACCGCCGGAGCGGTGCGCGAGCGGTGCCGGGCGGAGTCCCGCAGCGCCAGCCGGGGCCCGAGCGGCAGCCGGCCGGCGGCCCGGCCGATCAGCGCGACCAGCATCGGGGTGCACAGCAGCAGGCCGAGCTCGGCGGTCACCGAACCGCCGAGCACGGTGAGCGTACGGGTGTCGTAGCCGCCCACGCCCGGCTGGTCGCGCTGGATCGCGCCCGCTCCGTACATCGCGAGCACGGCGCCGAGGGCGACCAGCGCCGCGCCGCACACGGTGACCCACCGGCTGGGCCCGCGGACGGTGTCCCGGCCGGTGAGCCCGGCCGTGACACTGCGGCGGGCGGCCTGCAGCGCCGGCAGCGCGGCCGCGAGCAGCGCGGTGACCAGGCCGATCCCGGCGATCGCGATCAGGTCCAGCGGCGGCACGGCGAAGTGACCGAAGCGCACGCCGCCGATCTGCTCGATCCACGGCCGCAGCACGGCGACCACCGCGGTGCCGAGCACCACGCCGACCACCGCCCCGGTCGCGCCGAGGACAACGCCGCCGCCGAGCACCACCGCACCGACGTGGGTCCGGCTGCCGCCGGCCGCGCCGAGCAGGGCGAGTTGGCGGCGCGAGCGGCGGGCGCCGACCGCGAAGGCGGGCCCGGCGAGCAGGGCGACCTCCAGCAGCGCCATGCCGGTGACCGTGGCGACGACCACCCTGGTGTTGTCGGCGCCCGTCGGACCGCTGTAGCGGTACGAGTCGCGGTAGTAGGGGACGGCCTGCTCCGGCGGCGGGGCGAGTGCCACCGAGCGTGCGGTCAGCGTGTAGCCGTGGGCGTTGAACCGCTGGACCGTGGCCCAGTCGAGGGTGGCGCCGGACGGCAGCCGGACCAGCCAGGCGGACCGGGTGGCCGAGGGCTTCTCCGCGGCGGGCCCGCCGACGGCCGACGCGCGGCTCAGCGGGTCGATCAACTCGCCGGGCCGGGCGACGAGTTCGACCCGGCTCAGCTCGCTCGGGTGCTCGACCACGCCGGTGATGGTGTAGGTGGTGCGCTCCAGGCCCTGGACGGTGGTGGTGGCGCCGGGCTCCAGCCCGGAGCGGTCCAGGAAGGCCCGGGTGACGGCCACTTCGTGCGGGGCGCTCGGGGCGCGGCCCTCGACCAGATCGAGCCGGCCGCGCCAGATCGGGTCACCGAGGTCGGCCTCGGTGGTGAGGGCGCGGACCAGGCCCTCGGGCGAGGTCGCGCCCGTCTCCGGCCCGGGCCGGGCCGGGGTGAGCGCGCTGCCGGGCGGCAGCAGCGAACCGATCAGGGCGGTCGGGTCGGTGCTCGCCCCCTTCTGCTGTTCGGCCGTCGGCTGTTCCCCCGGGCGTGGCGGGACGGACAAGACGCCGTCCTCGGCGATCGGGGCCTGCTCGACCAGCCGGCCCGGGTCGAGCGACGTGACCAGGGCGTCAGCGCCGCCCACCACCCGCTCCACCCGCTCGGCCGGGGTCAGCTGCCCGCTGCGGTGGACCACGTCGGCGCCGGTGACGCCGAGGACGGGCAGCGCGATCATGGCGGCGATCAGCGCGCTGCGGCCCTTGGCGCGCAGTGCGTCGCGGCGGGCGATGCGCAGGGCGACCCGCCAGGCTCCGAGCCTCACGGCGCCACCTCGCCGACCCAGCCGGACCGCTGCACCGCCGCGAGGCGGGCGGAGGAGCGTCGACCGGGGGTCTCCGAGGCGACCGCGCCGTCCCGCAGGTGGACCACGCGGTCCGCCCAACTGGCGTGGGCCGCCTCGTGGGTGACCATCATCGCGGCCGCGCCGGCGTCGCAGCGGGCGCGCAGCACGGCGAGCACCGCCTCGCCGGTGGCCGAGTCGAGGGCGCCGGTGGGCTCGTCGGCGAGCACCAGCCGGCGCTCGCCGATCAGCGCCCGGGCGATCGCGACCCGCTGCTGCTGGCCGCCGGACATGTCGTCGGGGAAGCGGTCGGCGAGCTCGCCGATGCCCAGCTCCTCCAGCGCGGCCAGCGCCTCCCGGCGGGCCCGGCGTCCCGGGGCGCCGTCCAGCTCGCGCGGCAGGGCGATGTTCTCGGCGGCGGTGAGGGCCGGGATCAGGTTGTAGTCCTGGAAGACGTACCCGATCGAGCGCCGCCGCAGGTCGGCGAGCCTGCCGCGGCCGAGGCCGCCGAGCGCGACCCCCTCCACCAGCACCTCGCCGTCGGTGGGCTGGTCCAGCCCTCCGGCCAGGGTCAGCAGGGTGGACTTCCCGGAGCCGGACGGGCCCATGACGGCGACGAACTCGCCGGGGTGGACGGTCAGGTCGATGCCGCGCAGGGCGTGCACCTCGGCGGCGCCCCGCCCGTGCACGCGGGTGACGCCGGCCAGGCGCAGGACGGGCGCGGGCCGGGTCGGATCGGTGTGGGACACACTTCCCCCTCGTGAGCTGCTCAACTGCATATGTCGGTGAACTATATATGCCGGAGGACGTGGCGCGGGGCGGGACGGTTCCCGGATGGGAGTGATCGGATTCGGTCAAACTTCTACAAAGCTGTCGAGGATGCGGTGGAAACCCGGCCCGGGTCGTTCGGGGTCGGTCTATGCTCGGGAAGGCCTCCCTTGACGGTGGCTCCGGGCGGCTCCGGGCCGCCGGCGCCCGGCCATGGCGCGAGGCGCCTCGCCCGACGCGCGGTCAGGTCCGCGTGCGCCGGCCCGCAGGGCTGGTGCGGCCGCCCTGCGCGCCTACCCGCCGGGCGCGACGGCGGTGGTCATCATCGAGGTCGTCCCGATCGCGCGCCGAACCGCCGACCGCGTGTCACCGCCCGTACGGACGGGCGGTGGGCCGCGGCTCGCCACCCGTCCGTACCCTCCTCCCGCGAAGGAGGTGCCGTCGTGCACACCCTGACCACCGCCGACTTCCTGGTCCGGCTCGCCACCGGTGTCGCCTGCGGCGCGCTGATCGGCGTCGAACGCCAGTGGCGGGCCCGGATGGCCGGCCTGCGCACCAACGCCCTGGTCGCCGCCGGCGCCACCCTGTTCGTGCTGTACAGCGAGGCCGTCGGCGACGTCAGCAGCCCCACCCGGGTCGCCTCGTACGTCGTCTCCGGCATCGGCTTCCTCGGCGGTGGCGTCATCCTGCGCGACGGCGCCGGCATCCGCGGCCTCAACACCGCGGCCACGCTGTGGTGTTCGGCCGCCGTCGGAGTGCTGGCCGCCTCCGGCAAACTGGAGCTCGCCGTCCTCGGCACGCTCGCCGTGCTCGCCGTCCACCTGGTGCTGCGCCCGGCCGGCCGGCTGCTCGACCGGGCCCCGCATTCCGGCAGCGACCCGGACTCCACCGGCCGCGCCACCGTCCACCTGGAGTGCGACCGCAAGTCCGAGACCCACATCCGGGCCCTGCTGCTCCAGGCCCTCGCGGCCTCCGGTCTCGCCCCGACCGGCCTGCGCGCCCGCCGCACCGACAGCGGGGACGCCACCAGCCTGCGGGCCACCGTCGCGATCACCGGCCAGGTCGCCCCGGCGCTCGAACAGGTCGTCACCCGGCTGTCGTTGGAGCCCGGCGTGCGTGATCTGCACTGGCACCTGGAAGACGAGCCGGAGGAGCCCGGGAACCCGGCGCTCGCCTGAGGGAGTGGAACGGAAGGCCCGCCACCACCCGAACCGTCCCCCGAACCGTCTGGAGGCCCGATGCCGACCCCCGATCCCGAGCACGGGCCGCTGGTGCCGATGCTGCTGGTGCTGACCGTGGTCACCGGAGTGGTGGACGCGGTCAGCTACCTGGAACTCGGCCACGTCTTCGTCGCCAACATGACCGGCAACGTGGTGTTCCTCGGCTTCGCCCTGGCCGGTGCGGCCAACCTCTCCGCCACCGCCTCGCTGACCGCTCTCGCCGCCTTCGTGCTCGGCGCCCTGGCCGGCGGCCACCTCGCCCGCCGGCTGCCCGGCCACCGCGGGCACCTGCTGACCGCCGCCGTCGCCGTCCAGTCGGTGCTGGTCGCGGCGGCCACCGTGCTGGCGGCGGTGGCCGGCCACACCTCCGACCCGGCCCGCTACACCCTGATCGGGCTGCTCGGTTTCGCCATGGGCGGTCAGAACGCGGTGGTCCGTGCCCTGAAGGTGCCCGACCTCACCACCACCGTGCTCACCATGACCATCACGGCCCTCGCCGCCGACCGCGCCGGCCCCCGCCGCCTCGCCTCCGCGGTCTGGATGTTCGCCGGAGCCCTGTTCGGCGCCCTCCTCGTCCTCCGTGTCGACGTTCCCGTCGCCCTCGCCCTGGCCCTCGCCCTCCTCCTCGCCGTCGCCGCCCTCACCCACCACGCCGCCAGGCGCACCCCCACCCCGGCCTGGACCCGCCCGCTCTGACCGGGCCACGCCGGCCCCGGAGCCGCCGCCCGCCAGGACGGTTCTCCTGCCGACCCGTCGCCCGTCTCCGATCGGCCCGCGTCAGCGCGCGGCCCAGCCGCGGTCATGCCGCTGCCCTGCCGGTGCGCTACCGTCCCGGCAGGCCCGCGGATCGTCTTGAAAGGACGGGTGAGGTGTATGGGTGCCAGCGCCTGGTCGTACGCGGTTCCCTACCAGGAGGATCTCCAGGCCGCCCTGAACGGGTTGAGGGAGAGAGTCTTCACGGAGGACGAGTACTACCGGGAGGAGGGGGTCGAATCGCTCGCGGAGCTCATGGACTCCGGCCGTCTCGCGGAGGAGGGCGCGCACTCCGTGCTCGACGTGGTCACCGTGGTCCACTGCGCCGTCGACGAGGAGGACCACGGCGACGTCCGGGTGGTGGAGGGGGCCGAGGTCGCGGAGCTGTTCGGCACCGGCCGGCCTTCGCTGGACGCCGTCCGCGCCGCCGAGGAACAGGGCGGGGGCGACATCGACTTCCCACCCTCCTTCCGGGGCTCGGGATGCTGCACGATCACCTACGGACCGGAGGGCGCTCCTGACGGCCTGTACTTCTGGGGCATCACCGGCGACTGACGGGATGCCGCCTCGGCCCGGTCAGTCCTCCCGGCGGTGGCCGGCGCGGCCGCTCCAGAGGGGTTCGAGGCGGGCCCAGTCGGCGGTCCAGGCGGTTTCGGCGCGACGGTCGAGGGTGTGGAGGCGCACGCGGAGGGCGAGGGTGAGCAGGGCCAGGAGGATGAGGAGGGCGCCCGCGCCGGTGCAGGCGGCGGAGACGGCGAGGGCCACCCGGTTGGCCGGGGGATCGGAGACGGCGCCGGCCGGGTCGACCCAGACGGGGACGCGGTTGCCGATGACGGCCGAATGCGGGGCCTGGACGGTGCCGAGGTGCTGGGTGCCGTCCGGGGCGGTCCAGGCGGCGTCGACGTCGACGCGGTCGCTGTAGCCGCCGGCGAAGCGGCTGCCGGTGGCGGCGGTGCGGTCCGGGATGTTGCGGACCACGGCGTCGACCTGGCGCAGCCGGTCGCGGTCGGCGTCGGCCCGGGCCGCGGTCGAGCGGTAGAGGAGCAGGCTGCCGCCCACGGTCAGCGCGAGGGCGAGCACCGCGCCGAGCACGGCTGACAGCCAGGCGCGGGCCCGGGAGCGGTCGAGGGGGCGGACGAGCGGCTCGTGCCGGGCACCGAGGGCCCGCCGCAGCCGCCGGCCGGTGCGCCGCGGGAGCGACGCGGGCCTGGCCGGACGGGGTGTGCTGGACACGGTGAGTGCTCCTCAGGGGCGCGGGGACACAGGGAGGTTCCGCCCCCAATGTCCACCAGGCGGCCCCCCGCGCACAAGAGTCGTGCGCGCCCGTAGGACCGCCAGGGCCGCTCGGCCCCGCGGGCGGGACGTTCGGCCCCTCGGCGGTCGCCGCCCGGTCCGGCAGGCTGGGAACCGGCGGCGTCCTCCCGGTGCTTGGGCGCGGCCGTGGCCCGGTTCGACCGTGGGGGCGCCGGGCCGAGGTACGGAGCAGGGGGTGGTCGTGGGGTCACCCCCTGCCTGTGCCGTGTCCGGCTCCTGCCCGTTCTCCGCCCCTTCTCTGCCGGGAAACTGACGTTGCCCCAGCTCGGGGCCGTATTCTGCCCGACTATACACTCGGAGTATACGCCGGGTGTATGTTTCTCTCATGAGTGTTCCTTTGACCCTGCTGGGGCTGCTGGAGCGTGAGCCGAGCCACGGCTACGACCTCAAGCGCGACTACGACGCCCTCTTCGGCCGCGGCAAGCCCCTTCCGTACGGCCAGGTCTACGCGACCCTCGGGCGGCTGGCCCGTGACGGCAAGGTGGTGGCCGGCGAGGCGGAGCCCGGCGACGGGCCCGAGCGCAAGCGGTACGTCATCACCGAGACCGGGGCGACCGAGTTCGAGACCTGGCTCCAGGAGCCGGTCGCGCCCGAGCCCAACCTCCAGTCCGTGCTGTTCACCAAGGTGGTGCTGGCCCTGATGCTGGGCCGCGACGCCGAGCACTACCTGGACACCCAGCGCGCCGCCCACCTGCGCCGGATGCGTGAACTCACCGAACTGCGCCGCACCGGCGCCCTGGTGGACTCCCTGCTCGCCGACCACGGCCTGTTCCACCTGGAGGCCGACCTGCGCTGGATCGACCTCACCGCCGCCCGGCTGGACGCGCTCGCCGCGGAGGTGAAGGCGTGACCGTGATCATCGAGGCCCGCGACGTCGCCCTCGCCTTCGGCGAGACCCCCGCCCTGCGCGGGGCCGACCTGTCCGTTCAGGCAGGCGAGGTGCTCGCCATCATGGGCCCCAGCGGCTCGGGCAAGTCGACGTTACTGCACTGCCTGGCCGGCATCCTGGTGCCCGACGCGGGCGAGGTGCTGTTCAACGGGCAGCGCCTGGACACCATGCCGGAGGCCCGGCGCAGCGCCCTGCGCCGGGACCACTTCGGCTTCGTCTTCCAGTTCGGCCAGCTGGTGCCGGAGTTGACGGCCGAGGAGAACGTCGCCCTGCCGCTGCTGCTGAACGGCGTACGGCGCGGCGCCGCGCTGGCCGAGGCCCGCCCGTGGTTCGCCCGGCTCGGCCTGGACGGCCTGGAGCGGCGCCGCTCCGGCGAGCTGTCGGGCGGTCAGGCCCAGCGGGTCGCGCTGGCCCGCGGCCTGGTGGCCCGTCCGCAGGTGCTGTTCGCCGACGAGCCGACCGGCGCGCTGGACTCGCTGACCGGCGAACAGGTGATGGAACTGATGGTCACCTCGGCCAAGGAGCAGGGCACCACCGTCATCCTGGTCACCCACGAGGCCCGGGTCGCCGCGTACGCGGACCGCGAGGCGGTCGTCCGGGACGGCCGGGCCCGCACCCTCTCCGCCGGACCGGTGGCCTCGTGATCTCCTTCTCGCTCCGGCTGGCCGTCAGCGGCGGCCGGGAGGCGGTGGCCCGGCTGGTGACGATCACGGCGGCCGTCGCGATCGGGGTCGGGCTGCTGCTCTCGACCTTCGCCGGCATCCACGCGATCGACGGGACCAACCAGCGGCAGCTCTGGATGAACACGGGGGCCAAGGACGCCACCGTGGCGGCCCCGGCGGACCCGCTCCGGTGGGCCGCCCGGATGGACTACTACCGGGGGAAGAGGGTCTTCCGGGCCGACGTCGCCGCCACCGGGGCCACCTCGCCCGTCCCGCCCGGCCTGAGCAGGCTGCCGGGACCGGGCGAGTACTACGCCTCGCCCGCCCTGGAGAAGCTGCTGCGCGACGTCCCGGCCGTCGAGCTGGGCGACCGCTTCCCGGGCCGGCTGGTCGGCTCCCTCGGGAACGACGCGCTGCCCTCCCCGGACACCCTGGCGGCGGTCGTGGGCCGTACGGAGGACGAGGTCAAGGCCCTGCCGAGGGCCACCACCGTCACGAGCATCGCCACCGTCGTGCCGGCCGACTGCGACAGCGGCTGCTTCGGCGCCGGCGTGAACGGCGACGCGCTGGTCCTGGTGCTCACCGTGGTGGCCGGGGCGCTGATCTTCCCGGTGCTGATCTTCATCGGCACCGCGACCCGGCTGTCCGCCGCCACCCGGGAGCAGCGCTACGCCGCGATGCGCCTGGTGGGGGCCACCCCGGGCCAGGTGTCGGTCATCTCGGCGGTGGAGTCCACGGTGGCCGCGGCGGCCGGCACCGTCCTCGGCTTCGGCCTGTACCTCGCCCTGAAGCCCCTGGTGGCCGACGTGCCGTTCACCGGCGAGCGCTTCTTCATCGACGATCTGGGCATCGGCCTCCCGCAGGCGGCCGGGATGGTGCTGGGCGTACCGGTGGCGGCCGCGCTCGCCGCCCGGTTCGCGCTGCGCCGGGTCGCCATCTCGCCGCTCGGGGTCAGCCGCAGGGTCACCCCGAAGCCGCCCGGCGCCTGGCGGGTGGCCCCGCTGCTGGCCGGCCTGGGCGAGCTGGGCTACTTCGTCGGAAACCCTCCGGGAACCACCAACGCGCAGTCGGCGGGCTACCTCAGCGGCTTCGTGCTGGTGATGCTCGGTCTGGTGATCGCGGGGCCGTGGATCACCATGGCGGCCTCCCGGGCCGTGGCCCGGCGGACCAGCCGTCCGGCCACGCTGATCGCGATGCGACGGCTGGGCGATGACCCGAGGACGGGCTTCCGCTCGGTCGCCGGCCTGGTGCTGGCCCTGTTCGTGACCACCGCGACGCTGGGCATCATCGGCAGCATCAACGCGAACATGAGCTCGCTCTTCGGTGTTCGGGAGGTCCTCAAGTCCGTGGTGGCCACCCCGGCGAACGGCCCGTGGAGTCCGCTGGTGGTCCCGGCGGTGCCCGAGGGCCTGGAGGCGCGGGCCCGGGCCGTCCCGGGCTTCGAGGGGATGGCACTGGTGCACGACAACCCGGCCGGGATCGGCGCGTACCAGTACGGCCGGGAGCGGATCGTGCCTCCCCTGGTGCGCTGTTCGGAACTCGCGCGGATTCCCGTGGTCGGCCACTGCGCGCCGGGGGCCGTCGTCGCGGCCGTCGACCGGGACGTGTTCCTGGACCTCCAGGCGAACACCGACAAGGAGTGGCCGACAGCGCCGGTCTCCGCCGAGGAGGTCGCCACCCTCCCGGTGCGGATGGTCTACGCGACCACCGACGGCTCCCAGTCCGCCAAGGAACAGCTGCGGACGATCTTCGACCGGGAACTCCCGCGCTACGGGACCCGGATGGCGCAGGACTGGAGCTCCGTGGCGCAGAAGAAGCTCCAGGGCTGGCAGCAGCTCGCGAACGTCGTCCTGCTGACCACCCTGCCGATCGCCGGGTGCAGCCTCGCGGTGAGCGTGGTGGCCGGGCTCTCCGACCGCCGCCGCCCGTTCGCGATGCTGCGGCTGACCGGGGCGCCGCTGCGGCTGCTGCAACGCGTGCTCGGGCTGGAGAGCGCGTTGCCGCTGCTGGTGGTGTCGGCGGTCGCGATCGGGACGGGCTTCGCCGCGGCGGCGATGTTCCTCAAGGCGCAGATGAAGGTGGACCTGGTGCCCCTGGGCGCGGAGTACTACGGGCTGACGGCCTTCGGGCTGGTCGCCTCGCTCGGGATCATCGCCTCGACGCTGCCGCTGCTGAAGCGGATCACCGGGCCGGAGGCGGCCCGCAACGGCTGATCCCCTCCGGCCCGGAGCCGGCCCCGTCGCCCGCCTCAGCGGGCGACGGGGTAGCCGTGCGTCCCGTCCGCCCGCACCACGTCCAGCCCCGGCAGCCAGCTGCCGAGCACCAGCGCGGACGGGTAGAACATCGGCTCCGGCAGCGCGTCCACCGGGAAGCGCTCCCAGCCGGCGCAGGCGTGCGGCTCGGTGACCACGGCCTCGGCCAGGCTGGGCGGGGCCAGCACGGCGGCGGTCAGCCGGGGTCGGCCGAGCTCGTGGTCGAGGTGGACGGCGAGCACCCGCATCCCCTCGGCGGGCAGCACGATGCCGGTCTCCTCGGCGAGTTCGCGGGCCGCGGTCTGCTCGAAGGACTCGCCCGGGTCGACCTTGCCGCCGGGCAGGCTCCAGGTGGGCGGCTCGCCGGCGGTGATCCGGCGGCCGATCAGCACCCGGCCGTCCCCGGTGGGCACGACGATCCCGGCGCCGAGCAGCGGTGCGGTCGGTACTGTGCTCAACTCGCCATCTCCTTCAGCTGGTTACCAGTTGGCGCGCTCGTAGTCCTTGAGGAAGCAGCCGTACAGGTCCTCGCCCGCCTCGCCGCGCACGATCGGGTCGTACACCCGGGCCGCGCCGTCGACCAGGTCGAGCGGGGCGTGGAAGCCCTCGTCGGCCAGGCGCATCTTGTCCGGGTGCGGACGCTCGTCGGTGATCCAGCCGGTGTCGACGGCCGTCATCAGGATGCCGTCGGACTGGAACATCTCCTGCGCGCTGGTGCGGGTGAGCATGTTCAGCGCGGCCTTGGCCATGTTGGTGTGGGGGTGCCCCGCACCCTTGTAGCCGCGCGAGAACACGCCCTCCATCGCGGAGACGTTGACCACGTACTTGCGGCGGGACGTGGAGGCGGCCATCGCCGGGCGCAGCCGGCTGATCAGGATGAACGGTGCGGTGGAGTTGCAGAGCTGGACCTCCAGCAGCTCCATCGGGCCGACCTCGCTGACGGTCTGCACCCAGCTGTTGGTGTCGGAGAGGTCGGGCACCAGGCCGCCGGCGTCGATCGCGGTGCCGGCCGCGATCCGGGCCGGGGTGGCGGAGCCGGTGACCAGGGCGAGCGAGGTGACGTCCTCGGCGGCGATCCGCTGCCCGTCGCCGCTCGCCTGGTGGGGGAGGGCGGGCAGGTCGACGCTGCCGCTGCCGAAGCGGCCGATCGTGGTGGCCTGCGGCAGCTCGCCGGCCGGCAGCGGCGCGGACTCGGCGTTCACCAGCTCGCGGTAGGACTCCGGCGGGCGGCGCACGGTCTGCGCGGCGTTGTTGATCAGGATGTCCAGCGGGCCGTCGGCGGCGACCTCGTCGGCCAGCGCCATCACCTGGGCCGGGTCGCGCAGGTCGATGCCGACGACCTTGAGACGGTGGATCCACTCGGCGCTGTCCGGCATCGCCTTGAAGCGGCGGATCGCGTCGTTGGGGAAGCGGGTGGTGATGGTGGTGTGGGCGCCGTCGCGCAGCAGCATCAGCGCGATGTACATCCCGATCTTGGCCCGGCCGCCGGTGAGCAGGGCGCGCTTGCCGGTGAGGTCGGCGCGGGCGTCCCGGTGGGCGCGGTTCTTGACGGCGCAGTCCTGGCAGAGGTTGTGGTAGAAGGCGTCGACCTCGACGTACCGCTGCTTGCAGGTGTAGCAGGAGCGCGGGCGCTCCAGGATGCCGGCGATCTCGGTGGTGGTGGCGGTGGTCAGGCCGAAGGCGCCGGCCGTCTCGTCGTCGATCCGGGTGGGCGCGCCGGTGGCGGTGCGGGCGGTGACCGCACGGTCGTTGGCGGTCTTGCGGGCCCGGGTCTCCTGGCGGCGGCGCTGCTTGAGGGTGCGGAATATGCCGCCGACGGCCTGGCGGACGGTGATCGCGTCCGGGTGGTCCACGTGCAGCTCGTCGAGCTCGGCGATCACCTCCAGGCAGAGCCTCAGCCGCTCGGGGTCGAGGCCGGGACCGTAGTCGACCTCCTCCTCCTCGGTGTCCTCGATCCGGCCCTGCTCGATGTCCGTCTGCCCGATGCCCACGCCTGCTGTCGCTTTCCCGTTCGCCACGCCCACGCGTGAAGCCATGCCTGTTACCGCGTGAATGCTACGGGAGCGGTCCGGACCGGGGCGAAAGCCGGACGTCGGAGGGGGTCTTTGGACGATCCTCCATGTCTACGCGCGGAGCGCTGATCGCGGTTTGTACACAGCCCCAGCAATGCCCCTCGAACTGGCATTTGCCCCCCGTCCTCACGGAGAATCGAACGCTGGGTGCCGGGCGCCCGAGTGCGCTCCGGCGGCATCGCCGCAACCGCACCCGAGGTGTATCCCCCAGCCAGAGAGCCCTTCTTCATGCGCTTCCTGAACGACCTCAAGCCCTCGTACGACCTGACGTACGACGACGTCTTCATGGTCCCCAGCCGTTCCGCCGTGGGCTCCCGGCAGGGCGTCGACCTCTCCTCGAACGACGGCACCGGCACGACCATCCCGCTGGTCGTGGCCAACATGACCGCCATCGCCGGCCGCCGGATGGCGGAGACAGTCGCCCGCCGCGGCGGCCTGGTCGCCATCCCGCAGGACATCCCCACCGAGGTCATCGCCGAGGTCGTCTCCTGGGTCAAGCAGCGCCACCTGGTCTTCGACACCCCGATCACGCTCGCCCCGGGCGCCACCGTGGCCGAGGCGCTCTCGCTGCTGCCCAAGCGCGCGCACGGCGCCCTCGTGGTGGTCGAGGACGGCAAGCCGGTCGGCGTGGTCACCGAGTCCGACTGCCAGGGCGTGGACCGCTTCACCAGCCTGGCCGACATCATGTCCCGCGAGCTGCTGCTGCTGGACGAGGGCGTCGACCCGCGCGCCGCCTTCGACAAGCTCTCCGAGGCGCACCGCAAGCTCGCCCCGGTGGTCGACGCCGAGGGCCGCCTGGTCGGCATCCTCACCCGCAAGGGCGCGCTGCGCGCCACCCTGTACACCCCGGCCGTGGACGCGGACGGCAAGCTGCGGATCGCCGCCACCGTGGGCATCAACGGCGACGTCGCGGGCAAGGCCGGGGCGCTGATCGACGCCGGGGCCGACGTGCTGGTGGTCGACACCGCGCACGGCCACCAGGAGTCCATGATCAAGGCGCTGCGCGCGGTGCGCGGCCTGGACCCGCGGATCCCGATCGTGGCCGGCAACGTGGTCTCCGCCGCCGGTGTCCGTGACCTGGTCGAGGCGGGCGCCGACATCCTCAAGGTCGGCGTCGGACCGGGCGCCATGTGCACCACCCGGATGATGACCGGTGTCGGCCGCCCGCAGTTCTCCGCCGTCCTGGAGTGCGCCGCCGAGGCCCGCCGGCTCGGCAGCCACGTCTGGGCCGACGGCGGCGTGCGCCACCCGCGCGATGTCGCCATGGCGCTGGCCGCCGGTGCCTCCAACGTGATGATCGGCTCCTGGTTCGCCGGGACCTACGAGTCCCCGGGCGACCTGCAGACCGCCGCCGACGGCCGCCAGTACAAGGAGAGCTTCGGCATGGCCTCGGCCCGCGCCGTGAGCAACCGCACCGCCCAGGACTCCACCTACGACCGGGCCCGCAAGGCGCTGTTCGAGGAGGGCATCTCGCACTCCCGGATGTTCCTGGACCCGGCCCGCCCGGGCGTGGAGGACCTGATCGACTCGATCGTGGCCGGCGTGCGCAGCTCCTGCACCTACGCGGGCGCCAACACCCTGGAGGAGTTCCACGAGAAGGCGATCGTGGGCATCCAGAGCGCGGCCGGCTACGCCGAGGGCAAGCCGCTGCACTCCAGCTGGGCCTGATCGCCCGCGCCCGTCCCGCCGTCCGGCCGGTTCCTCGCCTCGGGGAGCCGGCCGGCGGCCGTTGACGGTCCGTGGTGCAGCGTCTCGTGGTGCGGGCCGAGGGGGAGCAGCAGCGCGTGGCCGAGCAACCCGACCGAGCCGTCCAGCGCGGCGGCGAAGGCCTGCGCGGCGCCCGGCACCCGGCGCAGCTCCCACAGCGCCCGGACGGCGGACCAGGCCGCCTCGCGCGCGGCGTCCACCGACCAGGCGCCGAGCAGGTGGGCGAGCGGCTCGACCCGCGCCGGCAGGTCGGGCTCGGGCAGCAACTGCTTCCGGACGGCGGCCTCCACCTCCGCCAGTACGTCGTTGATCCGGTGGTAGTCGTCCTCGACGTCGTCCGGCTCGCGCCCGAGCCGGTGGAGGGTGTCGACGACGGCCAGCGGCAGGTCGTGCTGGATGTGGGCGTTCATCCCGGCCAGCGCGAACTGCACCGGGTGCACACCCGGGTGGGCGCGCAGCGCGAACAGCGGCCGCCAGCAGGCGGGCGGCTCCTGCCCGGCCGCGTCGGCGGCCACGGTCAGCAGGTACCGCCCGGCGAACACCACGTCCAGCTCGGCCACCGCCGGCGGATCGGCGAAGTACGGGCCGCCGAGCCGTTTCCGGACGGCCTGCGTGACGGTGAGGTAGGCGCGGTTGAACACCGCCACCCCGTCGTCCGGCGGCAGGTCCGCCTCGATCTCCCGCAGCCGGCCGACCACGCCGTCGACCGTGACCGCCGTCCTGTCCACCGTGCCGTCCGCCGCCGCACCGGGCATGGGCCGCCCTCCGATGTCGATCGTGCACCGATCGCATCAGCGTGGCAGCGCCGTCGGCGGCCCGGTGCGCGCGGCGCGCAGCCGACGCCTGTTCAGCCCAGCTCGTACTCCAGGACCACTGACACCGACGGCGCCCGCGGTGCGCCGGTCACTGCTCCCAGCGGAGCGCGAGCAGCGCCGCGTCGTCCGCCGGCCCGGCGGGGCCGACCCAGCCGTCGACGTCCGCGAGCAGGGCGTCCAGCAGGTCCGCCGGGTTCCCCGCGGGCAGACCGGGCAGACGTTCCGCCAGCGGGTAGAACCGGCCCTCGGCGTCCCGGGCCTCGGACACGCCGTCGGTGTGCAGGAGCAGCAGGTCGCCGTGCCGCGGCTCGAATCGGCTCGCCGGGTAGCCGCCCCCGGTCAGCCCGAGCAGGCCCAGCGGCGGCGCCGGGAGCGGCGGCTCCAGGTCGCTCACCCGGCCCGCGCGGCGCAGCAGCGGGTTCGGATGGCCGCAGTTCACGATCGTCACCGCCCCCGGGTCCGGTGGCACGTCCAGCAGCAGCGCGGTGGCGAACCGCCCGTCCTCCGAGCGCGCGGTGAGCGCCGCGTCCAGCCGCTCCGCCAGCCGGGTGAGGGCGGGCTCGGTCCGCGCCGCCTCCCGGAACACGCCCAGCACGTCCGCCGCCGTCTCCACCGCCGGCAGCCCGTGCCCCTGCACGTCGCCGAACAGGATCCGCACGCCGAAGCGGGTCTCGACGACGGCGTACAGGTCCCCGCCGATCCGTGCCTCGGCCGCCGCCGCCACGTACCGCACGGCCACACGCAGCCGCCCGATCCGCTCCGGCGGCGGGCGCAGCAGGGCCCGCTGCGCCGCCTCGGCCACCGTCCGGACCTGGAACAGCTCCCGTTCCCGGGCCGCCACCAGAACGACGTTGGCGGCGCTGGCGAACGTCGCGGCGAGCACCGTGATCAGCGCGGTGACGTGCACCTCGGTCGGCAGATCGGTGTTGGTGGACTCCAGCAGCCCGACCGCGAGGGCGGCGATCGCCCCGGCGATCAGCGGCACCCGGGCCGTCCGGGTGGTCGCTCCGGCCAGCACCGGCGCCACCGCGAGGATGGGGGAGAGCGTCGTGCCGGGGCCGGTCACCAGATCGGCCACGATGGCGCCGACCAGCAGCAGGAAGGAGACGCACAGCAGCCGCCGGGCGCGTCGCGGCAGGTGCAGCGGCGGCACACCGGCCGGGCCGTCGTCGGCGGTCACGCGTCCTCCAGGGCCGAGCGGCTGAGCGGGCCCACCGTCCACTCTGCTCTGCGCCCCCCGCCGGCGGCACCTCGGACGAGGACGGCTGGGCGCACCCGACTAGGCTGGGCCGCGAGATGAGACGAAAGAGCCGCCGCCCGGCCTCCCCCCTCCCGCAGCGCAACGGCGTGGACCCGGTGCACCTGCGGCTGCCGGCCGAGGGTCCCTGGCCGACCGTTCGCGCCCACCTGGTCGAGCGGCTGCCGGCCGTGGCGGCCGAGCGGATCGACGCGGCGTTGCACGGGCGGGAGATCGTCGGCGAGGACGGGCCGGTCGCACCCGACGCGCCGTTCCGGCCCGGCGCGCACCTGTGGTTCTACCGGGACCTGCCGGACGAGGTCCACGTCCCGTTCGACCTGGAGGTGCTGCACCGGGACGAGCACCTGGTCGTCGTCGACAAGCCGCACTTCCTGGCCACCACCCCGCGCGGCAGGCACGTCGTCGAGACGGCCCTCTCCCGACTGCGGCACGCCCTCGGCCTGCCCGCGCTCAGCCCCGCCCACCGGCTCGACCGGCTCACCGCCGGCCTGGCCATGTTCGTGGTCAGGCCGGAGGACCGCGGCGCCTACCAGACCCTGTTCCACGACCGGCTGGTCCGCAAGGAGTACCGGGCCGTCGCCCCCTACGACCCGGCGCTGAGCCTGCCGCGCACCGTCCGCAGCCACATCGTCAAGGAACGCGGCGTGATCGCGGCCCGCGAGGTCGACGCCCCGCCGAACAGCGAGAGCCGGATCGACCTGCTCGACCACCGCGACGGCCTCGCCCGCTACCGGCTGCGCCCGCTCACCGGACGCACCCACCAGCTGCGCCTGCACATGTGCGGGCTCGGCGTGCCGATCCTCGGTGACCCGGTCTACCCGGTGGTGCTGCCCGAACCGGCCCCGGACGACTTCCGCCGCCCGCTCCAGCTCCTTGCCTCCGCCGTCGAGTTCACCGACCCGCTGACCGGCCGCGAGTGCCGTTTCGAGAGCCGCCGCACCCTGTCCGCCTGGACCGACCCGGAGGTCTGGGCTCTCGGCGCGTCCTAGGTCCGGCGAACGACGGGGCCCCGGCCCGGCGGCCGATCCGCCGCCCGGCCCCGCGGCGCGATCGCGGGGGCATGAACGCAGCACTGCCCACCGCCCCGCACTCCTCGGGAGTCTCGCGGGCCCTGTGCACCCGCGAGACCGACTCACCACCGTGATCACAGGCAGTCGAACGCCGAGATTCCCGACAGGGTCAGGCCCGGACGGCGACGCGGTGCCCGCGGTGGTGCCGACGGTGCCGTCGCCGTCGCCGCCGACCGGTCCCGGACGCCGACGATCCGGACCGGCCGCCTCGGGCCCACGAGGCTTCCGAGGACGAGTCGCCGGAAGACTCGTCCGACTCCTGGTCGGAGCCTTCCGGCGCTGAGGCCAGCACGTCGATCCGGCCCATCTGGCCGTGCGAGGAGTGCACCATGTGGTGGCAGTGATAGACGTACTGGCCCGGGTAGTCGCCCCAGGTCATGGCGATCCGGACGGTCTCGCCCGGATGGATCGGGACGGTGTCCTTCAGCCCGGCCTCGGCCGGGCCGACCGGCTCCCCGTCGCGGTCCAGCACCCGGAACCGCACCAGATGGGTGTGGAAGGAGTGGGGGGCGTGGAAGACCCCGGCCGGCCGGCGGGTGAGGTGGTTGTGGATCGTCCAGATCTCGCTGGTGCCGACGGTGGTCCGCACATCGGTCCGGTCCGGGTCGTACTTGCGCCCGTTGATCCTGGTGTCCGGGAAGGTCGTCAGCCAGAACTCCCGGTGCACCGCCGCCTTTGGGATCGGCGGCAGGGTGGCCAGGACGTCCGGTACCCGGCTACGGTCCTCGGCCGTCCGGGTGATGTCGAAGCGCAGCACCTCGGACCGCTCGCTCTCCAGCGCGGCCGTGTTCTCCAGCACCACCGATTCGCCGACCGGGTAGCGGGCGAAGTCGACCACGATCTCGGCGCGTTCCGCGCCGTGCAGGGTCAGCTCGTCCAACTGCACCGGCCCGGCGAGCAGCCCGCCGTCGGAGGCGATCTGGGTGAACGGCTCGCCGTCGGCGAAGCGCAGCGATATGTGGCGGTTGGGCGAGACGTTGAAGACCCGCAGCCGGTACTTGCGCGCCGCCACCTCGAAGTAGGGCCGCTCCTTGCCGTTGACCAGCATGTGCGGGCACTCGTACGGGTCGGTGTAGACCAGCCTGCCGTCCGTCTCGATCCGGGCGTCCCGGATCAGCAGCGGGATGTCGAACTCGCCGTCCGGCAGCGGCAGACTGCTCTCGTGCGGGTCGCTGATCAGGTAGGCGCCGGCCAGGCCGCGGTAGACGTTCTCGGCCTCCAGCCGGTGCGCGTGGTCGTGGTACCAGAGCGAGGCGGCGACCTGTTCGTTGGGGTAGCGGTACTCGCGGCTCTCGCCGGGCTCGACGAGGTCCATCGGCAGACCGTCGTACTGCGACTGCACATGGCCGCCGTGCAGGTGGACGGCGGTGTGCACGCTCAGGTCGTTGGTCTGCTGGACCACCACCTCCCGCCCCTTGACCGCCCGGATGGTCGGACCGGGGAAACAGTCGCCGTAGGCCCAGACGGTGGTTCTCAGCCCCTTGACGATCTCCACCTCGGTCTCGGCCATCCGCAGCTGGTACAGGTCCGAGGAGTCCGTCCGCGACACCGGACTCAGCACCGGGGGCACCGGCATGGCGTGCGCGAAGGGGACGACCCGGGCGGCCCGCCCCCCGGACCCCGACCTGGCCGGCAGTGCGGCCGGCGCGGCCTGGGCCGGGCTTGGTGCGAGGCCCCATGGGAGGAGGGCCACAGGGCCGCCTATGGTGGCGGCCCTGAGGAGGTCTCGTCGGTTCAGCATCCTCGGTTTCTCCGTCCAGGACTCGGCGGTCGGTACGCCGCCAGGCAGGTGGTCGCCGGTCGTGGCTTCCGTCCGCCCCGCCCAGCGGCTGCTGCGCTCACGACGGCGCGCGGCCGGGTGTTGCGGATCGTGGCGCCCTGGCCGCGTTCCGTCACCGCCCTTCGGCTCAGTATCAGCGAGCTTCGCGCGCTCCGCATCGCGACCGCACCTGCCAGGAACCGGGACGCCCCCTCGGGAGGGCCGGCGGCCACGTGGTGCGGGGGCGGGTACCCGGTGCGTTCCTGGCTGCCAGCCGCGCTCGTCGGGCATGGCCGAGGCTTGCTACGGGCGCCGGTCAGTCAGACGGCGCCGGGGTGACATTGGTGACGGCGAGCGCGGGGCGGACCGCTCTGGCCAGGGCCACGGCATCGCCCTTGGCCCAGATGTGGGTGAAGAAGAGGCGCGGCTCGTCCGTCAGGCCGTGGTTGTGGAGTTCGACCAGCTCGAAACCGCCCCGCAGCAGCGCCGCGTGCGCGTCCTGGACCTCGGCGGCGACCATGGCGAGGTCGCCGCTGAGCGCCGCCCGCCCCCCGCCGAGCGGCTGGAAGTTGAAGGCCGAGGTCGCGCCCAGGCCGGGCGGCAGCACGTGCCCCTCCTCGATGATGGTCTCGCGGCGGACGAAGACGCAGGCATGGACGTCCTCGCTGCTCGTGCCCGTGACCCCCAGAGCGGCGTTGATGCCGGCGATGTCCAGATCGAGGGGCCGGGACGGCCGGGGCCGGTGGGGCGGTGGAGTGCCGGTGGAGTCGAGCGCGGTCCGAAGCCCGCGGGCCAGTGTCGCGGCGTCATGGCCGTGTGCGCAGATGTGAGTCCACCAGATGTCAGGAGTCTGGGCCGGCAGGTGTTTGTGGATGGCGGTCTGGGAGATCCCGTGGGCATGGAGGGCGTCGGTCAGGGCCGGGATTTCATCTGCGGTCACCGCCAGATCGCCCATCATCAGCGTGCTGCCGTTGTCGTACCGGGCGAAGGAGACGTGCGAGCCCAGCGCGAGTCCGGGGCTGACGACGACGCCGCGGCTGACCACGTGCAGGTCGTGCCGGGGGAAGGGCGTGTGATGGTAGGTCCGGCGGATGATCCTGCCCGGCCGGCCGAGAGCCCGCACGACGTCGACCCAGTCCGCCTCGGTGGTGGGCACCGGGGTGGGCAGCGGCTTGGCCGGCGGACCACTGCCGGGATCATGGGCCGCAGCCGACTGCGCGACGCTGTCCCCTCCCAGGCCGACCAGCACCGGCGCCAGCCCGGCCGCCGCCAGCAGCGGCCGGCGCGGGACAGCGGGGGGAGTACTTTTTCCGGGGGTTCCGTCTCCGGTCTTCACAGGCACACCTCCAAAGCCGTAGGCAAACACAGGAGTCGGTCCCCGCGTCGTCGCCACGGCGGCGCGCGGGCACCGACCCCCGTCCGGATCGACCGATAGGGGTATGCCGACGGCCGGACGAGCGGCCGGATGGAGGAGTGGGGGCACGGGACGGCAGCCGCCTGACGGCGCCACCCGGCACCCCGGGCGGCCGAACCCCACGACAGGCTCGACCGACCCGGCCCGGAAGGTGGGGCGCCGGACTTCGCGCGTCAGGAATCGGGCGACGCCCAGGTGCCCAGGGACATCTCGGCGGTGATGCCCGGGCCGAACCCGGCCAGCAGCCCCTGGTGGCCGGTGAGAGCCGACTTCTCGTCGAACATCCGGCCCAGGGCGTCGAGCACGACCGCGCTGGCGATGTTGCCGTACTCGGTGAGGGTGGCCCGGCTGAAGCGGAACGCCTCGGGCGGCACTTCCAGGAAGTAACTCAGGTCGTCCAGGATCCGCGGACCGCCGGCGTGGACGATGTAGAAGTCCAGCTTGCCCACGTCCCACTGGTGCTGCTCCGCCACCGCACGCAGGGCCGGGCTGAGGGGCTCCATCGTCTTCGGCACCCGCCTGTCCAGCTGGAAGTGGAATCCGGTGGAGCGGACCGCGTAGGAGATCCACTCCTCGGTGTTCGGGATGAGGTACGAGCCGTTGCGCTCCAACCGGATGCCGGTCCCGCCCTCGCCCCGGACCACGGCGGCGGCGATCCCGTCGCCGAACAGGCCGTTGGACAGCAGCGACCCCACGCCCAGGTCGGTGGGCTGGTAGCACAGCGAGCAGAACTCGCAGGCCACGATCAGCACGTTGGCGCCCGGGTAGGCCGAACAGAAGTCATGGGCGCGGTTCACCGCCGCACCGCCGGCCGCACAGCCCAGTTGGGCGATCGGCAGCTGCCGGGTCTCCGGCCGGAAGCCCAGCTTGTTGATGAGCCACGCCGTGAGCGACGGCATCATGAAACCGGTGCACGACACATAGACGATCAAGTCGATCTGCGACGGCTCCACTTGGGCCTGTTCGAGGGCCTTGACCACCACCGCCGGGACGCGGGCCCTGGACTCCGCCTCGAAGACGGCGCTCCGCTCGTCCAACCCCGGGTGCTTCAGCACCACGTCGATGGGTTGGATCAGATGCCGCTTCCGCACTCCGGTGTTCTTGATCAGGCGCAACGCCAGATCGAGCTGTGGATGGTCGGGGTGGAGCCTGCGTGCCAGTTCGAGGGTTTCCTCGTTGGTGATGACGTGCTCCGGTACAGCTATCGCCGGCTTGCACAGAACGGCCATGGGACTTCCTCCTGACGGGCGGAGTTCCCGGTGCGCCTTTGGCCGGGCGGTGAACTCATCACTCGACGGCAGCCGCCGCGAGCCGGACATGTGGAGACGGCGCGGCGGCGGGACTCACCGGGCGGGACCCAACAGCGTGGCGGACGAGCCGGCAGAGCGAGGATCGGATGCTCGCCGTGCGGGCGGTCGTGCCGGCCGCGAGTTGGTTCGAGCCGCGTCAGCCCAATCTACGGAAGGTGGGTCCAGTGCGCACGTCGGCCCGCACACTCCGAGGTGTGCGGGCCGACGTGCGCGGCGATGCCGGAAGCGAGGTGGCGGCAGGCGAGCGCCGGAGCGTGGGGGGCACCGTCACCAGGTGACCGGCAGCGCGAGCGGATAGCGCCAGATCGACGTGGCGTTCCACGCCAGCTCCGCGGCCGGCTTCGCCAGCGCGATCCTGGGGAAGCGCTCCAGCAGAGTCCCGAGCGCGACTTCGAGTTCGGTGATGGCCAGCGGTGCGCCGAGGCAGTGGTGCGCGCCCCAGCCGAAGGTCATGTGGGAGGGGCTGGTCCGCTCCAGGTCCAGCTCGTCAGGCCGGTCGAACCTGCGGCCGTCCCGGTTGGCGGTCAGGTAGGAGACATGCACGATGTCCCCCGCCGAGATCCTCACCCCGCTCAGCTCCACGTCCTCGAGGGCCACCCGGGGGATGCCGACGCCCTTGCGGAAGGGGATGAAGCGCAGCAACTCGTGGAGCACCTGGGTGAGCATCTCGGGCCGCTCGCGCAGGGTGGCGCGCACGTCGGGCCGGGTGAGGATGGTGTACGAGAGGTTGCCGAGCTCGTACGTCGTGGTGTCCTGGCCGGTGATCAGCAGGACCATGGCCATCACGGTGAGTTCCTTCTCGTCGAGGACCTCGTCGCCGTCGCGGGCCGTGGCCAGGGCGCTGATCAGGTCGTCGCCGGGGTTCCTGCGCCGTTCGGCCGTCAGCTCGGCGAAGTACGCCCGCAGGTCGGCCTTGGCCCGCACCGCGTCCGGCTTGTTGTCCAGGCCCACGTTCATCATCGTCCGGGCGTTGGCGCGCAGCTGTGCGCTGTCGGCCTCGGGGATCTCCAGGACCTCGCAGATCGTGATCAGCGGGAGCGGGTGGGCCAGGTGCTCCATGAGGTCGGCCGGGGGACCCTGGTCCCGCATGCGGTCCAGCAGCTCGTTCACCACGTGCTGGGTACGGGCCCTCATCCGCTCGATGTGGTCGGCTGTGAAGCCCTTGGACACCAGGCTGCGCAGGCGGGCGCTGGCAGGCGGGTCCATGACGTTGATCGCCTCGGCCTGGACGATCGGCTCGGGAGTCATGCGCGGAAAGTCCCGGCCGACGACGGCGTGCCGGCTGAAACGCCGGTCAGTGGTCACTGTACGCACGTCGTCGTACCCCGTGACGAGCCAAGCCTCCCCCTCGCCGTAGGGGAGGCGGATGCGGCTGACCGGTGCGTCGTTCATGAGCTGCCGGAGCGTCGGGTCGAACTCAAGGGCCTCGGCGTAGTCGAACGGGCAGTTCCGTGGGCTGGAGTCGGTGGACATGCGGACCTCCAGGTCTGGGCCGTGCAGGCGGGATGGGAAGGCGGATGGAATGGACTGAGCACCGGTACCCGATCGGTCGGCCGCACACACCGGTGGACGTGCTGGACCGCCGGTAATTCATCCGGGCTGATCAGCGGCGGGAGCGCCCGTCCCCCACGGACGGCGATCCGGCAGCGGACCATCCGGAGACCGCGGTCGCCGGGTGCGGCGTCCCCGTCCGGCCGAACCCGGCCCGGGCGAGCCCGTCCCCGCCGACCGCGGCGGCGGGGGTGAGCGCCTGACGGCCTTGGCCCTCCACGCACGATGCCGCCCTGACCGCCGAGCGCCGGTCCGCCGCAGCCCAAGAGCTGAACCTCGTCACATGCGCACCGTTGCAGTACTAGGACGTGTATTCGGTCGTGATCAATGGGTTCGGGTGAGGTCCTTGATCCAGATCATTGCGCCGCGAAGGTGAAGGCCGGCGAGGTAGCTTTCCGGGCTCTTGTCATACCGGGTCGCGATACCTCGCCAGGCCTTCAGCTTGTTGATAAGGCGCTCGACGGTGTTCCGCTCCTTGTAGAGCTCGGCGTCGTGGCTGACAGGCCGGCCGCCCCGGCTGCC
>NZ_JBIWNZ010000022.1:0-84891 GCF_044767505.1 Kitasatospora sp. NPDC101235
TCCGACAGGAGGCCGTCCACGCCCTCCCGGTCCGTGGTGTGGTCGTCCGCGAAACGACGGTCACCCGTCGCGTCCGGGACGTGCTTCACACAGACGACGATCCTCAAGCTCATGAGCGGTTCTCCTGTCACGGGTGCACGGATGCAACTGGATCCATGGCCTCAGGCATGCCGAGGGTACTGAGTGCCAAGCCTGGCCCGGGCGCGACCCGCGCACCGCAAGCGCCACCTGGACCGGCATACCGTGTCGGCTCTCTTCGACTGGCGTCAGAGGCTCCATGGAGAGAATACGGCACTCAGTACCCTTCGTAAAGGAACTCAGTACCCTTCCCGGCTCCCCGGGGCCGTGCCGGCGGCACGGGAAGCGGACACAAGGTTTCCGCAAGCACCGACCAGGTCGCGTCATGGAATCCGCCAGACGGCGCGGGGAACATCGTCCCCGGGGCCGGCCGACGGCCCTGGCCTTGGATCAAGGAGGGGGAGAAGGATGACCTTGGTGCACGGGGAACAGGACATCGTGACGACGGACGGGAAGCCCCGGACGACGGCGGCCTGGAGCAACAACGGGCCGTGGGAGACCCTGCGGGACCGTAAGGAGGTGCTCGTGGTCGCGCAGACCATGGTGTACGCGAAGCGGCTGCACGACTTCTACTCCCTGCTCGCCCCGGACCTGCGGGTCCACGTGCAGTTCACGGTGGCACCCCACGTGTTCAACGGGGGCGCCGCGGAGATCCTCCGGGCGCTGGGCGGCACCCTGCTGCCGTGGGAGCAGGCGGTCCGGCGCGAGTTCGACCTGATCCTGGCCGCCGGTTCCCAGGGGATCGAGCAGCTGCACGGCCCGGTCGTCCGACTGCCGCACGGGGCCGGCAACATCAAGCTGTCCCGGCGCCACGCCCCGGACGGCGAGCGGGCGGCCATCGGGCTCGGTCCGGACTACCTCTACTGGGAGGGGCGGCTCGTCCCCACCTCGTTCGCGCTGGCCCACGAGGAGGAACTGCTCGAACTCCGGCGCAGCTGCCCGGAGGCACTGCCGATCGCCGAGGTGGTCGGCGATCCGTGCTACGACCGCATCACCACCGCGCTGTCGCACCGGGAGCGCTACCGGAGCGCGCTGGGGCTGCGGCCGGAGGAGAAGCTGGTGCTGGTCTGCTCCACCTGGGGCGACGGCTCGCTCTTCACCCGGCTCGACGCCGTGCTGCCCAGGCTGACCTCGGAACTGCCCCGGCACGGCTACCGGGCGGTCCTGCTGGCCCATCCCAACATCGCGGCTCAGCACTCGACCTACGCGGTGCACTCCTGGGCGAAGGCCACCGCCCGAGGGGCCGTCACGGTGATCCCTCCCGAGACGGACTGGCGGCCGCTGCTGGTCGCCGCCGACTTCGTCATCGGGGACCACGGCTCGGTCACCCTGTACGGCGCGATGACCGGCGCTCCCGTCCTGCTCGCCGAGTACCCGCACCGGCACGTCAATCCGCGCTCACCGGCCGCGCAGCTCGCCCGGACCGCGCCCGCGCTCACGCCCGGGCATCCGCTCGTCGGCCAACTCGCGTACGCCGCCGAGCAGTACCGCCCGGAGGAGTACGCGGCCATCGCCGCCCGGATCAGCTCCGAGCCGGGCCGCTTCGACCGGAACGCCCGTCGGCTGCTGTACCGCGTCCTCGGGCTGGGCCAGCCGGCACACACCCCGGATCCGGAGCCGCTCCCGCTGCCCGAGCCGCTGGACGCGATCGCGGCGGCCGAGTCGCGGCGGGCCGGATGACGGCCGCGCTGCACACGGTGCGCCTCGTGCCGGTCGGCCCTTCCGCGTACGGCGGCTCGACGACCGCGCTGTTCGAGGCCCGGGTGATGTCCACGGCCGGTATCCGCCACGGGCTGCTGGCGGCGGACCCGGCGTCCACGGCTCCGGAGGAGCGGCCGGGGCCCGGGTTCGTGGACGAGCACCTCGTGCTCGACCTCACCGAGCCGGGGGGCTTCCGCTGGCGCCGGCACGCCGACGTGCTGCACCTCGGGCCGGTTCCGGCGGCGGACGTCCACGCGCGGCTCGCGAAGCTGCTGTCCGCGTACCCCGGGTGTGCGGTGGCCACGGCCGAACACCGTCCGGGGGCGGTGCTGGTGCTCGCCCGGACCGGGGCACGGCTCGTCCTGCAGGCCTCCGGTCCGGCCGGTGAGCCGGTCCCGCCGCCGGCCCTCGGCTCGCTGGCGCACGCCTGGCTGGCGGCCGGACGGGCGCTGGGCGAACTCGACCGGATCAGTGCCGCCGGGTGCCACTCCCCGGGCTCCGGGTGGAGCCGGCTCACGCCTCCGGTTCGCCCGGGCAGGGGGTGACGGCGGATTCGGCACCGTACGCGGCGAGGCGGTCGGCCAGTCCGGCCACCTCGGCCGTGGCACCGACCTCCTGGTACCGGGCCATGGACTGCTCGAACCGGAGCCGCGCCGCGTCCGGGCGGCCGCGCAGTTCCTCGACCTGACCGGCGAAATCCAGCGCCCGCGCCTCCCAGTGCGCGGACCGCCTGGCCCGGAAGCCCGCGAGGGCCTCCTCGATGCGGGCCTCGGCAAGCTCGTACGCGCCCAGCCGGCCGTGCGCCAGGCCCAGGAAGGCCATCGCGCGGGCCGCCTCGTAGTCGTCCCCGATCGAGGAGAGCTCGCGGCCCGCCCGCTCGATGGGCTCCACCGCCTCGGCCGCCCGGCCGGCCATCAGCAGCACCTCGCCGTACGCCAGCCGGGCCAGCGCCGAACCGCGCAGGTAGTCCTCGGCCTCGCGGAGCCGGACCACCTCGTGCAGGCACTCGGCGGCCGCGTCCAGCCGACCGGCCATCCGATGGGTCTGGCTGAGCCCGTACAGCGCGTCCGCCTGCGCCAGCGGACGGCCCGTGTCCCGGGCGAGGCCAAGGGCTTCGGTGAACCAGCCCGCCGCCTCCTCCCCCTCGCCCGCGTTCCGCAGGCCGTTCCCGCCGCTGGTGAGCATCCGCAGCTCGCCGCTGCGGGAACCGGCCGCCCGGGCGGCCCGCAGACCGATCCGGTGGGCCTCGACCCACAGCCGCGCCGGGCGCAGCCGGAGGAACAACGGCCACATGGCGTCGGCAAGTTGCCAAGCGGCCGCGGGCCGGTCCAGTTCCTCGCACCAGCGAAGGACGTCGGCGAGCCGATCGCGTTCCGCATCGAGCCATTCCAGGGCCGGACCGTCGCCCTCGAACCCCCGGGGCGGGTGGACGGAGCGGGTGCGGTAGTCGCGGGCGAGGGTGCGGTGGCTCGGCGAGATCACCGCCTCAGCGGCCGTGGCCGTGGCGAGGTACCAGTCGACGACCCGGTCGAGTGCGGCCCCGGTGGGCCGGGCGTCCCGGATCCGCTCCCCGTGCGCCCGGGCGTGCAGCCGCACCAGGTCGTGGAAGCGGAACCGCTCCGGCCCGGTCTCCTCCAGCAGGTGCACATCGATCAGGCCATCCAGCAGCCGATCGGCCCCGGCCAGGTCCACGTCCGCCAGCGCGGCGGCGTTCTCCAGGGTGAACTCGGGGAACGGCAGCAGGCCCAGCAGCCCGTAGAGCCTGGCGGCGTCCGGCTCCAGCACACCGTAGGAAGCGTCCAGCAGGTCCTGCACCGTCTCCCCCTCCACGTTCAGCGCCGCCAGCCGGTCGGTGCCCCGCCCTAGCATCTCCGCGGCCGCCGCGAGCGACTGGGCCGGGCGCGCCGCGATGCGGGCCGCCGCCAGGCAGATCGCCAGCGGCAGCCCGGCGCAGGCGTCCACCACCTCGGCCGCGGCGTCACGCTCGTCGACCACCCTGCGCCGGCCGACCCGCTCGGCGAGGATCTCGGTGGAGGCCTCCGGGGCGAGCGGCACCACCGGCCGGAACACCGCGCCGTCGATGCCCAGCCCGGTGAGCCGGCGACGGCTGGTCACCACGACCACCGCGTGGTCCGAACCGGGCAGCAGCGGCCGCACCTGGGCGGCCGTCGAAGCGTTGTCCAGCAGTACCGCGATCCGCCGCTCCGCCGCCAGCGAGCGCCAGAGCGCGGCGCCCTCCTCCAGGCTCCCCGGCACCGGGGAGATCCCGAAGGCCCGCAGGAAACTGCCGAGGGCCTCGGCCGGGTCGGCGGGGCCGCCGGGTGCATAGCCGCGCAGGTCCGCGTACAGCTGACCGTCCGGGAACCGGCCGGCCTGGCCGCGCAGCCACTGTGCGGCCAGTGCCGTCTTGCCGACCCCGGCGGGGCCGGTCACCACGACGGTGACGTCCGCCGCCGCGGTGTCGGGGGCCAGCGAGCTGTCCAACGCCGCCAGGTCGGCCTCCCGGCCGATCAACCGCCTCGGGCAGGGCGGGAGTTGCCTCGGTGTGGGCAGGGCGGACGGCCCGTGCAGGTGCAGTCCGCCGTGGATGGTGCCGGCCTGCACCACCGGGCCGGAGACCGTCGTGGCGCCGGCCAGTGAGTTCCGTACCACTCCGTACGGCAGGTTGACGTCGTTCACCGGCACCCGCCGACCACGGTCGATCCTGTCACTGGCTCCCCCGGCCTCGGACGAATTATCAGTGTGGCACTAGCATGTGACGTATCGCCATGTCGAGATTATTCCCGAAAGCACGGTCACGGAACCCTGCGATGGTATGGCCGATTGCCCTGGACACATGCCATGCTCACCCGCGACACGGCAAGCTGGTAGCCAACCGGCGGGGGGCGTCACGTGAAGTTCCATCTCCTCGGTTCAGTTGAACTGTCGGTAAACGGAGAGCCATTGGCGATTCCCTCCGACAAGCGACGGCAGCTGCTGGCCGCCCTGGCCCTGGAGGTCGGAAGGCCGCTCTCCCACACCTCGCTCGCGTACCGACTGTGGGGCGAGGACCCTCCGCCCAGCGCGTTGACCAGCCTGTACAGCCATGTTTCCCACCTGCGCGCCCTGTTGAGACGAGCGGCCCAGGCCACGGGGACGAAAGAGCTCCGGGAGCCCCCCACGATCGACACCCGATCGCACACGTACACCCTGCGAGCGGACCCCTTGCTGATCGACTGGCACCGATACCTGGACCTCTCCGACCAAGCCGGACTGCTCGCCGAGAACGGGCAGGATCACCAGGCCAGAACCGTCCTGAGCCGCGCCACCAGCCTGTGGTGCGGCGAACCCCTGGCCGGCCTGCCCGGCACCTGGGCTCAGACCACCCGCGCCGCCATGGCCGACCAGCACTTCACCACCACGCTGCGCCGGATCGAGATCGACCTGCGCATCGGTCGCTTCGCCGAGCTGATCCCCGAACTCACGGCGCTGCGCGAGGACCGCCCCACCGACGAACGCCTCGCCGGCCACCTGATGACCGCGCTCCACGCCGTCGGCCGGCCCGCCGACGCACTCGCCGTCTACCCCGCCGTCGTCCGCCTGCTCCGCGCCCACTTCGCCACCGAACCCGGCGAACAGCTCACCCGACTCCATCAGTGCATGCTGCGCGGCGAACCGCTACCCGGCACGCCGAAGCGGGCCGAGGCCGTCCTGGCACCCGCGCCCCGGACCACCGAACCCGCGGACGTCCCCGGACGGCACCGGCTGATCGGCCGCGAGGACGACCTCCGCCGTGTCCTGCCCGGCCCCGACGCCCGGCACGCCCGGGGCGGCATCGTCACCGTATCGGCGATCCTCGGCATGCCCGGGGTCGGCAAGACCACCCTCGCCCTCCATGCCGCCGACCTGATGCGCGAGCACTTCCCGGACGGCTACGTCTACCTCAACCTGCGCGCCCACGTCGGCAACCAGCCGCCGCTGACCCCGGAGGCCGCGGGCGCCCTGCTGCTCAGACGCATGGGCGTGCCCGCCACCACCATCCCGCTCGACGCCGACGAGGTGTTCGCGCTGTGCGCCGAGGCGCTGTCCTCGCGCCGCGCCGTCGTCGTGCTCGACGACGCCTCGAACGCCGCTCAGGTCCGCCCGCTGCTGCCGCCCGCCCCGTCCGCCCTGATCCTCGTCACCAGCCGCCAGCGCCTCACCGAACTCCCTGACGCCCGCCCGGTGTTCCTGGACGTGCTGACGGTCGACGACGCCGCGGCCCTGTTCACCAACGTGGTGGGACCCGAGCGCTCCACGGACACCGAGAGCATCATCGAGATCGTCGAACGCTGCGGCCACCTGCCCCTCGCCATCGAACTCGCCGCCAGCCGCTTCAAGGCCCGCCCGTCCTGGACGCTGGGCCACCTCGCCCGGCGCCTCTCCCGCAAGAACGGCCGGCTGGCGGAGATCCGGACCAACTCGGCCAGCATCGCTCAGGTCTTCGAGCTGTCGTACCGCTACCTCTCCGCCGGCCAGCGATCGGCATTCCGCCTGCTCGGCCTGTATCCCGGACCGGATTTCGGCGTGCCCGCGGCAGCGGCCCTGTTCGGGCGGAGCATCGACGAGACCGACGAGGTTCTCGAAGCTTTACTGAACTGCCACCTGATCACGGAGATATCGCCCGAGCGTTACCAACTGCATGATCTTTTAAGGGAGTTCGCGGTGGCCTTGGGAGTCGAACAGAATCAGCGGGAAGCCGCGGCCCGACGGCTGCTCGGTTTCGCCCTGCACACCACCGACCGCGCGGACCACCTGCTCTATCCGCACAGATCGAGAACCCCGCTTCCGGATGATCGGCAACTCGACGACACGTTCGAGTTGTTGGGCGAAGTCGAGATGAACTCACCGGAATCGGCCAGGACTTGGCTGGAGGCCGAACATGCCGGACTGATCGCTCTGACCGCCCACGCGCACCGCACCGGGCTCGCGGAGCACGGCGCCTGGCTCGCCCACGTCCTGGCCGGCCACCTGGACGCCGAGGCCTACTGGAGCGAGGCCCAGGACCTGCACCGGGCGGCGGTCGCGCACTGGCGGTCGCAGGCGAACGACCGGCAGGAGGCGCGGGCCCTGATCGACCTGGGCGCGACACTCGCCAACGCCTCCCGCTATGAGCCCGCAGCCGAGGCCCTCGAACGCAGCCTCGCCCTCGCCCGGGCGCAGGGCGACCCGGACGCGGCGGCGAACGCCCTCAACCTGCTCGGGCGGCTGCGGTGGGAGCAGACCCGACTGCATGAGGCCCTGACGATCCAGCAAGAGGTACTGGCCATTCGGGAGGAACAGGGCGACCAGTGGAACGCCGCCCGCTGCATGGTCAACATCGGAATTCTGCACCGATCACTGGGGGACGAGGAATCGGCTCTCACCGTCTACAACGTCGCATTGTCACTTGCCCAGAAATTCAATGACCGGGCCCTGGAATTCCGGGCACTGAACAACATCGGAGAGGTCCATCTAAGCGCCGGGCGAAATGCCATGGCTCGGGAAATATTCGAGAGGATTCTGGACGCCGCCGACGACGCCATTCCCTCGCTGAATCTGTCCGTGGCCCGCGCCAACCTCGCGGAAACGCTGGAAATCCCGAACGAACTGGAAACCGCCCTCGCGCTCTACCGGTCGGCCCTGACGACGTTCCGCGAGTTCGGAACCGTCCGGCACGAGGCCGACGGTCGCAACGGGCTCGGCCAGACCCTGCTCGCCGCCGGCCGGCACGAGGAGGCCCGGGAACAGCACGAGCTCGCCCTGGAGCTCGCACGCTCCATCGGCACCGGACGCGAGCAAGCAGCTGCTCTGCGCGGCCTTGGCCGCTGCGAGGCGGCAGCCGGAAATCAGCCTGCCGCCCTCGCCTACCTGACAGCGGCCGTCACTTTGGCCGAGCAGGTCGACATCGCAGACGAGGCCGCGCGTATCCGCTCGGCACTCGCCGAACTTGAATCGCGCTTTTCATATGATCGTCACTCATCGAAATGAAGTTCGACTTTCGGACTCTGATTTTGATCTTTCAGTCTGGTTATGCGAAGCTCTGCGCATCAAGCGGCCCCTGCCGACCGAACCGGACCAGAAAGCAAGAGCGCCATGAGCATGCTCATCCACATAGCCCACCAGATCCTCATCGCCACTTCGAGCCCGATCTGGTGCTAGCCGCGTAGCACGACGGCGGCCTCTCCCGTGTACACCCGGAACGTCAGCGTCTCCTGTAGGTAGAGCTGAATCGTTTCGGCGTTGTGGGAGAGGTAGCCGACCGAGGAATCCTGGCCGAGGAACAGTTCGAAGTCGCCGCCGCGGGTGGAGAGCAGGTAGGCGCCCTCGATGGCCGGGGCCCAGATGATCTCGCCGTCGAGGAGGCGGGCGAGGTGGTTGTGGACGGGGTAGCCGTGGTCGCTGGTCTCGTTGACGGCGGTGAAGGCGGCGGCGCCGAGCAGGAGTGAGTAGGGGCCGCCGACGCCGGCGAGGCGGAGGACGGTGAGCGCGCGGCTGACGGCCTCCGGGTATTCCCGGACGTCCTCGGGGAGTTGGACCGGGGGGTTGGTGGAGGCGGCGCGGATGCCGTCGATGGCCGCGGCGCGGTAGCCCTCGAAGACGGCGCGGTCCTCGGCCAGGGCCAGGTTGCGGGCCGCGTCCTTGACCGGCTGCCAGTCCGAGTCGCGGGAGCCGCGTTCGACGTCGTCCACGGCATCGCGGCGGACGGTGAAGGGGACGCGCAGTTCGACGACCGGCTGGGCGGCGCGGGCGCGGGCCTGGATGCCGTCCGTCGGGGGGTCGATGGTGGTCAGGTGGCCGGTGCCGACGGCGGCGAGGGTGGCGCCGTCGGGGCCGTTGAGGTCGACCACCCGGCGGCCGGCGATGTGGAGCTTGAAGGTCTGGCGGGCCTCCTCCTCGATCTCCTCCCAGGCGGCGGCGGAGATCGGGGCGAGGTCCCGGTGGAGGTTGTTCATGGGCGGGTCCTGTTCGGGTGCTCTGTCAGGGGGTCTGCTTGAGGCTGCCGATGCCGAGCGAGCCGTCCCCGGGGGACGGGGCGGGAGCGGAGACAGGGGTGGGGGCGGGGGCGAAGCCGGGCGCCGGTGGCGGGGAGTCGAGGAAGTCGGCGGTCGGGACGAAGAACAGCCCGCCGGTGACGGCGGTGGAGAAGTCGAGCAGCCGGTCGGTGGTACCGGGCGGGTTGCCGACGAACATGTTGCGCAGCATCTCCTCGGTCACCCCCGGGTCCGCCGCGTAGCCGATGAAGTAGGTGCCGAACTCGCCGCCGCGGTCGAAGGATCCGAACGCCATGTTGAAGCGGACGATCTTCCGCTCCTCGCCGTCCGGCCCGGTGATCACGGTGAGCGCCACGTGCGAGTCGGCGGGCTTGACGTCGTCGGCCAGCTCGATGTCGGTGAGCTTGGTGCGGCCGACCGCGCCCTCCTGCTCCTCGACGCTCAGCGCGTTCCACTTGTCCAGGTCGTGCAGGTACTTCTGGACCATGACGTAGCTGCCGCCGGTGAACTCCGGGTCCTCCGCCCCGACCAGGGCGGCGCTCACCGCGGCCCGGCCCTCGGGGTTCTCCGTCCCGTCGACGAATCCGAGCAGGTCCCGGTCGTCGAAGTAGCGGAAGCCCTGGACGGAGTCGGCCACGGTGGCCGTCCCGGCGAGCCGGCCGACGAGTTGGCCGGCCAGCTCGAAGCAGAGGTCCATCCGCTCGGCCCGCAGGTGCAGCAGCAGGTCGCCGGGGGTGGCCGGGGCCCGGTGGCGGGCGCCGGCCACTTCCTGGAAGGGGTGCAGGGAGGCCGGGCGGGGGCCGGCGAAGAGGCGGTCCCAGAGTGCGCAGCCGATGCCGGTGACGCAGGTGAGGGCGCCCTCGGGGGCCCGGAAGCCGACGGCGCGGCGCAGTGCGGCGAGTTCGGGCAGCAGGTCGCGGACGGCCTCCTCGCGGCCGGGTTCGACGGTGAGGACCAGGAAGACGGCCGCGCTGGTCAGCGGGGAGAGCACGGCTTGCGGTTCGGCCTGCATGGTCGTGACCTCTCTCAGGACGCCCGGGAGGCGTCCCGTTCGGCGCGGTGGTCGGTGAGGATCTGCTTGCGCTGCTGCGGCGGCGCGGACCGGCTGTCCATCAGCCCCTCCTGGAGGTGGCGCCCCACCGCGGATGGACCAGCACTGATCCGATCATGGGAATGATTACATCGCAAAGCGGACAATCCGGCACCGTCGGCGCACAGCCGAACGGCCCCACCGGACGGACCGGACGGACTGGACGGCCCCGCCGGAAGCCGCTCCGACGGGGCCGTTCGACACGGACGAGCGGCGCGGACGGGCGGCGCTCCCCCACGGGATCAGGACCGCCCCCACGGGATGCAGGACCGCCCCCGCGGGCTTCAGGCCCGCCGCCGCCCGGCGCCGGTGGCGGCCACCGCGGCACCCAGCACCGCCGAGACCACCGGCACCACCAGCGCCGCCCGGAAGCCCTCCAGCACGGTGGCCCCCGACCCCAGCACGGCCAGGTTCACCGTGGTCACGACCGAGAGCCCGAGCGCCGCGCCGAACTGGAACGAGGTGTTGAGCAGCCCGCCGGCCAGCCCCTGCTCCTCCTCCGCGATCCCCTCGGTGGCCGCGATGGTCAGCGGCCCGTACGCGAGGGCGAAGGCGAGCCCGGTCAGCAGCATGGTCGGGAACATCATCGGGTACGTCCAGTCGGCGTCCACCGGCAGGAACAGCCCGTACGAGAGCGCGGCCAGCAGGAAGCCGCCGAGGATCACCCGGGCGTTGCCGAAGCGCTCCACCAGCTTCGGGGTGAGGGTCGGCGCCAGCACCGAGTCCACGCCGATCGCGAGCAGCGCGAGGCCGGTCTGGAGCGGGGACCAGCCGCGCAGGTCCTGGAGGTAGAGGGTGGCGACGAACTGGAAGCCGAAGAACGAGCCGGCGAACAGCACCGCGCCCAGGTTGGCCCGCAGCAGCGGCCCGGAGCGCAGGATGCCCAGGCGCACCAGCGGCGCGCAGGAGCGCCGCTCGACCACCGCGAACACCGCCAGCAGGGCGAGCCCGCCGACCAGCACGGCGGCGGTCGTGACGGCCCCCGCGCCCGGCTCGCCGATCCGCACCACGCCGTACACCAGCAGCAGCATCGCCCCGGTCGCGGCGGCCGCCCCGGCCAGGTCGAAGCGCCCGCCGGGGGCCCGGTCCGGCGCCGCCTCGCGGGGGATCAGCGGGACGGCCGCCACCAGCAGCGCACCGGCCAGGAGCACCGGGGCGAAGAACACCCAGCGCCAGCTGACCGCCGTCAGCAGGCCGCCCACCACCAGGCCGAGCGAGAAGCCCGCCGCGGCCGTCCCCGCGTACACCAGCAGCGCCCGGTTGCGCCGCGGCCCCTCGGGGAAGGCGGTGGTGATGATCGACAGCCCCGCGGGGGTCATGAAGGCCGCGGACAGGCCGGTGACGAATCGGGCCAGGATCAGCACCCAGCCCTCGGTGGCCAGGCCGCCGAGGCCGGAGAAGAGGACGAAGACGGTCAGCCAGAGCAGGAACATCCGGCGCCGGCCCAGCAGGTCGGCCGTCCGGCCGCCGAGCAGCATGAACCCGCCGTAGCCCAGCACGTAGGCGCTCAGCACCCAGGACAGCGCGCCGGTGGACATCCCCAGGTCCGCGCGGATCGAGGGCAGCGCCACGTTCAGCATCGCGACGTCGATGCCCTCCAGGAAGATCGCGCCGCAGAGCACGGCCAGGACGGCGGCGGACCGGCCGCCGGATCCCGTCGGGCGCTCCTCGGGCACCGGGGCGGCCTCCCGGCTGTTTTCGGGCAGGGCTGATGACACGGACACCTTGGGGCTCCTCGGAATGGGGGGTGGCGAGGGCCCCGGACGGTTCTCTTCCATCCGGTCGGTTCCCTCTTGTAACCACCCGTCATCCTCGGGCAGCATCAGGGATCGTGGAAGAAGGCACTTCAAAGGAACCGACGCACTGCGGGGGTACCGAGGACGGCTACGACGTCCTCCAGTGGGACGTCCGGGAGGACTGCGAGGTGCGGCAGATCCTGGACCGGATCGCCGACAAGTGGTCGCTCCTGGTGATCGCCCTGCTGGACCGGCAGTCGCTGCGCTTCACCGAGCTGCGCCGGGCGATCGACGGGGTGAGCCAGCGGATGCTCACCGTCACGCTGCGCCAGCTGGAGCGGGACGGCCTGGTCGAGCGGACGGTGCACCCGGTGGTGCCGCCCCGGGTGGACTACGCGCTGACCCCGCTCGGGCGGACGCTGCACGCCACCATCCAGTCGCTGGTCACCTGGACCGAGGCGCACCAGCGCGAGATCGCCGGCGCCCGGGCCGCGTACGACGCCCGGGAGGGGGCGTCCTGAACGGCGGCGAGGGGCGGGTGCGCCTCCACCCGCCCCTCGCCCGGCCCGATCCGGCTCAGACCCGCAGCGCCGCCAGCTGCTCGGCGAACGGCACCACCTGCTCGGGCAGCGCCGGCGCCGCCGGGCCGCGCCCGGCCAGCAGGGCCGCCAGCTCGCCGGCCGCCCGGTCGATCCGGCGCGGCAGGCCGTCGGTGAGCCCGTCCCCCGCCGTGCCCCAGTCGTCGGTGGCCGCGTAGACGGCGGTCGGCAGCACCACCGCGCGCAGGTAGCTGAACAGCGGCCGGACGGCGTGCTCCAGGGCGAGCGAGTGCCGGGCCGTGCCGCCGGTGGCGGCGATCAGCACCGGCTTGCCGGTGAGCGCGTCGTTGTCGATCACGTCGAAGAAGGACTTGAACAGGCCGCTGTACGAGGCCGTGAAGATCGGCGTCACCGCGATCAGGGCGTCCGCCTCCGTCACCGCCTCGATCGCCGCGCGCAGCCCGGCACCGGGGAAGCCGGTGACGAAGTTGTTGGCCAGCTCCACCGCCAGGTCCCGCAGTTCGACCACGGTGACGTCCACCTCCCGCCCCTCCGGGGCGAGTCGGCGCACGGTCGAGTCGGCGAGCCGGTCCGCCAGCAGGCGCGTCGAGGACGGCTTGCTCAGCCCGGCACTCACCACCACCAGCTTGAACGCGGTCACTTGGCCACCTCCACGGCCTTCTCGTTCCGGGCCGCGACCAGCGCGGCGTGGGTCGGCCCCTCCGGCACTCCGGCCGGGCGGCCCTTGGCGTACTCCTCGCGCAGCACCGGCACGACCTCCTCGCCGAGCAGGTCCAGCTGCTCCAGCACCGTCTTCAGCGGCAGGCCGGCGTGGTCCATCAGGAACAGCTGGCGCTGGTAGTCGCCGAAGGTCTCGCGGAAGGTCAGGGTCTTCTCGATGACCTCCTGCGGGCTGCCCACGGTCAGCGGGGTCTGCTCGGTGAACTCCTCCAGCGAGGGCCCGTGCCCGTACACCGGCGCGTTGTCGAAGTACGGACGGAACTCGCGCACCGCGTCCTGGGAGTTCTTGCGCATGAACACCTGCCCGCCGAGGCCGACGATCGCCTGCTCGGGCGTGCCGTGGCCGTAGTGGGCGAAGCGCTCGCGGTAGAGCTCGATCAGCTTCTGGAAGTGCTCCTTGGGCCAGAAGATGTTGTTCGCGAAGAAGCCGTCACCGTAGTAGGCGGCCTGCTCGGCGATCTCCGGGCTGCGGATCGAGCCGTGCCAGACGAACGGCGGGACGTCGTCCAGCGGGCGCGGCGTGGAGGTGAAGCCCTGGAGCGGGGTGCGGAAGCGGCCCTGCCAGTCCACCACGTCCTCGCGCCACAGCTGGTGCAGCAGCGCGTAGTTCTCGATCGCGAGCGGGATGCCCTGGCGGATGTCCTTGCCGAACCACGGGTAGACCGGGCCGGTGTTGCCGCGGCCCATCATGACGTCCACCCGGCCCTCCGCCAGGTGCTGGAGCATCGCGTAGTCCTCGGCGATCTTCACCGGGTCGTTGGTGGTGATCAGCGTGGTCGAGGTGGACAGGATGATGCGGTCGGTCTGCGCGGCGATGTAGCCGAGCATGGTCGTCGGCGAGGACGGGACGAACGGCGGGTTGTGGTGCTCGCCCATGGCGAAGACGTCCAGGCCGACCTCCTCGGCCTTGCGGGCGATGGCCACCATGGCCTTGATCCGCTCGTGCTCGGTCGGAGTGCGGCCGGTGGTGGGGTCGGTCGTCACGTCGCCGACGGAGAAGATTCCGAACTGCATGCTGCTCACCAGATCCCAGGTAGTCCAACTTTCAACCACCCTAGCACTCGGGCAGGGGCGGATATTCCCCCTGGCCGCCTCCCGTGCCCTGCGAGGACAATGAAGAGCACGGGCGGGTGAGGGAAGGCTCCGGAAGGGCGGCGGACGATGGGTCCGTACATCGCGGTGAGCGCGCTGAGCCACGAGGGCCTGGTGCGCGAGCACAACGAGGACAGCCTCACGGTCGGGCCGTGGACGCTCTGCGCCACCGTGACCACCAACCCGCAGACCCTGCTCTTCCCGCTCGGCCCGCCCTGCGTGGTCGCGGTCTCCGACGGTCTGGGCGGCCACCCCGGCGGCGAGGTGGCCAGCGCCCTGGTCGCCCGGCGGCTCGCCGCCGACGGGGGCACGCTGGACAGCGAGGAGGCCGTCCGCGAGGAGCTCCAGGCCTGCAACCGGGCCGTCTACGCGGCCGCCGCCGAGGAGCCGGAGCTCGCCGCGATGGGCACCACCGTCGCCGGACTGGTGCTGCTGCCCGAGCGGGTGGTGACCTTCAACGTCGGCGACAGCCGGGTCTACCGGATCACCGCGGACGGGCTGCGCCGGGTGAGCGTGGACGACAGCCCACCGCTGTCGCCCGGGCAGCGCACCACCTCGGTGGTCACCCAGACCCTGGGCGGCTCGCTCGGGCTCACCTTCGTCGAACCGCACGTCCGGGCCGCGCCGCTGGCCACCGGGGACCGGTACCTGGTGTGCAGCGACGGCCTGACCGACCCGGTGCCCGAGGAGGAGCTGGCCGGGCTGCTGGAGCGGTCGTTCGAGGGGGCGGACCGCTCGGACGGCAAGGCGGCGTTCGAACTGTGGAAGGCGGCGATCGAGGCCGGCGGACCGGACAACATCACCCTGGCGCTGGTGCAGGTCGGGGCGTAGGGGCCCGGCTCCCGGTGGAACGGACCCGCCCCGGGCGGGGCGCCGTAGCGCTCCGCCCGGGGCGGTCACCTGTCCGTTGGCCGTTCCCGGCTCAGATTTCGCTCGTGACGCTCACCCCGCTGAAGCCCTGCTGGGCGTAGAGGCTGAAGAAGACGTAGCCGGCCGGCGGGTTCGTGACGGTCAGCGTCTCGGAGTTGTCCGGGTTGGTCGACCGCGCGGTGTTGCTGTCGGTGTACGCCCAGCCGGTCGGGTTGTAGTAGAGGTCACCGTTGCCGGTGCCGCCGCTGGTGGTGATCTTCACCTGCTTGGTGCCGGCCGGCACCAGCAGGTAGAAGTGCGCGTAGTTGCCCGTGGTGGCCGCGACGTTGCTGCGGGTGCAGTTGGCGTCCAGCTGCCGGGTGTCGGTGCCGGTGCACTCCGGCAGCTGCGGCGTGGTGGGCGTGCCGCCGCCGTCGGTGGCGCAGGCGCCGGCCGCGCACCTGGTCAGCCAGCTGTCGAAGTCGGCGTCGTAGCGGGTGCCGATGGTGGTCTTGAGGATGGTGCGGGCACCGTCCCAGTCGCCGGCCCGGTACTTGGCGAGGACCGCGTCCATGTCGGAGCGGTGCTGCTCCAGCATGTAGCGCACGGCCAGGTAGCCCCAGCGGTAGACCCGGTCCTGGTCACCGTAGGCGGTGTCGAACAGGTCGCTCAGCTTGTAGGTGTGCCGGGCGGCGGCCGCGATGGCACCGTCGTTGTTGACCTTGCGGTACGAGTAGGAGACGTACTCCGCGAAGCCCTCGACCCACCAGACGGTCGGGGTGGTCATGCCGGCGTTGAAGTCGCCGTACATGTCGAACCGGCCGTCGAGGTAGTGGGTGTACTCGTGGTTGAGGTTCCAGATCTCGAAGGACGGACGGGCCCACTCGGCCTCGTAGCAGAGGAAGCGCGGCTGGTTGCCGACCGTGGCCGGCTGGCCCTCCAGGTACATGCCGCCGTTGTTGGTGTCGATGCCGTAGATCGCGGCGGCCAGCACCTGGTAGTCGAGCGAGGAGTGGAAGACCACGACCTCGATCGTGTTGTTGTTGTCGTCCTTGACCGGGCCGTTGTCCTTGGCCACCGAGTGGAAGAACGCGTCCTGGCCGGTCAGGCTGGTGCAGGCGGTGCCCAGCTGGGTGTTGTCCAGCGCCTGGGCGATCAGTTTGATGCTCGGGCTGCAGGTGTGGTTCACCGTCAGCACGCCGGCCTTGAGCTGGTCGGCCTTGTTGCAGGTGCCGTAGTACGAGCAGTTGCCGGCGTCGTAGTAGTCGACGCCCTCGGCGACCGCGGCCCACTGGTAGACGGTGCGGCCCTTCGGCTCGGACTTGTCGACCAGCCCCTTGGCGAGCGGACGGACCTTGGCCTGGAGGGCCGTGTCCTTCAGGAAGCGGGTCAGCTCCTTGGTCGCGTTGTAGACCAGCACGCCGTAGGTGTCGCCGAGCAGGCCGTTGTTGCGGGCCGCGAAGTCGGACAGCGAGTCCAGCACGCTCGGGTCGGCCTCGACGGCCGCGTCGAAGCCGGGCACCTGGTGGCCGCGGAACAGCACGGTGAACACCGGGTTGACCGCCCAGGCCATGCCGGCCGGGTTCCAGGTGTCGGCCTTGTAGTCGCCCAGCAGCCGCTTGACCACCGGCAGGTAGCGGACGTTCTCCTGCGCGCTGTCGATCAGGGTGACCGCCTCGCCCAGGATGGGCCCGTTGCCCGGGGCGACGTCACGCGAGTGCGCGCTGTTGAAGAAGGCGTCCAGGCCGGACTGGATCGCGGTCTTGAGGCCGGCGCCGTACTCGCCGACGTCCTCCTTGTGGTACCACTGCACGAAGTAGCCGGCGCGCAGGTAGAGCACCAACTGCTCGACGGAGGTGGAGTTGTCGCCGGGGTAGTTGGCCGACGCGTCGCGCAGCGCGTAGGCCACCGTGCTCATCTGCTCCTCGCGGAACGCGCCCCGCGCGTCGCCGCCGGTGAGCTGGAACAGGCTGTTGATGCACTGGATGTCGGCGTCCTTGATGTGCTGGACCAGGTCACTGCCGGTCCGGCCGGAGAAGTCGCCGACGGTACAGGGCTTTTCGGCCGCCGCGCCGAGGCTGAAGGCCTTGGCGGTCGGCCGGACCTCGGCCGGCCGGGTGTCGACCGGGAGCGGGGCGCGCTGGTCCGCCGATGCCAACTGCTGCCCGTTGTCGGCTCGTTCGGTGGCGCCGGTGGCGGGCTGCGGGGCCGGCCCGGTCGGGACGGGCGCGGGCGTGCCGCCCGGGGTGGGGGTGGCGGGGGCGGCCTGGGACTGCGGGGCGAACAGGCCGACCGCCAGGAACAGGGACAGGACGAGCGTCAACAAGCGTGCCAGCTGCGGGAGTCGCAGCAGACGTGAAGGACTCACGTGGGGGCCTCCGGGCCGTCGTCGACCGCGACGTGGGGCCGCGGCCGGTGGGGGTGTCGAGGACCGTTGGTGACGGCGCCGCGTGGGGGCGGCGGTTCCGTCGGGCACGGCGGGGGATGTGACATGTACCATGGCACATCTCACATGGCCTTGGGAACCCGGGGCATTGTGCGCAGTTTGCGGGGAATTGGGTCAGGAAACGTGATGGTGGTCCGCCAACAGGCCGCCCCGGGCGGGGCGCCGTAGCGCTCCGCCCGGGGCGGTCACCTGTCTGGTCTGCCGGATTCGGCTCAGAATTCGCTCGTGACGCTCACCCCGCCGAAGCCCTGCTGGGCGTAGAGGCTGAAGAAGACGTAGCCCGCCGGCGGGTTGCTGACGGTCAGCGTCTCCGAGTTGTCCGGACCGGCCGAGCGCGTGACGTAGGAGTTGGTGTACGCCCAGCTGCCCGGGTTGTAGTAGAGGTCACCGTTGCCGGTGCCACCCTTGGTGGAGACCTTCAGCTGCTTGGTGCCCTGCGGCACCCAGACGTAGAAGTGCGCGTAGTTGCCGGTGGTCGCCGCGATGTTGCTGCGCACGCAGTTGGCGTCCAGCTTCCGGATGTCACCGCCCGCGCACTCCGGCAGCTGCGGCTCGCCCGGGGTGTCGGCGGCGCAGGCACCGGCGGCGCACTTGGTCAGCCAGCTGTCGAAGTCGGCGTCGTAGCGGGTGCCGATGGTGGTCTTCAGGATGGTGCGGGCACCGGTCCAGTCACCCGCGCGGTACTTGGCCAGGACCGCGTCCATGTCGGAGCGGTGCTGCTCCAGCATGTAGCGCACGGCCAGGTAGCCCCAGCGGTAGACCCGGTCCTGGCTGCTGGTGGCGTACACGGTGTCGAAGAGTTCGCTCAGCTTGTAGGTGTGCTGCGAGGCCACCGCGATGGCACCGTCGTTGACGACCTTGCGGTACGAGTAGGAGACGAACTCCGCGAAGCCCTCGACCCACCAGTCGATCGGGAGGACCTGGCCGGCGTCGTAGTCGCCGTACACGTTGAACCGGCCGTCGAGGTAGTGGGTGTACTCGTGGTTGAGGTTCCAGATCTCGAAGGACGAGGCCCACTTGTTCTCGTAGCAGAGGAAGCGCGGCTGGTTCCCGACCTGGGCCGGGTTGCCCTCCAGATACATGCCGCCGTTGTCGGTCCTGATGTCGTAGATGAGCGCAGCGAGCACCTTGTAGTCGAAGTCCGTGTGGAAGACCACCACTTCGATCGTGCTGTTGTTGTCGTCCTTGACCGGGCCGCTGTCCTTGGCCACCGAGTGGAAGTACGCGTCCTGGTTGGTCAGGCTGGTGCAGGCGGTGCCCAGCTGGGTGCTGTCCAGCGCCTGGGCGATGATCTTGATGCTCGGGCTGCAGGTGTGGTTCACCGCCAGGTTCGCGGCCTTGAACTTCGCCGGGTCGTCACAGGCGCCGTAGTACGCGCAGTTGTCCTTGTCGCGATGCAGCACCGACCAGGCCAGGGCGCCGCGCTCGTACATGCTGGGGCCGCTCTGCGAGGACTGCGCAAGCAGGTCGCGCACGGACGGGCGCAGCTTGGGCAGGAACTCCGGGTACTGCATGAACCGGCCCAGCTCGGTGGCCGCGTTGAAGACCATCGTGCCGAGGCCGGTGCCGAGCAGGTCGCGGTTACGGTTCGCGAACGCGTACAGGGCGTCCATGACGCCCGGGTCGGCGTTGACGGCGGCGCGGTACCCGGCCTGGTCGGGGCCGCGGGAGAGCGCGAAGAACACCGGGTTCACCGCCCACGCCATGCCCGCCTTGTTCCAGCTGGCGCTGTCGTAGTCGGTGAGCAGGCGCTTGAAGACGGGCAGGTAGTGGGCGGCGTCCTGGGTGCTGTCGATCAGCGTGGTCGCCCCGAACAGCGGGCCCGCGTTGTCGGGCGTGATGTCCCGCGAACGGGGGTTGGCGTAGAACGCGTCCAGTGCGGCACGGCTGGCGGTGCGCAGACTGTCACCGTAGGAGCCCACGACGTCCTCGTTGTAGAACTGGACGAAGTAGCCGGCCTGCAAGTAGTACATCAGCTCCGAGATCGAGCCGCTGTCGTTGCCCCGGTAGCTGTTCGCGGCATCGCGCGCCGCATACGCCACGGTGACCATCTGGGACTCGCGGAACGCGTTGGCGGCGTCGCCGCGGCCGATCTTGAACAGCGAGTCGATGCACCAGTAGTCGGACGACTTGATCTGCTGGACCAGGTCACTGCCGGTGCGGCTGGTGAAGTCACTGACATTGCAGGGCTTCTCGGCCGCCGCACCCAGACCGAGGGCCTTGGCCTGCGGCTGCTGCTTCGGCGGCAGGCCGGGCACCTGGGGCGACAGCGGCTCGGGCAGTGGCTGCTCTGAGGCGAGACGCCTGCCTCCGTCCGCCTTCGCCAGGGTCTTGTCGGCCGGATTCTCGCCGATGGCCGACGGCGGCGCCAGTCGGGTGGGCGTGCCTGCGGGGGTCTTGTCGCCGGGGGTGGGAGCGGCGGGGGCGGCCTGGCCGAGCGGGGCGAACACGCCGATCGCCAGGACGAGGGTCAGAACGAGCGTCAACAGTCGTGCCAACTGCGGGACTCGCAGTAGGCGTTGGCCATTCACGTGGGGGCCTCCGGGCCGTCGACGGCCGCGGTTGGGGGCGCGGCCTGCGGTGGAGCGAGGACCGTCCGCAGCAGCACCGCGTGGGGCGGGTCCGCCGTGGATTCAGTGGGGATGTGACATGTACCATTGCACACATCACACAACATTGTGAAGACCTTTACCCAAGGTCTACTCACTCGCAAAAGCGTGAAGGGCATGGCGACGGGTCGTCACCATGCCCTTTCCACTGACGGAACGGGGAATTCCGGGTGTTCTCCGGCCGCCCCCGAGCGGCTACTTGCGGAGCAGCAGGATCACGCCCGCCGTCACCAGCCCGACCACGACGGCGGCCACGCCGTACGCCAGGCGGTGCGCCCGCAGCACCGGCAGGAAGCGGTCCACGGCGTAGCGGCCGGGGCCGGTCAGGGCGAGCGCGGCGGCGCCGGCGGTCAGCAGCAGCTCGTACTCGCTGCCCTTCGGGGCGAAGAATCCGCCGCCCCAGGTGACGGCTGTCGCGTTGACCATCGTGCCGGCGATCGCGGCACCCGCGAGCGGGGTCAGCAGGCCGACGGCGAGGGCGAGTCCGCCCAACGTCTCGGTGAGGCCCGCCACCACGGCCATGGCGTGGCCGGCCGGGTAGCCGCTCATGGTGAAGAACTGACCGGTGCCGTCGATCCCGCCGCCGCCGAACCAGCCGAACAGCTTCTGGCTGCCGTGCGCGGCCATGGTCAGGCCGAGGACCAGGCGCAGGAGCAGGAGTCCGGCGTCATAGGCGTGCGGGGAGGTCGTCGCGGGCCCGGAGGTGTCCCGGGCCGGGCTGACGGTGCTGGTGGCGGCGGTCGTGCTCGGGCTGCTGCTCGGCATGCGCGTCTCCATCGATCGGGGTTCGGTCGTCGTCCGGCACGGCCGGACGTGGTCACGGGTCGTGGTGGTGCGGCCGGCAGGGGTCGTCACCCCGCGCCATTGTTCAAATTTGAACCTGCCGCTCTCCCGACCGTACCTCGAAGTTCGAATTTGAACAACTGACGGTCCGTCGGCGACTCGCGGGCCCCGCCCGGGCCGGGGAGGGTGGAGGCATGGCTCAACGCAGGCAGCACCGACGGGAGCCGCGGACCGGCACCCCGTACCCCGAGGCGCTGGACGCCTTCGGCGAGCGCGTCCGGCTGATCACCCCCGGCCAGTGGGACTCCCCCACCCCGTGCGGCGACTGGTCCGTCCGCGACCTGGTCAACCACCTCACCGGCGAGCAGCTCTGGGTGCCCGAACTGCTGATGGGCGCCACCATCGGCGAGGTCGGCGAACGCTTCGACGGCGACGTGCTCGGCGACGACCCGGCCACCGCCTGGGCCGACGCCGCCGAGGCCGCCCGGGAGGCCTGGGCCGTCCCGGGCGCCACCGAGCTGACCGTCCACCTCTCCTACGGGGACGTCTCCGGCCAGTACTACCTGGACCAGCTCACCACCGACCTGGTGATCCACTCCTGGGACCTCGCCGAGGGCATCGGACGGCGCACCCGGCTCCCGGCCGGGCTCGTCGAGTTCGCGCTCGGCGAGTTCGCCGGGTACGGGGACCTCTCCGGCAGCGGGCTCTTCGACCCGCCGCTGCCGGTGCCCGGGGACGCCGCCCCGCAGACCCGGCTGCTCGCCCTCACCGGGCGGCGGGACGGAGGGTGACCGGACGCGCCTCCCGGTGCCGGATACTGGAAGTCGGGGGAAGTCTTCCGTGCGAGAGGCGGGCGGGCCATGAGCCGCAGGCCTGACATCCTCGGCGAGTTCACCGCCGACCACCGGGCGGCCATCGAACTGCTCGACCGGATCGAGGCCGCACCGGCCGACGACCCCGGGCGCGGCGAGCTGCTCTCCCGGCTGACCGACCTGCTGTTCACCCACTGCGCCGCCGAGGAGGAGCATCTCTTCCCGGTGGTGCAGCACGACGTGCCCGACGGCGGGGCCCTGGTGTTCCGCAGCATCCAGGACCATCTGGCGATCGGGCAGTACCTGGCCGACCTCCAGGGGCTCGGACCGGCCGACCCGGCCTTCGACACCCTGCTGCACGGCCTCGCCGAAACCCTGCGGCGGCACCTGCGCGGCGAGGAGGAGCAGCTCTTCCCGGCCACCCGCAAGACCCTGCCGGCCGCTGCCCGCGCCGCACTGGGCGACCGGCTGCGGGCGGAGCGGGCGGAGCTGGACGCCCCCTAGAACGCCGCGGGCCTGCTCAGCCCTTCGGGCTGATCACGGCGAACCGGGCGCCCTCGCGGTCCCGCAGCCGTGCCACCCGCCCGTACGGGGAGTCGAAGGCCGGCCCGATCGCCCCGCCGCCCAGCTCCACGGCCCGGGCCAGCGCCCGGTCGGTGTCCGGGACGGCGAAGGACACCTCCCAGTGCGGCGGCATCCCGGCCGGGCCGCCCGCCTGCTCCCTGGCCAGCGCCGCGACGCTGTGGCCCTCGGCGCGCAGCACCACCCGGTCGTGCTCCCAGCGGACGTCGAAGCGCTCCGGGTCCCGGCCGTCCCAGCGGAACACCTCGCCGTAGAACAGCGCCGCCGCGAACGGGTCCGGGGTGCGCAGCTCGATCCAGACCGGCGCCCCGGGCAGGTCCAGCTTCCGGGCCCGGCCCGGCGGACCCTCCCAGATGCCGAACACCGCGCCCACCGGGTCCGCCGCGAAGGCCACCCGCCCGGCGTCGAAGGCCAACGGGCCGACCGCCAGGGTGGCACCGCGCTCACGCACCGCGTCGGCGGCGGCGTCGGCGCTCTCCGTGCCGAAGTAGCTGGTCCACGCGAGCGGGACCGCCCCGAAGCCGGCGACGCCCAGCCCGGCCACCGCCTCCCCGCCGGTCACCGCGTGCACGTACGGCCCGAAGCGGTCCGGACCGGGCTCGAACTCCCAGCCGAGCAGCGGCCCGTAGAACTCCTCGGCATCCCGCAGGTCCCGGGCCATCAGGCTCACCCAGCACGGCACGGCCGCCACACAGCGCACCTTGGCGGCCATCTCACCGCTGCCCATCGCGAACCTCCTCGCCCACCCGGCCGCCGGGCCCCTCCCGACTCCCACGGCCCACCGGCCGCCCGGTACGCCCACAGCCTAGGCCGCCACCCGCACCACCCCGGGGAAGCCATGCCCGGGATCGGCGCACCCGGTTCCTGATCGGTGTCCAGGGAAGTGCCCGTGGGGTCGGGGAGGTGGACGGCCTTGCCGAAGGGGAGGGTCCGGACGGTCTCGTGGCGGACACCGTCGGGCCGGGTTCCGACGGCAGGGGAATCCGGCCACCGGCTCGCCGATGTGGCGCAGGTCACGCCGGGAGGGGAAATTCCGGGGACGGATTCCCCGTTTCCGAGTACGTTGGCAGAACCGGGGAGAATTTCCCCGTATCCTGATGAGGAGCAGTCGCCGTGACCACCACCGCCGAGCCGGTCCGTCCCGCGGGGAGCGCGCACACGCCGAAGCTGCGTGCGGACGCGAGCCGGAACCGGGAGCGGATCGTGCTGGCGGCCCGGGACGCGTTCGTCGAGCACGGTGCGGATGCGCCGCTGGACGAGATCGCGAAGCGGGCGGGGGTCGGCAATGCCACCCTGTACCGGAACTTCCCGGACCGGGTGGCGCTGATCCGCGAGGTGGCGGTGCTCGTCAAGAACCGCGTCCTGGCGCTCGCCGAGACGGCGACGGCAGAGGCGGACGCTCCTGACGGCGGCGGCCCGTTCGACGCCCTCCAGCGGTTCGCGCACGCGTCCGTCGGGGAGAAGGTCGGCGGCCTCTGCACCTTGTTCAGCAACCATGTCGACCCGTACGACCCGGAGTTGACCGAGATCCGGGAACGCCTGCAGGCCGCCGTGGGCGGGCTGATGGAGCGCGCCCGGGCCGCGGACGAGCTGCGGTCGGACGTCGACCACGGTGACCTGTTCATCGCGATGAGCCAGCTGACCCGGCCGCTGCCGAACACCTCCTGCCGACTGCTCGACGAGTTCGTCCACCGGCACCTGCAGATCTTCCTGGACGGCCTGCGCGCGCCGGCCCGTTCGGCCCTGCCCGGCCGGGCCGCGACCTTCGAGGACTTCCAGCCCCAGAACTGACCGACCACCAGTACCGACCGTCCGGCGACGCGCTGCCGCGCCGCGGCACGCCCTTCTACCGCACGTTCCCCGTACGGCAACCCACCGTTCCCGTACGGCACTTGACCGTTCACGCACACCACACGCACCGTGAAGCGAGTACCCCCATGCCTCAAACCGACGCCCGACCGGCGACGCTGCCCGATCCCAGGCGCTGGAAGACGCTGATATTCATCGGCCTCGCCCAGCTGATGGTCGTCCTCGACGCGACCATCGTGAACATCGCCCTGCCGTCCGCACAGCGCGACCTGGGCATCTCCGACGGCAACCGCCAGTGGGTGATCACCGCCTACGCGCTGGCCTTCGGCGGCCTGCTGCTGTTCGGCGGCCGGATCGCGGACCTCTGGGGCCGCAAGCGGACCTTCATCGTCGGCCTGACCGGCTTCGCCCTCGCCTCCGCGCTCGGTGGCGCCGCGGCCAACACCGCGATGCTGCTCGGCGCCCGCGCTCTTCAGGGCGTGTTCGGCGCGCTGCTCGCGCCGGCCGCGCTGTCGCTGCTCGCGGTGACCTTCACCGAGGCCAGGGAGCGCGCCAAGGCCTTCGGCATCTACGGTGCGATCGCCGGTGGCGGTGGCGCCATCGGTCTGATCCTCGGCGGCCTGCTCACCGAGTACATGAACTGGCGCTGGACCTTCTTCGTCAACATCCCGTTCGCCATCGTGGCCGCCGCGGGCGCCGTGCTGGTGATCCGCGAGCCCGCCGAGGGCCGCAACCGCAACCGGCTGGACGTCCCCGGCGTGCTGCTGGTGACCGCCGGCCTGGTCTCGCTGGTCTACGGCTTCACCCGCGCCGAGTCCGACGGCTGGTCGTCCGGCAGCACCGTGGGGCTGTTCGTCGCGGCCGCCGTGCTGCTGTCCGCCTTCGTCGTGGTGGAGCGCCGGGTCAAGGCCCCGCTGCTGCCGCTGCGCGTGGTGCTCGACCGCAACCGCGGCGGGGTGTACCTGTCGCTGGGCATGGCCGTGATCGGCATGTTCGGTCTGTTCCTCTTCCTGACCTACTACCTCCAGATCGTGCTCGGCTACAGCCCGGTGCTGACCGGTGTGGCCTTCCTGCCGATGGTGGCGGGCATGATCACCGGCTCGACCCAGATCGGCGCCCGGCTGATGACCCGGGTCCCGGCCCGCTACCTGATGGCGCCGGGCTTCCTGGTCGCCTCGACCGGCATGTTCCTGCTGGCCCACATCGGCCTGGACACCTCCTACCCGGCGCTGATCCTGCCCGGCCTGGTCCTGATGGGCCTCGGCATGGGTACCGCGTTCATGCCGGCCATGAGCCTCGCCACGCACGGCGTCCAGCCGCGCGACGCGGGCGTGGCCTCGGCGATGGTCAACACCTCGCAGCAGGTCGGCGGCGCCATCGGCACCGCGCTGCTGAACACCATCGCGGCCAGCGCGACCACCGGCTGGCTGACCTCGCACGCCACCGCGGCGGCCGCCTCGCCGGAGGCCGCCAAGGCGCTCCAGTTCCAGGGCATGGTGCACGGCTTCTCGACCGCGATCTGGGTGTCCTTCGGGATCCTGGTGGCGGCCGCCGTGGCCGCCTTCACCTTCGTCAACGCCGGCCGGCCGAGTGCCGCGGCGGGCTCGGACACGGGCGCGGCGAAGGAGAACGAGGTGCCGGTGCTGGTGCACTGACGCCCTTGGGGTTGCTCGGGTGCGTACGCGGCCCGTCCGGTGTCCTCCGCGACACCGGACGGGCCGTTCGGCGTTTCCGGCCCGGGCCGCTCGCCGTTCCGGCCCGAAGGGACCCGTGCGGAAGAGACCCCCCGGGTAGAAGTGGGGATGACTCCCCGATTATGGTGGGCGCCAGTGCGAATCGGGGACTCCTCCCCGTTTCCTTCGGACCGAGGTGCGTGCACATGACCCGGAATCAGAGCCCTGGGCGGGGGCAGCGGGCCGCCGACTGGGCGGACGGCCGGCTGGGGATCTACTCCCTGGCCAGGGCGAACCTGCGGAAGATCTTCCCGGACCACTGGTCCTTCATGCTGGGCGAGATCTGCCTCTACACCTTCCTGATCATCATCCTGACCGGTGTCTGGCTGACGCTGTTCTTCAAGCCCAGCATGGGTGAGGTGGTCTACGCCGGCTCGTACGTGCCGCTCAAGGGCGTTCCGATGTCCGAGGCCTACGCCTCCACCGTGGACATCAGCTTCGAGGTGCGCGGCGGCCTGCTGATCCGGCAGATCCACCACTGGGCGGCGATCGTCTTCGTCGCGGCCATGTTCGTCCACATGATGCGGGTGTTCTTCACCGGCGCCTTCCGCAAGCCGCGCGAGATCAACTGGGTGTTCGGCTTCCTGCTGCTCTTCCTCGGCATGCTGGACGGCTTCTTCGGCTACTCGCTGCCGGACGACCTGCTGTCGGGCACCGGCATCCGGTTCATCGAGGGCGCGATCCTCGCGGTGCCGCTGGTCGGCACCTACGTCCAGATGTTCCTGTTCGGCGGGGAGTTCCCCGGCCACGACATCGTGCCGCGGTTCTTCACCATCCACGTGCTGCTGATCCCGGGGATCATGCTCGGCCTGCTGGTGGCGCACCTGATCCTGGTCTTCTACCACAAGCACACCCAGTGGGCGGGCCCGGGCAAGACCGAGAAGAACGTCGTCGGCATGCCGCTGATGCCGGTCTACATGGCCAAGGCCGGCGGGTTCTTCTTCCTGGTCTTCGGCATCATCGCGCTGGTGGCGGCGGTCGCGACCGTCAACCCGATCTGGGCGTACGGCCCGTACCGTCCGGACCAGGTGTCCACCGACGCCCAGCCCGACTGGTACATGGGCTTCGCCGAGGGCCTGATCCGGATCATGCCCGGCTGGGAGGTCGGGCTGTGGGGGCACACCCTCAACCTCGGGGTGCTCATCCCGTTCACGCTGTTCCCGCTGATCCTGGGCGCCATCGCCGTCTACCCGTTCGTGGAGGGCTGGGTGACCGACGACAAGCGGGAGCACCACCTGCTCGACCGGCCGCGCAACGCGCCCGTCCGCACCGCGCTCGGCGCCGCCTGGATCAGCGTGTACCTGGTGGCGCTGGTGGCCGGCGGCAACGACCTCATCGCCACCCACCTGCACCTGTCGCTCAACGCCATCACGTACGCCGCCCGGGCCGGCTTCTTCGTCGTCCCGGTGGTCGTCTTCGTCGTCACCAAGCGCTGGTGCCTCGGCCTCCAGCGCCGGGACCGCGACAAGGTGCTGCACGGGCGCGAGACCGGCGTCATCAAGCGCCTGCCGCACGGCGAGTTCACCGAGGTGCACGCCCGGCTCTCGCCGCAGGAACTGCACCGGCTCACGGCGCACGAACAGCCCCGCCCCCTCGAACTGCCCGCCCCGGTGGACGAGAATGGAGTGGCCCGCCCGGCGGGGGTGCTCACCCGCACCCGGACCCGGCTCTCCCGCGGGTTCCACGGTGAGAGCGGCCGGATCCCCAAGCCCACCGCCGAGGAGTTCCGCGAGATCACCGAGGGCCACGGGCACTGACCCGCACCCCCCGATGGCACAGGGAGGACAGGTGCACCACCGAACCGACCGGCTCGCCGACAGCAGATACCTCCTGCTCACCACCTTCGGCGAGGACGGCAGCCGGATGGAGTCGCAGCTCTGGGTGGTGCCGGACGGCACGGCCCTCGGGGTCTGGACTCCGGCCCACTCCGGCGAGGCCGAACGGATCCGCCGCCACCCCCGGGTACTGATCGGCCCCTGCGACGCCCACGGGCGCCCCACCGGCCGGCAGGTCCCGGCGCGGGCGCGGCTCTGCGACGCCGACGACACCGCGCGCTACCGCACCTCGCTGATCAACAAGTACGGACTGACGGCGCTGATCGCGCTGGCCCGCAGCCGGTTCCGGGTGGGGCTCGCCGGGACGGTCGGCATCCGGATCACACCGAACGAGCTGGAACAGCGGCTGGTCGGTCCGGAGTGGCAGCCGCCGGCCACCTACTGCGCCAACTGACGGAACGTCGATCCCTGTCGAGTGCCGGGGCCCCGGAACGGGCGGCTCCGGCACTCGGCGTTTCCGGAGCCGCTTCCGGAGCTGCTCCCGGGCCGTCGCCCGATCACCAGGAGGTCACGACAGCGGGTGGGTCGGGACCGGGCTGACCTCCTGGATCTCGCCGTGGGCCTTGGTGAGCAGCTGCGAGGCGAGCTCGTTGAGTGCGCGGGCCCCCGCGATCTCCTCGCCCACCCGCAGCTGTTCCGGGTCGGCGGGGTGGCGGCTGCTGTATCCGTGGGCGCGCAGTTCGCTCCCGTCGCCGAGGCGCAGCAGCGCGGCGGCGCTGGTCCGCGGCCCCTCCTCGCGGAACTCCATCTCGATGTGCCAACCGACCAGAGTCTTCATGGCGGATCACCTCCATCGGTTACTCCTCCAGAGTGCGCCGCACCCACCGTGAACACCAGGCCAGCCGGGTCGGGCAACATCGGAGGGGAAGTTGAACGCGTTCAACTCAGCCGCGTAGAGTCGGCGGCGAAAGATATTTGAACGCGTTCAAGGGGGTGTGTCCACGATGGGGAAGGGCACCACGGAACTGGTCGACCTGCTGATCCTGCTCGGCATGGGCGCCGTCGTCCCGCTCGGCCTCGCCCTGGTCGACGAGCCCGGCCTCGCCCGGGTCCGCCGGCTCTGGCCGCTCGCCGCGGTACCCGGCGCGCTCTCGGTCTGGCTGCCCCGCGGCGGCCCGGCCGCCGGCTGCGCCGTGCTCTACGCGCTCGGCACCCTGGCCGTCGCCCTGCACGCGCCGCTGCGGCTGGCCCGCACCCGTTCGCTCGCCCCCGCCGAGGTCGCGGTGCTCACCGCGCTCGCCGCGCCCTCGGTGGCCGGGGTCGCCCTGGTCGCCGAACGCTCCGGGTACCCTCTGTTCGGCTTCGAACCGCACATCCTGGCGCTCACCGTCCCGCACTTCCACTACGCCGGGTTCACCGCCGCCCTGGTCGCCGGACTGGTCTGCCGCGCCGCCCGCCCGGGCTCGGCCGCGGCCCGCTGCGCGGCGCTCAGCGTCCCGGCCGGCACCCTGCTGGTGCTGGCCGGGTACTTCCTCGGCGACTGGTGGCAGTTCGCCGGGGCCGCCGTACTGACCACCGGGATGTGGCTGGTCGGCCTGGTCACCTGGCGCGAACTGCGCCCCCGCGGTGGCGATCCGGTCACCGCCCGGCTGCTCGCCGCCTCCTCGGTCGTCCTCGCGCTCACCATGCTGCTCGCCCTGTGGTGGGCGCTCGGCCGGGCCGCCGGACTCCCCCACCCCACCCTGGCCTGGATGGCCGCCACCCACGGCGTCGGCAACGCGCTCGGCTTCGCGCTCTGCGCCCTGCTCGCCTGGCGCCGGCTCGCCGCCGACCGCCCCCGCACCACCACCCCGGTCAAGACCCCGGAGACCGCCCGGTGAACGACTACAACTACCCCGAGCAGGGCGCCAGCCGCACCGGCGAACTGCCCGCCGGCTACAACCACCTGCGGCACAGCGCCCTCATCGGCCACGGCCGCCCCTCGCTGGAGGCCGCCGGCGCCGCCCTGCTCGACTGGCGGATGCACCGGCTCGCGGGCGTCCGGATCGACTCGACGGCCGACCGGGCCGCCCCGGGCGTCGCCGTACGCTGCGCCATCGGCCTCGGCCCGCTGCGGGCCGGCGCCCCCAACCGGGTGCTGGCCGCGTTCGACGGCCCGGACCGGTACGGCTTCACCTACGGCACCAGGGCCGGGCACCTGGCCCGGGGCGAGGAGACCTTCCTGGTCGAACTGGCCCCGGACGGCGCGGTCCGGTTCTCCGTCACCGCCTTCAGCCGCCCGGTCGCCTGGTACGCCCGGCTCGCCGGCCCGCTGCTCCCGCTCGCCCAGCGCGCCTTCGCCCGGCACTGCGGGCACGTACTGGCCCGGATCGCGGCGGGACCGGTCGGGCGGCGGACGGTCGGGCGGCGGACGGTCGGGCAGCGGACGGTCGGGCAGCGGACCGTCGGGCGGCGGACGGTCGGGCCGGGTCACGGCGGCGCCTGGCGGCAGGGGTAAAACCGCTGGTCGGGACGGTGGGCTGTCCTGGATGATCGGCGGATGATGTCGATGCGCCCGGTCCTGGAGATCTTCGCCCCCGACGGCTTCGCGCTCTGGCCGACGAGCAGTCACGCGCCGCACCTGGAGCTCACGCTGAGCGGGCGGCTGACGCCGGCCGAGGTGGGTACGGCGGTGTGGCGGTTGGCCGCCTGCAACGACGTCGAGCCCGACCCCGAGCAGGCCGAGGAGCGCGGCCCCCGGCCGGCGGACCCGCTGGGTGCCTTCCTGCACGGGCTGCTCACCGAGCCGCACCCGTACGCCCCCGGCGGGCTGGTGCTGAGCGACTCGGCCACCGGCGCCGTCTTCGAACCGGGCTGCTGCAACGGCCTGGAGGACTGGCGCGAATGGCGGGACGTCACGGACGGCTCCGGCACCGCCTGGTTCGGCCACGACCCCGATGCCCGGGCCGAATGCATCGGCCGGGTCGTCCGGCTGACCCAGGACGCCGGGGACCGCGAGGACGGCGAGGACCGCGACGACACGGTGATCGAGCTGCCGGTGGACGAGCTGCGCCGGCTGCTCGCCGGGGTCGAGGGGGACCTGCTCGACTTCCTCGCCCTGGCGGCGAGTTGGGCCGGGCAGCAGGTTCCCGAACACGCCGAGACCGTCACCGCCGCGCTCGCCCGGGCACTGGACCTGGAGCCGCCGGCATGACCAGCTTCCACACCCACCGGGCCCTGGTGCACGACCCCTCGCTCCCGCTGCACCGCCGGCACCGCGCGCTGCTCACCTGTCTGAACCGCTTCTCCCCCTACGGCTTCCAGGCGACGTACCATCACCTGACCCTCAGCGCCCGGATGCCGCGCCACCTGCCGGCCGACCCGGACGCGCTGGTCCGCGCGGTGGACGAGCTGCACGAGGCGCGCGAGCTGTGGCGGGCCCGGGCCGAGGAGTACGCGGCGCAGCGGCGGGCGCAGAAGCGGGCCCGGCAGCGGCAACCGCCGGAGCCGGCCTGGTGGCGCTGGTCCTGGGACTCGCCCGACCTGGCCTGGCGCTACGACCCCTTCCTGCACCCGCCGTTGCGCCTGCCCGACTACGTCCGGCGGCAGAACGCGCTGATGGATGGCGCCGAACTGCCCGGCTGTCCGGCCTGCGGGGAGCAGGGCCCGACGGTGACGGTCGCGACCGCCCACGGCCACGCCGGACTGTGCCGCTGCTGCGCGCGGGTGCTGACGCCCTGCGGCTGCGGGCAGTGGCACCGCTTCGAGCCGGGGCTGCGGGTCAGCTGGAGCCGGATCTGGCGACTCGAACACATGACCGACGCCGGCGGGCCCAGCCCGCACTGGCCGGGTGTCCGGGGCGCGGCCCGGATCGAGCGGCTGGAGTCGTACACGGTCCGCTGGAAGTCAGGCGTGATGCACTGGGACCGCGGCCGGTAGCGCCCCGCCGGACGAACCGTAGCCGGCGATCGGGGCGGCCGCCGCGATGCCGGACACGGTCGGCGCGACGGCCCGGCGGGTGCGGAGTGTGTTGCGCACGGGGCGCCCCCCGCGAGAGGGACGAACCGGGCACCCTTCCGTACGGGCGGTGGCCGCCGGCTGCTCGACCCCGGCGCCCGGGACCGCCGGAATACCCCGTCGACCAGGACCGTTGTGGCGGGCACATGGTCGGAAGCACCACCGCCGGACGGGAAGGAACCGCGAGATGAGCAGCACGGTCGAGCTGACCAAGGAGAACTTCGACGACATCGTCCCGGGCCCGGAAGGCAAGGACTTCGTCTTCATCGACTTCTGGGCCGGGTGGTGCGGGCCGTGCCGCCAGTTCGCCCCGGTGTACGAGAAGGCCGCCGAGCGCCACTCTGACCTGGTCTTCGCCAAGGTGGACACCGAGGCGCAGCAGGAGCTGGCCGCCGCGTTCGACATCCAGTCGATCCCGACGCTGGCGATCATCCGCGAGGGCGTGCTCATCTTCTCGCAGCCCGGAGCGCTGCCGGAGGCGACGTTCGAGGACCTGATCGGCCAGGCCCGCAACCTGGACATGGCCGAGGTGAAGCGCAAGGTCGCCGAGGACCAGGCGGCCGGCGGCCAGGCCTGACCCGGACGCCCGAGGGCCGGGGAGCGCCGTCTCCCCGGCCCTTCGCCGTACCGGGCCCCGGCCCTCACGCCGGCTCGGCGCCCGAGGCGGCGACTCTCGGTCCCGGTAGGCGGCCCGCACCCGGCGCCGGCGGCGAGCCGCCTCCGCCAGGGTGAACAGCCCGGCGGCCGGGCCGGGGACGGCGGTAAGGCCGAGTGTCTGCTCGACGGCGCGGACGCGTTCGCGCAGTAGCGGCGGCAGCACCCGCCGGATCTTGGCGAGGGCGGTCTCGGTGGCCCCCTCCCCCACCGACAGGCCGAAGCTGCGGCCGGCCAGCAGGCGGCGAGGCGGAGAAAATTCGGGCGACGTCCGTCCGGATCCGAACCTAGGGTCGGCGGTGGAGAAGGCCCCATCGCGGCGAAGCCCTCCCGCGGGCCCGTCGAGGCCTCCTCCGGGCATCCCCGTCGACGAAGGAGAGATCCACCATGAGCACGTTCGTACTGGTCCCCGGGTTCTGGCTCGGTGCCTGGGCCTGGGACGAGGTGGCCGCGCCGCTGCGCGCGGCCGGGCACCGGGTGTACGCCGTCAGCCTGCCCGGGATGGCCGAACGCGCCTCCGAGACGGGCGAGTTCGGACTGGAGGAGCAGATCGCCGACCTGGCCGGACTGCTGGTCCGGGAGGACCTGTCGGACGTCGTCCTGGTCGCCCACAGCGGCGCCTGCGCCCCGGTGGGCGGGCTCGCGGACCGGCTGCCCGAGCGGATCCGCCGGGTGGTCTACCTGGACAGCCGCCCGCTGGTCGACGGCGCGTCGGTGTACGACCTGTGGCAGCCCGACTTCCGGCGGATGGCCGACACCTCAGTGGTCGACGGCCGCCTCCCGATGCCGTCCTGGGAGTTCCAGTCCGAGCACGGCGTGAGCACGGCGGGGCTGGACGAGGCCACCCTCGCCCGCATCCGTTCCCGCGCCACCTCGCACCCGGCCGGGGCGTTCCGGGACCGGCTGCGGCTGACCGGTGCCGGGGCCGCGCTGCCGCAGGCGCTGGTCTCCTGTTCCTTCCCGCTCTCCCAGCTGCGCGAGCTGATCGCCTCCGGACACCCGTACTTCGCCGGGTTGTCCGGGCCGAACTGGGAGATGCGTGAACTGCCCACCGGGCACTGGCCGATGTTCTCCCGCCCGGCCGACACGGCGGCGGTGCTGGCGGAGCTCGCCGCGCTCTGAGCCCGCCGGTCCGTCCACCGCCGGGCCCCGTTCTGTCCTGTCCGTGTCCTCGGTTCGTCCGACGGCGCCCTCCGTGTGTCCGTCCGTCGCGCAACCGCGCCCGGACCGGCAGGATGGGGCCCACGCCGTACCCGAGCGAAGAGCGAGCATCCGTGCGCGAGCAGCCCAGCCGTACCGAACCGCCGGACACCGTGCCGGAGTTCCGGCCGGACCGCGGTCCGAGGCCACTCGCCCCGCTGCACGCCGCATCCGGCACCTGCGCCCTGGTCACCCTGCGGACGCGTGACGGGCGCGAGAAGTGGCCGCCGGAGGCGGTCCGGGTCAGGCTCGGGTACGGAACCGAAGGCGGCCGCGGCCCGCTCTCCCGGAGGCTCGCCCTCACCGGCGGCCCGGACGGGAGCCGGCGCGCCCGGCCGCTCGACATCCGCGAGCGCACACGCACACCCGCCACCCTCGCCCAGCGGGCCGGGGTGGCCATCGAGACGACGGAGGACCGGGCATGACCAGCACCGCCGAGGAGTACGACGTCATCGTCCTGGGGGCCGGCCCGACCGGCGAGAACGTTGCCGACCGGACGGTCGCCGCCGGGCTGCGCACCGTGATCGTGGAGGCCGAGCTGGTCGGCGGCGAGTGCTCCTACTGGGCCTGCATGCCCAGCAAGGCGCTGCTGCGCCCGATGGCCGCGCTGGACGACGCCCGCGCGGTGGCCGGCTCCCGCGAGGCGGTCGGCGACCGGCGGCTGGACCCGGCCGCGGTGCTGGCCCGGCGGAACTCCTTCACCTCCGACTGGCAGGACGACGGCCAGGTCCGGTGGCTGCGGGACACCGGCATCGAGCTGGTCCGCGGCCACGGCCGGCTGGCCGGGGAGCGGACGGTGACGGTGGAGGCCGAGGACGGCAGCGAGCGGGTGCTCACCGCCCGGCACGCTGTCGCGGTGTGCACCGGCAGCCGCCCGCTGCTGCCCGCGCACGTGCCGGGGCTCGCCGAGATCCACCCGTGGACCAACCGGGAGGCGACCGGCTCGCAGACCGTCCCCGGGCGGCTGGCGGTGATCGGCGGCGGGGTGGTCGGGGTGGAGATGGCCGCCGCCTGGCGGGCGCTCGGCTCCGAGGTGGTGCTGCTGGTGCGCGGTGACGGGCTGCTGCCACGGATGGAGCCGTTCGCGGGCGAGCTGGTGGCGGACGGCCTGCGGGCGGCCGGGGTGGACCTCCGCTTCGGCACCGAGGTCACCACGCTGGAGCGGGCGGACGGCTCCGGGCCGGTGACCCTGACGCTCGCCACCCGGGACGACCAGGGCGACGGCGGGACGCTGACCGCCGACGAGGTGCTGTACGCGACCGGCCGGGCCCCGCGCACCGCCGACATCGGGCTGGAGCAGGTCGGCCTGAAGCCGGGCGGCTGGCTGGAGGTGGACGACAGCTGCACGGTGCTCGGCGTGGACGGCGAGTGGCTCTACGCCGCCGGGGACGTCAACCACCGGGCGCTGCTCACCCACCAGGGCAAGTACCAGGCCCGGATCACCGGCGCGGCGATCGCCGCCCGCGCCCAGGGGCGCCCGCTGGACACCTCGCGCTGGGGCACGCACGCCGCGTCCGCCGACCTCGCGGGCGCGCCCCAGGTGGTCTTCACCCAGCCCGAGGTCGCCGCCGTCGGTCTGACCCGGGCCGCCGCCGAGGCGGCCGGGCTGCGGGTGAAGGCCGTCGACCACGAGATCGGCTCCGTCGCCGGGGCCTCGCTCTACGGCGACGACTACCGCGGCCGGGCCCGGGTGGTCTTCGACCTGGACCGGGAGGTGATCGTCGGCGCCTGCCTGGTCGGGCCCGGGGTGGCCGAGCTGCTGCACTCGGCGACCGTCGCGGTGGTCGGCGAGGTGCCGATCGACCGGCTCTGGCACGCGGTGCCCTCGTACCCGACGATCAGCGAGGTCTGGCTGCGGCTGCTGGAGGACTGCCGGGGGTAGCGCCCCCGGACGGGCGGCCTTCCGGCCGGACGGGCGCTCGAACGGACGGACGTTCGAACGGACGACGGCCTCCCGGGTGACCGGCGCGGCGAGGTGTGACCACCGGTGGACGGCGGGACACTGGCAGTCGGGGGCCGTCCCGGGGGGCCGAGTTCGTGACCAGGTGGTGTGAGGCATGACCGAGGTGCTGTTGGCCGTCGGAACCGAGAAGGGCCTCTTTCTCGGCCGCAGCCGCGACCGGCTGACGTGGAAGTTCAGCGGGCCGCACTTCCCGATGAACGCGATCTACTCCATCTCCATCGACCGCCGTGACGGCCGGACCAGAGTGCTGGCCGGGGCCGACAGCAGCCACTGGGGGCCCTCGGTCTGGCGCTCCGACGACCTCGGTGCCAGCTGGTTCGAGCCGACCCAGCCGGCCATCCGCTTCCCCGAGTCCACCGGCGCCTCGCTCACCCGGGTCTGGCAGCTCCAGCCCGCCGGAGCGGAGGCCCCCGGCGTCGTCTACGCGGGCACCGAGCCGGCCGCGCTGTTCCGCTCCAGCGACGGCGGCGAGACCTTCGCCCTGGTCGAGCCGCTCTGGAACCACCCGCAGCGGCCGCAGTGGGGCGCCGGCTACGGCGGCCAGGGCCTGCACACCATCCTGACCGACCCGCGCGACCCGCAGCGGCTACTGGTCGCCGTCTCCAGCGGCGGCGTCTACCGCAGCAAGGACGGCGGCGACAGCTGGGAGCCCTCCAACACCGGCCTGCGCGCCGAGTTCTTCCCGCAGGAGAGCCAGTACCCCGAGTTCGGCCAGTGCGTGCACAAGATCGCTCCGGACCCGGTGCACCCGGACCGGCTCTACCTCCAGAACCACGGCGGCGTCTACCGCAGCGACGACTGGGGAGGCAGCTGGCGCTCGATCGTGGACGGGCTGCCCGCCGAGTTCGGCTTCGCCGTGGCCGCCCATCCGCGCCGGGCCGACACCGCCTACCTCTTCCCGCTCGGCGGCTCGGACGACCGCATCCCGCCCGGCCGCCGCTGCCGGGTCTTCCGCACCACCGACGGCGGTACCAGCTGGCAGCAGCTCGCCGAGGGCCTGCCCGGCGAGGACCACTACGGCATCGTGCTGCGCGATGCCCTGCGCACCGACGACGCCGACCCGGCCGGGATCTACTTCGGCAACCGGACCGGCGACGTGTACGGCAGCAGGGACGAGGGCGAGAGCTGGTCACTGCTGCTCTCCCACCTGCCGGACGTGCTCTGCGTCCGGGCGGCGGTGGTGGCCTGAGGCGGCGGTGGTCTGAGGCGGCGGTGGTCTGAGGCGGCGGTGGCCTGAGGCGGCGGTGGCCTGAAATAACCGGTTGCCGAACGGCAGGGCCTCGGTGAGCATGGGCCGCCGACGAACGATCGCACGATTGTGGGGTGGGCCATGGCCGAGGACTGGGTGGTCAGGCGGGGTAGCGACGGCGAGCCGGTACTGCGCTACCTGCTGGACGAGCGGGAGGGGCGGCCCTGGGCCGACCTGCTGGAGGTCCTGGACGAGTCGGTGGACGCCGCCGGGTTCATCCGGGCCGAGCTGCCCGGCTGGGTGGTCTCCAGTTCTCCCGGGCTCGGGCAGGAGCTGGTGGCGCGCGGCGCGCGGGTACTGCGGCACGCCCACACCTTCCGCCGCGACCTGCGCGCCGATCCCCCGCCCGCCGACTGGGCCGGGACGCCGCTGCGCGATGGCCTGCGGGCGGTGCCCTGCGACCGCGCGCCCGAGGAGCTGTACGAGGCCTGGCGGGCGGCCTTCCCTCCCGGCCACATCGACCACTACCCGGGCGAGAAGGCCCAGGTGCTGGCCGAGCGTCTCGGACTGCTGCTCGAAGGGAAGAGCATCGGCCCGGTGCTGCCGTCCAGCCTGCTCGCGGTGGACACGGAGGACCGCGTGGTCGCCGGGCTGATCCTCACCGACCGCGACGGCCGGCCCTGGGTCGCCGACGTCTTCCGCCACCCGGAGCGCGGCTACCGCGGCCTCGGCGCGGACCTGCTGCGCAGGGCGATCGGGGACGCCGCCGCGCGCGGGCTCGCCGACGTGACCCTGGTGGTGTCCGAGGGCAACCCGGCCCGCCGGGTCTACGAGTCGCTGGGCTTCGTGCTCCAGGAGACCTCGCTGACGGTCGTCGTACCCGACGCCGGCTAGGAACGGACGCCGGATCTCGCCCGTGCCCCGGCGGTTCAGGGCCGGGCGAGTTCCAGGACGGCAATCCCGCCCAGCACGGTGAGCGCGGCGGTCAGCCGCAGCCGGCCGAGGCGCTCGCGGAACACCACGGTGGCGATCAGCGCGGCGATGACGATGCTGGTCTCGCGCAGCGCCGCGATCGTCGCCAGGTTGCCCCGGGCCTGCGCCCACACCACCAGCCCGTACGCCGTCAGCGAGAGCACCCCGCCGGCGATGCCCAGCGGCACCGCCCGGCCCGCCCCGGCGAGCAGCCCGGGACCGCGCCGGACCCGGACGATCAGCGCCAGCAGTGGCCCCTGGAGCAGGAAGAGCCAGGCCACGTAGCCGCCGACCGTCCCCGCGTGCCGCACGCCGCTGCCGTCCAGCACCGTGTACACCGCGATCATCACGCCCGTTCCGGCCGCGGCCCCGAGGGCGGGCAGCTGCGCCCGCCCGGGTATCCCCCGGGCGAAGGCCAGCCCGATCAGACCGCAGGAGATCACCAGCACGCCCAGCAGCTCGCCCGCGCCCAAGTGCTGACCGAGCAGGGCGGCCGATATCAGCGCCACCAGCAGCGGCGCGGTACCCCGGGCGATCGGGTACATCTGGCCGAAGTCGCCCAGCTGGTAGGCCCGCAGCAGCAGGAGCGTCGACGTCACCTCGACGGCGACCGAGGCCAGCAGGTACGGCCAGGCGGCGGCCGCCGGCAGCGGGTTGAGTGCCACCAGGACGAGCGCGCACGCCGTGTACGTCAGGTTGATCAGCGTGAAGCCGACCAGCTTGTCCGGGATCCGGTGCGCCAGCCCGTTCCAGACGGCGTGCAGCACGGCCGCCGTGAGCACGGCCACCGGCACGGCCGGGACGCCTCCGAACATCACGAACCTCCCCTCGAACGGCCCACCGGAACCGACGGGCCCGGAACCGGATTCCACGCTACCGTAGATCCATGGAAGAGCGTTCCGAATTTTTCACGCCCCTGGAATCCCGGCTGGCGGCACGGATCCGGGCCCAGCTCGGCGAACTGCGCGGCACCGAGGCCCGCGTCGCCCGGGTGGTGCTCGACCGGGGCGCCGACCTGGTGCACCTGAGCGTCAGCGACGTCGCGACGCTGGCCGGCACGGCCCCCTCCTCGGTGGTCCGGGCCTGCCAGCGGCTGGGCTTCCGCGGCTACCAGGAACTGAAGATCGCCGCCGCCCGACAGGCCCCCGCCGCCGCGCCCGTACCCGCGGACGAGGGCGACCCGGCGGCCCGGGCGCTCGCCGAGACCCTGCGCGCCGCCCGGGCCGCCCTGGACGGCCTCACCGCCACCCTCTCCGCGGCCGACCTGCGGGCGGCCGCCGGACTGCTGGACGGCGCGAGCCGGGTGGTGCTACTCGGCGCCGGACTGTCCGGCGCGGTGGTGCTCGACCTCGGGTACCGGCTGCGCGCGCTCGGCCTGCTGGTGGACGCCCCGGCCGACCCGATCACCGCCCAGCTGGCCGCCGCCGGACTCGGGCCCGGCACGGCCTGCCTGGCCGTCAGCCACACCGGCGCCACCCGCAGCGTGGTGGACGCCGCCCGCCTGGCCCGCGAGGCCGGGGCCGAGGTGCTGGCACTCACCAGCTACGCCCGCTCCCCGCTGACCGAAACGGCCACCCTGACCCTGGTCGCGGGCGGCCAGGACCTGGTCTTCGGCCTGGAGACCACCGCCAGCCGGCTCGCCCACCTGGCCGCCGTGGACGCGCTCGCCCAGACGCTGCTGGCCCTGCGCGGCCCCCGCGCCGAACGCGCCCTCGGCCTGTCGGCGGACGTCACCGCGGACTACGCGTACTAACCGCGACTGGAGCGCTCGTCGAGGTAGAGCAGCAGCCCGGCCGCGCAGAACAGCAGGATCGCCACCAGTACCGCGTACGGGCGCCAGGGCGCGACCCTGGGCACCGGCGGCGCCACCCGCGTGGCCCGCACCCGGGCGTGGATGCGGACCCGCGGCCGGGCCGCCGGGCGCGCGCTCCGGGCGGCCCGCCGGTGCGGCGGCGCGCTCATCGGCCCACTCCCACGGTCGGCGGGCGGCTCCGGATGCCGCCCGTCCCGCCACCCTCCGGGCGGCCACGGCCGGGACGCAACCGCAGGAGGCCGACCGGGCGGCCGGAGGCTCGGCAAACACCCTGGTCGCAGGGGCTGTGTAGGCTCAACGGTCATGGCGAGGGTGACGCGGGACGATGTGGCGCGGGTGGCGGGGACGTCCACGGCGGTCGTGAGCTACGTGATCAACGACGGACCGCGGCCGGTGGCGCCGGCGACCAGGGCGCGGGTGCTCGCGGCGGTCGAGGAGCTCGGCTACCGGCCGAACCGGGTCGCCCAGGCGATGGCCAGGCGACGGACCAACCTGCTCGGGATGGTCGTGCCGGACGCCCGCCAGCCCTTCTTCGCCGGGCTCGCGCACGCCGTCGAGCAGGCCGCCACCGAACACGGCCGGCTGCTGCTGATCGGCAACTCCGACTACGCCGACGAGCGCGAGGCGCACTACATCCGCGCGTTCCTCGGGATGCAGGTGGACGGTCTGATCCTGGTCACCCAGGACCCGGCCACCCCCGGGCTGACCGGCTTCGACGTGGCCGACGGCACCCCGGTGGTGCTGCTGCACCACCGGGCGGAGAGCGCCGACGGCGTCGCCGTGGTCGCGGACGACGAGGGCGGAGCCCGCGAGGTGGTCCGCCACCTGCTCGGGCACGGCCATGCCGAGGTGCACTGCTTCGGCGGCACCCGCGCGCTCAGCCCTCACGACCCGGTCACCGGGCGGACGGCCGGCTGGGTCGCCGCGCTGGAGGAGGCCGGGCTGCCCACCGAGGGGCGGCTCACCCCGGCGCCGTTCGACCGGATCCGGGCGCACGCCGAGGCCCTCACCCTGCTCGCCCGGCCCGACCGGCCCTCCGCCGTGTTCTGCGCGACGGACGACCAGGCGATCGGCCTGCTGCGGGCCGCCGACGACCTCGGCATCCGGGTGCCGGAGGACCTCGCGGTGGCCGGCTTCGACGACATCGCCGAGGCGGTGATCGCCGGACCGGCGCTGACCACCGTCACCACGGCACAGGACGAGATGGCCCGCGCCGCGCTGGATCTCGTCCTCGGCGGGCCGGAGCGCCGCGCCCAGGGCACCCGTACCTTCCCGGCCCGGCTGGTGGTCCGGCGCTCCTGCGGCTGCCCGCCGGCCGGGGCCCGGGACTGACGCCGGACCGGGGACGGACGCCGGCGCCGGCGCGGACCCCTCGGTCTTCTCAGTCCTCGAGCAGCTCGTCCGCGAGCAGGTCCATCAACAGGTTGTCGTGCCAGGTGCCGTCCGGGCCGCGCTCGTACTGGCGCATGGTGCCGACGGTGCGGAAGCCGACCTTGGCGTAGCAGCGGATCGCGGCGAGGTTGTCCGCGGCCGGGTCGATCACCAGCCGGTGGTAGTGGTGGTCGTGCACCAGGTGCCGGGCCATCGTGCGCACGGCGTCGGTGCCCAGGCCCAGGCCGTGCACCGTCGGGTCGAGGTAGAGGTCCATCCCGGCGTGCCGGTACTCGTCGTCGTTGTTGGCGTACCACTGGATGGCGCCGACCACCTTGCCGCCGAGTTCGATCGCGAAGGTCTCGGTTCCGGGCGATTCCAGGTCGTTGGCGACCTCGTCGGCCAGGTCGTCGCCGCCCCGCCAGCGGGCGAACACCTCGGGCGTGCCACGGATGGCCGCCAGCGCCGGGATGTCCTCGCCGGTGGCCGGGCGGAGCGTGACCAAGGTGCCGTGCAGAATCGTCCCCATATGGGGCATGTTGGCACGGAAACCCCGCTCCGGCGAGTGTTTTCGGGCGCCGCCCGATCCCTTCCGGCGTGCGGCCGCGAGGCGGGACGACAGGGGCCGGGCAGCAGCCCGACGAGGCGGCCGGGTGTCAGGTGGCGGGGCGCGCCGGGTCGCCGAGGGGGCCGAGCCAGACGGCGGTGACGGCGCTGACGTAGCGGGCGCCGCAGTGGTCGTCGGGGACGACGAGCTGCGGGCCGGTGGCGTCCAGCGGGGCCCCGTCCATGCTGGTGGCGAGCAGGATCTCCTGCCCGCCGAAGTCCGGGTCGATCTCGGCCCAGGAGACCACCGCCCGGTGGCCGTCGGCGCCGACCACGGAGAGCAGGAAGCGCAGCCGCTGCTTGCGGCCGGAGAAGTCGATCCGGGGCCGGGCGGCGCGCAGCACGTCCAGCAGCGCCGGACCCTCGTAGCCGTGGCGCTGCTCGCCCGCGGTCCGGCAGTCGAAGCCGACCTCGACCCGGCGGGCGGGAAGGGCGCGCAGCTCCGCCACCGTCAGCTCGGCGGGGCGGTCGAGGTGGCCGTGGAGTCGGACGGTGGGTCTCGCCGGGGTCATGGGTGCTCCCTCCTCGCGGGCCACGGCGCCGTGGCCCGCGAGGAGGACTACCCGAGGGACCGCTCGGGCATTCGCAGCTGCCAGGCTGAAAGCCGCCATTCATCCGCAACTGCGATGGCTGGCCCAGGTTTCAACCGGAATCTGCGATCAGTCCCCATCGAACCGCAGCGCCCGGCGGACGTGGCGGGCGTCGCCCGAGGCGCAGCCGATCAGGACCACGTCCTCCCCGTCCCGGCACTCGAACACGGTCCAGCGCTTCTCGATGGTCTCCGGGTCTCCCTCGCGCCGCTTCCGGACCTCGACCAACACCAGGTCGCTCGGCAGGTAGCGGGCGCGCGCGTTGGTCCCGCGCAGTGGCGAGATCGCGAGCGCGGTGGCCGAGGCGTGCAGGAACTCCGCGGTCGGACGGCAGTACGGCCGGGCACCGGCGACGCAGCCGTCGAAGACCACCACCCGCCCCTCGGCGAAGGCATCGCGTTCCTTCCGCTCCTCCGCCCTCGCCACCGCCACCAGCACGTCGACGACCGCACCGAGAATGTCCACGAGCATCCGTGTCTCCCCCCACCGCTCGTTCGTACGCACCATTCGACCACGGGCGGCTCGGATGCCACGCCCCCGGCCCGCGCCCGGGCGCGGATCGGGAAGAGCCGGAAATATTCTTCGCAGCGGGTGTCGATCCGGCACCGGCCCGTTCGACGCAGGGGTGAGAGGCGGGGAGAAGCCCCGCCCGCACGACCGAGGAGTCACCATGCCGCGTTTCATGACGCTGATCCGCATCGACGAGCAGTCCCGCGCCGGGTGGGAGCCGGACCCGGGCTTCGAGCAGCGGATGGGGGCCCTGTTCGAGGAGATCACCAAGGCCGGCGTGATGCTGGAGACCGCCGGCCTCACCCCGACCTCCCAGGGCACCCGGCTGACCTGGAGCGACGGGAAGATCAGCTGCACCGACGGGCCGTTCACCGAGACCAAGGAGGTCGTCGGCGGCTACGCCATCCTCCAGTGCAAGGACCACGCCGAGGCCCTGGAGTGGACCCGGCGCTTCCTCCGGGTCCACCCCGCGCACTGGCCGGTGGAGGCGGAGGTCCGGCAGATCGAGGAGATGCCGGAGCCGCCGAAGTAGCAGCCGTGGCAGCGTTTGCCTCCCTCTCCGCCGGCTGCTCTGATGGGTGGCCGTGACGGAGAGGGCTGCTACCCACGAGACCGCGGCGACGGCCGTCGAGACGGTGTTCCGGATCGAGTCCGCGCGGATCATCGCCGGGGTCGCCCGGATCGTCCGGGACGTCGGCATCGCCGAGGAGCTGGCGCAGGACGCGCTGGTGGCCGCGCTGGAACGGTGGCCGCGGGAGGGCGTCCCGGACAATCCGGGTGCCTGGCTGACGGCCACCGCCAAGCACCGTGCGGTCGACCTGGTCCGCCGCCGGGAGGTCTACGCCCGCAAGCTCGCCGAGGTCGGGCGGTCGGCGGAGGAGGTGCCGCCCCCGGAACCGGCCGAACCGGACGGCATCGACGACGACCTGCTGCGGCTGATCTTCACCGCCTGCCACCCGGTGCTGTCGGCGCAGGCGCGGATCGCGCTCACCCTCCGGCTGCTCGGCGGGCTGGCCACGCCGGAGATCGCCCGCGCCTTCCTGGTGCCCGAACCGACGGTGGCGCAGCGGATCGTCCGGGCGAAGCGGACGCTGGCGAAGGCGGCGGTGCCGTTCGAGGTGCCGTACGGGGAGGACCGGACGCAGCGGCTCTCCTCGGTGCTGGAGGTCATCTACCTGATCTTCAACGAGGGCTACTCGGCGACCGCGGGGGACGATCTGCTCCGCCCCCGGCTGTGCGAGGACGCGCTGCGGCTGGCCCGGGTGCTGGCCGCGCTGATGCCGGCCGAGCCGGAGGCGCACGGGCTGGCCGCGCTGCTGGAGTTCCAGGCCTCGCGCACGGCCGCCCGGACCGGTCCGGACGGGAGGCCGGTGCTGCTGGCCGAGCAGAACCGGTCCCGCTGGGACGGGCTGCTGATCCGGCGCGGCTTCGACGCCCTGCAGCGGGCGGGCACCGGGCCGTACTCGGTGCAGGCCGCGATCGCCGCCTGCCACGCCAAGGCGCGGCGCTACGCGGACACCGACTGGGTGACCATCGCCGCGCTGTACGAGCGGCTGCTGGCGCTGTCACCGTCCCCGGTGGTGGCGCTGAACCGGGCGGTGGCGGTCTCGATGGCCCGGGGCCCGGCCGCGGCGCTGGAGCTGGTCGACGAGCTGGCGGCGGAGCCGGCGCTGCGCGGCTACCACCTGCTGCCGAGCGTACGGGGAGACCTGCTGGCCCGGCTGGGGCGGCCGGCGGAGGCCAGGGCGGAGTTCGAGCGGGCGGCGGGGCTGACCCGCAACGAGCGGGAGCGGGAGCTGCTGTCGGAGCGGGCGGCCTCGCTCGACGGGAGCCGGCGGACAGACCTCAGGCGTCCTCCAGGCGCAGCCGGGCGCTGACCGTGCCGAGGCCCTCGGCGAGCACCGCGAGCTGCTCGCGGGTGAGCACGTCGATCAGCAGCTCGCGCACCAGGGCGACGTGTCCGGGTGCGGCCTGGCGCAGTGCCTCCCGGCCCCGGTCGGTGAGTTCGGCGATGACGCCGCGCACGTCGCTGGGGCAGGAGCGGCGGGCGACCAGGCCCGCCCGCTCCAGCTGGGTGACCTGGTAGGTCAGGCCGCTCTTGGAGGTGACCAGCTTCTCGGCGAGTTCGGTCATCCGCAGGGAGTCGCCGGGGGCGGCGGACAGGTGCACCAGGATCTCGTACTGCTGGTGGGAGAGTCCGGAGTCCTCCTTGAGCTGGCGTTCCAGCCGCCGGTTCAGCAGGTTGCTCGCGGTGACGAAGCCCCGCCAGGCGGCCGCCTCGTCCGGGTCCAGCCAGCGGGGTTCGTTCAGTGGGGACATGGGACGAAGCCTACCCCTGTTGTTCAAATTCGAACGAGGGTGTACCGTCGACGGAGAAAGACGTTCAAATTTGAACTACCTATTCGGTCAACGGTCCCGAGGAGGACGCCATGAGCACCGCGGCCCCCGAGCGCATGCCCGCCCTGTACCTGTCGCACGGCGCGCCGCCGCTGGCCGACGACCCCATCTGGCCGGGCGAGCTGGCCGCCTGGTCCGCCGACCTGCCCCGGCCCAGGGCCGTCCTCATGGTCTCCGCCCACTGGGAGGAGGCCCCGCTCGCCCTCGGCGCCGTGACCACCATCCCGCTGGTGTACGACTTCTGGGGCTTCCCCGAGCACTACTACCGGGTCCAGTACGCCGCCCCCGGCGCGCCTGAGCTCGCCGAGCGCGTGCGCAAGCTGCTGCGCGCCCCCGGCACGCCCGTCCAGGACATCCCCGACCGCGGGCTCGACCACGGCGCGTACGTCCCGCTGGTCGAGATGTACCCGGACGCCGACATCCCGGTGCTCCAGGTCTCGCTGCCCACCCTCGACCCACAGCGGCTGATGGAGATCGGCCGCAAGCTCGCCCCGCTGCGCGACGAGGGCGTGCTGATCGTCGGCAGCGGCTTCTTCACCCACAACCTGCGGGCGCTCAGCAGCGACGGCCGGGTCACCTCGGTGATGGCCGAGTTCGACGACTGGGGCCGGCGCGCCCTGGAGGCCCACGACCTGGACGCGCTGCTCGACTTCGAGCACAAGGCCCCGGCCGGGCGCCTGGCCCATCCGCGCACCGAGCACTTCGCCCCGCTGTTCGTCACCCTCGGCGCCGGCGAGGCCGACCTGGACAGCCAGCGCAGTGTCATCGACGGGTTCTGGATGGGCCTGGCCAAGCGCTCGATCCAGCTGGGCTGAACCCCTCACGAGGAACATCGTGTGAAGCGCTCGCCGGTCATCGGACGAACTCCCTGCGCGGGTCCGGGCGCCGGGCCTATCCTGTGACGCTCCGCCGAAGGAGTGATCATGCGCAACGGCGACGCCGTACGAACCGCCCTGGACGTCTCGCTGGCGGTCCTCACCCCGCACACCGGGGACCGCGACTGGGACGTGCCCGCCGGACTCCTGGAGTGGAGCTGCCGCGACACCGCCGCCCACATCGCCCACGACCTGCTCGCCTACGCCGGACAGCTCGCCGCCCGCCCCCGGGACCGCTACCTGCCGCTGGACCTCACCGTGCGGCCCGAGGCGGACCCGGCCCAGGTGCTCACCGTGGTCACCGCCGCCGGGTGGCTCCTCGCCACCGCCCTGGACGCCGCCCCGCCCGAGCTGCGCGCCTACCACCACGGGCCGTGCGAGCCGCTCGGCTTCGCCGCGATGGGCGTCGCCGAGACCCTGCTGCACACCCACGACATCACCAGCGGCCTCGGCCTGCCCTGGCAGCCGCCCGCCGAGCTGTGCCGCTTCGTACTCGGCCGGCTCTTCCCGGACGCGCCGCAGGAGCCGGACGCGCACCCGGCGGAGGTCCTGCTCTGGTGCACCGGGCGCGGGGAACTGAACGGCCGCCCGCGCGAGTCCTCGTGGATCTGGCGGGCGGCCAGGGGTGAGTGGCCGGACTGATCCGGTCGGTCAGGCGCTCTCGGTCAGGCGCTCTCGGTGGCGGTGCGCTCGGCCGGGCTGCGCTCGACGCAGAACTCGTTGCCCTCCGGGTCGGCCAGGGTGACCCAGCCCTTGCCGTCCGGGGTGCGGTGGTCGGCCAGCACGGTGGCGCCCAGGGCGACCAGGCGCTCCACCTCCTCGTCCCGGCTGCGGTCCTGCGGCTGGAGGTCGAGGTGGGTCCGGTTCTTCACCGACTTGCCCTCGGGCACCCGGATGAAGAGCAGCGAGGCGCCGGCGGAGTTCACCACCGCCTCCTCGTCGCCCGGGTTGTCGTCCTCGCCCACGGTGCCGTCCAGCGCCTGGGCCCAGAAGGTGGCCAGGGCGTGCGCGTCGGCGCAGTCGATCGTCACGTGCCGTACCAGAGAAGCCATGCGGCTACTCTGACCTGCCCCGTTCGGGTTCGTCCAGCCCTTTCCGGGAGTGCCGGTGGCCGTCCAGCGGGAACGGCGGGAAGGCCGGGAGCACTTCCTCGAACGGGTAACCGGCCTTCTCCGCGACCCGGCAGGAGGCGGGGTTGTCCACCTGGTGCAGCAGGTCGATCCGGCGCAGGCCGTCCTCGGCGAAGGTGGCGAAGGCCCAGACGGTGAGGGCCTCCACCGCGCGCGGCGCCACCCCCCGGCCGCGGGCCGGGGCCGCCGTCCAGTAGCCCACCTCGGCGCTCTCCCCGCCGGGCGTGGGGTACTTGAGCGCGACGTTGCCGACCAGCTCGCCGGCGTCCAGGACGGCGAAGGAGTACCGGGTGCCGACCGCCCGGCCCTCGTACTGGAGACGCAGCCAGTGCGCGGCCTGCTCGGCGTCGTCCACCGGGGTACGGGTGAAGCGGCGCAGGGTCTCGTCCCGGTAGGCCTCGATCAGGGCGGGTGCGTCGGCGTCCTCGAAGGGGCGCAGCAGCAGGCCGTGGGCCGTCAGGGGCGGCGCGGCGACGGTCACTTGAGGCCCTCCCACCAGGACGTCGATGCCGCCGACGGCCTCGTAGAGCGTGCCGGACGGTTGGTCGTTCATGGATGTACTCCCCGTGGGTGAACCGTGCGTTGCGACCTTCCTAGCAGGCGGAGGGCCCGGGCGCGCTCGGACGGCGGGGCCCCGGCCCGCTGTTCGCGCCGGGCTCAGCAAGCGGAGGGCGGGGCTCCCGCTTGACGCTGACGTTGGCGGCAGGGTCGGAGGGTGGGGCCCATGAGCGAAGAGAGCGGGACGCAGGGCAGGGTCGTGGTGGTCACCGGGGCCGGGACGGGCATCGGGCGGGAGACGGCGCGGGCCTTCGCGGCCGAGGGGGCGCGGGTGCTGGCGGTCGGGCGGCGGTTCGAGCCGCTGGCCGGAACGGCGGCCGCGCACCCGGCACTGATCGAGCCGCTGGCCGCGGACGTGACCGGGCCGGACGCACCGGAGGAGATCGTCCGGGCGGTGCTGGAGCGGTTCGGGCGGCTGGACGTGCTGGTCAACAACGCCGGGATCGTGGACGGCCGGCAGGGCCTCGGCGGCTTCGACCGGGCGGGCGTCGAGACGCTGCTGGCCACCAACCTGGTCGCCCCGGTGCTGCTCGGGCAGGCCGCGCTGCCCGCGCTGGAGCGGAGCCGGGGCGTGGTGGTCAACGTCAGCACCGCCGTCGGGCAGCGCGGCTGGCCGAGCAACTCGGTGTACGCGGCGAGCAAGGCGGCGCTGGAGACGGTCACCCGCAGCTGGGCGGTGGAGCTGGCGCCGCGCGGGATCCGGGTGGTGGCGGTGGCGCCCGGGGCGATCGACACCCCGATCGGCGACCACTCCGGGTACGGTCCCGAGCAGCGGGCGGCGATCCGGAAGTGGCAGATCGAGCACACCCCGCTGGGCCGGATCGGCCGCCCGGCGGAGGTGGCCTGGGCGATCACCCAACTCGCCTCGCCACAGGCCTCGTTCGTGACCGGCGTAGTGTTGTCGGTGGACGGCGGCGCGCTGGTGGGCTGACCGGGAGGGGACGGGTGGCGGTGCGGATCGGCGAGCTGGCGGCCCGGACGGGCAGTACCGCGCGCGCTCTGCGGCACTACGAGCAGGCCGGGCTGATCGACTCCGAGCGCGCGCCGAACGGCTACCGCGAGTACGGCGAGTCGGCGGTCGTCCGGGTGCGCAACATCCGCGCGCTGGTGGCCGCCGGGCTCACCCTGGAGGACCTCCGGCCGCTGCTGGGCTGCCTGGACGGGGACGTGCTGTCGAGCCGGCCGTCCGAGCGGGTGCTGGAGATCGCCCGGCAGCGGCTGGCGGTGCTGGAACGCCGGATCGCCGCCCAGACCGAGGCCCGGGACCGGCTGATGGCGGCGCTGGCGGCGGCCGGGGTGGGCGGGGACGGGGTGCATACGGACGGGTGACACCCCCGATCGGGGGTGTGCAGGGGTCGGACGGGAGAGGACAGTGGGCGCCATGCAGATTCCACTCTCCGTGATGGACTTCCTCGACCGGGCCGAGCTGGTCTACGGCGACCGGGTCGGCATCGTCGACGAGCCGGTGCAGCCGGCCGAATCCTGGGGCGAGCTGAGCTACCGCAGGGTCGCCGAGCTGGCCCGGGCCCAGGCCGCCGGGCTGGACCGGCTCGGCGTCGGGCCGGGCGAGCGGGTCGCGATCGTCTCCCACAACTCGGCCCGGCTGCTGACCTCGTTCTTCGGGGTGAGCGGGTACGGCCGGGTGCTGGTGCCGGTGAACTTCCGGCTGAGGGCCGAGGAGGTGTCGTACATCGTCGAGCAGAGCGGCGCCTCCGTGCTGCTGGTCGATCCCGAGGTCGCGGACGCCCTGAGCGGGGTGGTGGCCAAGCACAAGTTCGTGCTCGGCGCGGACAGCGACGCCGTGCTGTACGACTTCGACGGCACCCCGCGGCGGTACGCGGTGGACGAGAACGACACCGCCACCATCAACTACACCAGCGGAACCACCGCCCGCCCCAAGGGCGTTCAGCTCACCCACCGCAACGTCTGGCTGAACGCGACCCTGATGGGCCTGCACTACGGCGCGAGCGACCGGGACGTCTACCTGCACACCCTGCCGATGTTCCACGCCAACGGCTGGGGCCTGCCGTTCTCGCTCACCGGTCTGGGCGCCCGGCACATCGTGCTGCGCAAGGTGGACGGCGCGGAGATCCTGCGCCGGGTCGAGCGGCACGGGGTGACCTTCCTGTCCGGCGCTCCCGCTGTGGTCCAGATGGTGCTGGACGCGGCCGCGGACTGGGACGGCCCGGTGCCCGGCCGGGACCGGGTGCGGATGATCGTGGCCGGCGCCCCGCCGCCGACCTCGGTGGTGCAGCAGGTCGAGGAGCAGCTGGGCTGGGAGTTCATGCAGCTCTACGGCCTGACCGAGACCTCCCCGGTGGTCACGGTCAACCGCTCGCGGGCCGAGTGGGACGTGCTGCCGGCCGCCGAGCGGGCCGAGAAGCTGGTGCAGGCGGGCGCCCCGGCGCTCGGCACCCAGCTGCGGGTCGACGCCCAGGGCGAGGTGCTGGTGCGCTCCAACACCGTGCTGGACGGCTACTGGCAGCAGCCCGAGGCGAGCGCCGAGGCGCTGCGGGACGGCTGGTTCCACACCGGCGACGGCGGCACCCTCACGGACGGCCAGCTGACCATCTCCGACCGCAAGAAGGACGTCATCATCAGCGGCGGGGAGAACGTCTCCTCGATCGAGGTGGAGGACTGCCTGTACGACCACCCGGCGGTGGCCGAGACGGCGGTGATCGGGGTGCCGCACGAGAAGTGGGGCGAGACGGTGAAGGCACTGGTGGTCCTCCGGGAGGGCCACGGGGCGGTCACCGAGGCCGAGTTGATCGCGCACTGCAAGCAGCGGCTGGCCGGCTACAAGTCGCCCACCACGGTGGAGTTCCGGGACGCCCTGCCGCGCACCGCCACCGGGAAGCTGCAGAAGTTCCGGCTGCGCGAGCCGTACTGGACCGGGCGGGATCGCCAGGTCAACTGACCAGCCCCGACTCCCGGGCCGCGAGGGCGAGTTCGGTCCGGTTGCGGACACCGAGCTTGTGCATCGCGGACTTGAGGTAGCCCGTCACCGTGTTGCAGGTCAGGCCCAGTCGGGCGGCGATCTCCGGGTTGGTCCGGCCGGTCGCCGCCCACCGCAGCACCTCGTGCTCGCGCGGGGTCAACGGCGGTGCGGGGGCGGCCTGGCGGGGCTGTTCGCGGCTCCAGGCGGCGGCCCCGGCGAGCGCCCGGGCCGCCGCCTTCGCCAGCGTGCCGACCGCGGAGATCCGCACGTCCCCGAACGGGACGACGGCGCGCAGCGAGGCGTACACCACGCCGTGCACGGTGCCGCCGCCCATCAGCGGGACGGTGAGCATCGCGTACAGGTCCTCGGCGGCCACGGCCGCGTCGTAGTGGTGTGAAATGGTCGTCGCCGCACGGTAGTCGGGCACCCAGGTGGGCGCGCGCTCGGCGAGCGCCCGGCCGCCGAGGCCGAGGCCGGCCGGGACGGGTACGTCGTGCAGCAGGTCGGCCCGGGTGCCGGCCCAGTGGCGCAGCACCATGCCCTCGCTGCCGGGGCGGCCCCCGGGCAGCGGCTCGGGCACGCCGACCAGGCCGACGTCGGCGCCGCACTCGGCCACCACCCGGCGGGCGAGGTCGCCGAGCACGGCGTCCCGCACCAGCTCGGCGGCGCGCGCGGCGAGTTCGGGGTCGTCGGGTTGCGCAGCGCCGTCGACGGGTTGCGCAAAGTGGGGGTCCGCAGCCCTGGTCATCGCGGAATTGTCACACGCTGTGGAGCCGGTGGCGAGAGCCCTGACATGCGTGTTTCGTGGAGTCGCGGACGCCGGCGGGCGGCCGGACGTAAGGTGCGGCCGTGCGCTACCGGCGGGTAGCAACCGCCCGCCGGCAACTGCCTTGACCGGAAGGGGAAGCGATGACCGACCCGAACGCCCCGGGCGACGTCCTGGGCGGGCTGCTGGCCGACCTGCGGGCCGAGAGCGCGGTGCTGGACGACCTGGTCGCCGGGCTGCCGCCCGAGGGCTGGGCCCGCCCGACGCCCGCCGAGGGCTGGACGGTGGCGCACCAGATCGCCCACCTGGCCTGGACCGACGACTGGACGGTGCTGGCCGCGCGAGACCCGGAGGGCTTCGACGCGTCGCTCGGCGGGCGTTTCACCGAGCCGTCGGCGGCCGCCGCAGGCCCGGTCGAGGAGGGTGCCCGCGCGGGTGCGACCGCCGAGCCCGCGGCACTGCTCGCCCGCTGGCGGGCCGGGCGGGAGGAGGTGTCGGCCGCGCTCTCCGCAGCCCCGGCCGACGTCCGGCTGCCCTGGTTCGGCCCGCCGATGAAGCCCGCCTCGATGGCGACCGCCCGGCTGATGGAGACCTGGGCGCACGGTCAGGACGTCGCGGACGCGCTCGGCGTCACCCGCGAGCCCACCGACCGGCTGCGGCACATCGCCCACCTGGGGCTGCGCACCCTGGGCTTCGCCTTCGGCCTGCACGGACTGCCCGCGCCCGAGCGCCCGGTCCGGCTCGAACTGACCGCGCCCGACGGCGGGGCCTGGTCCATCGGCCCGGCCGGGGCGGAGGACGTGGTGGCCGGCCCTGCCCTGGACTTCTGCCTGCTGGTGACCCAGCGCCGCCACCGGGACGACCTCGCGCTCACCGCCACCGGGCCGGTCGCCACCGCCTGGCTGCCGATCGCCCAGGTCTTCGCCGGGGCGCCGGGCAAGGGGCGGCAGCCCGGGGCGTAGGGCAAGGGGCGGCGGCCCGGGGCGTAGGGGCAAGGGGCGGCAGCCCGGGGCGTAGGGCAAGGGGCGGCGGCGTGGGGCGTAGGGCAAGGGGCGGCGGCCCGGGGCGTAGGGCGCGCATCGGGCCCGGGCGTGGCACTGTCGGATCCCCGGGGTTGAATGGCGGGCATGAACGACCTGCTCAGCCGCCTGCCCGCCATCCCCGACCTGCGCGACCGCTGCCGCGCCCTGGCCACCCTCGACGCGATCCTCAGCCCGGACGACTGGGAGTCGCGGTACCACTCCTTCGACGCCTCCTGGGACGAGGGCGAGGAGATGGCCTCGATGCGCAACGGCGAGGGCGACGACTGGTTCGTGGTGTTCTCCCCCGTCGGCGCGTACGGGCGCGGCTTCGACCATGAGGCGCCCAACGCCCCGGAGCTGCTCACGGCCGTGCCCGAGGAGTTCCGCCGCTTCGCCGAGGAGCCCGCCTTCGGGGACGAGGACGGGCCGACGGTCACCCGCTGCTTCTGGCGCGCCCCCGGGGACGACGCCTGGCACGGCGCGGCCGCCGAGCGCGGCGGCGAGCACCTGTTCGCGCTGCTGGCCGACGGTTCGGCCGAGGCCTACCGGGCGTGGGCCGAGGACTGCTTCGAGCCGGAGCACGAGCCGGCCCTCGCCGCGATCGAGCACGTCCTGGCGCTGCGCCCGCTCACCCCGGCCGTGGTGGCGGCGCTCAACCCGGACACCGACCTCGACGAACTCTCCGCGGACCTCACGGAGATCGGCTACCCGCGGATCTCCGACCTCGCCGACGATCCCGCCTCCTGACCCCGCTCCCCGGCCACCCCGCCGCGCCCCGCTCAGAGGCCGATCCGGAGCGGGGTGAGCCAGGTGGCGATCAGGTTGGTGGCGCCCCGGTCGCGCTCGATGTGGCCGTGGACCAGCAGCCCGGCCCGGTCCAGGGCGGTGCGGCGCTGCGACTCCCAGACCGGGCGGTTGCAGATCACGTTGATCAGCCCGGTCTCGTCCTCCAGGCTGAGGAAGAGCACCCCGCCGGCCGTCGGCGGCCGCTGCCGGTGGGTGACCAGGCCGCCGACCACCACCGCCGTGCCCGGTGGGACGCCCGGGAGCTGGGCGGCACAGAGGGCGCCGCCGCGCTCCAGTTGGGTGCGCAGGTGCTGGAGCGGATGGCTGGTGGCGGAGGTTCCGGTGGCCCACAGGTCGGCGATGGTCTCCTCGACCGGGCTCATGCCGGGCAGCTCCGGCGCCTCGGCGCCTGGGGTGGTGCCGGGGATCAGCTCGGCCGAGATACCGGCGAACGCCCCCGCCGCCCACAGCGCCTGACGTCTCGTCAGACCGAAGCAGTCGAAGGCTCCCGCCGTCGCCAGCGCCTCCAGGACGGGCCCGGGCAGGCCGGTGCGGCGGGCGAAGTCCTCCAGGCCGGCGTACGGCTGCCCGGCCACGATCGCCTCGGCCTGCGGGGTGCCGATGCCACGCACCGTCTCCAGGCCGAGCCGGATCGCCGGCTGCGGGCGTCCGGCGGTCAGCGGTGGTTTCGGGGTCGGCCCCCGGTACGGCTCCAGGGTGGGCCGCGCCCCGCTGGCGTTGACGTCCACCCCGCGCACCCGCACGCCGTGCCGCCGGACGTCCGCGACCAGGCTGAGCGGCGAGTAGAAGCCCATCGGCTGGTTGGCCAGCAGGGCGCAGGTGAAGGCCGCCGGGAAGTGGTGCTTCAGCCAGGCGCTGGCGTACACCAGGTAGGCGAAGCTGATCGCGTGGCTCTCCGGGAAGCCGTAGCTGGAGAAGGCCTCGATCTTGCCGTAGACGTCCTCGGCCACCTCGGGCGGAATGCCGCGCTCGGCCATCCCGCCCAGCAGCCGCTCGCGCAGCCGGGCGACCCGCTCGTGCGAGCGCTTGGCGCCCATCGCCTGCCGCAGCCGGTCGGCCTCCGAGGGGGTGAACCCGGCGCAGTCGATGGCGAGTTGCATCATCTGCTCCTGGAACAGCGGCACCCCCAGGGTCTTGCCGAGCGCGTTCTCCATCAGCGGGTGCGGGCAGCCGGCCGGCTCCGCCCCGGCGCGGCGGCGCAGGTACGGGTGGACGGAGCCGCCCTGGATCGGGCCGGGGCGGATCAGCGCGACCTCGACCACCAGGTCGTAGAAGTGGTCCGGCTTGAGCCGGGGCAGGGTCGCCATCTGCGCCCGGGACTCGACCTGGAACACGCCGACGGTGTCGGCCCGGCGCAGCATCGCGTACACGCCCGGGTCGTCGTCCGGGATGGTGGCCAGGTCGTAGCGCAGGCCGTGGTGCTCCGCGACCAGGTCGCAGGCGTCGTGCAGGGCGGCGAGCATGCCGAGACCGAGCAGGTCGATCTTCACCAGACCGGCGCCGGCGGTGGACTCCTTGTCCCACTGGAGCACGGAGCGCCCGGGCATCCGGGCCCACTCGGTGGGGCAGATCTCGCCGATCGGCTCCCGGGTGAGCACCATGCCGCCCGAGTGGATGCCCAGGTGGCGGGGCAGGCCGTGGAGCTGGGTGGCGAGCTGGAGCACGTCGGCGGGGATGACGGCGTCCGCGCCGGGGGCGGAACGGAAGTCGGTCTGCCGGCTGAACGCGTCCACCTGCCCCTGCGGGTAGCCGAGCACCCGGGCGGCGTCGCGGATCGCCAGCCGGGGCCGGTAGGTGATCACATTGGCGACCTGGGCGGCGTGCTCGCGCCCGTAGCGGCCGTAGACGTACTGGATGACCTCCTCGCGGCGGCGGTTCTCGATGTCCAGGTCGATGTCGGGCGGCCCGTCCCGGGCGGTGGAGAGGAAGCGTTCGAACAGCAGCTTGTAGTGGATCGGGTCGACGGCGGTGATCCCGAGGGCGTAGCAGACCGCCGAGTTGGCGGCCGAGCCGCGGCCCTGGCACCAGATGTCCCGGCTCCGGCAGAAGTCCACGATGTCGTGCACGATCAGGAAGTAGCCGGCCAGGTCGAGGTCCTCGATCACGTCCAGCTCCTTGGCGAGCTGGCGGCGGGCGGCGGCGTTGCCGGAGCCGAAGCGGGCCGGGCCGCCGGCCGCGACCAGGGCGCGCAGATGGCCGATCTCGGTCTCGCCCGCGGGGACGGGGAAGCCGGGCAGCTCCGGGTCCAGCCCGGCGAAGTCGAAGGCGCAGGCCCGGCCGAGCTCGGCGGTGGCCCGCTGCACCCCGGGGAAGCGGGCCAGCCGGGCCGCCATCTCGCGGCCCGAGCGCAGGTGCGCGGTGCCGGCCGCCTGCGTCCAGCCGGCCGCGTCCTGGAGGGTGCGGCGCTCGTGCAGCGCGGCGAGGCTCTGCGCGAGGCGGCCCTGGGCGGGGCCGGCGTGGTGGGCGTTGGTGGAGGCGACGGCGGGGAGTTCGAAGCGGGCGGCGAGTGCGGCGAGGGCGTCGTTGCGCCGGTCGTCGCCGGGCAGCCACTGGTCGATCAGCTCGACGTGGACGTTCTCGCGGCCGAACGCCTCGGTGAGGGTGCGGAGTCGGTGCCCGGCGCTACCGTCTACGAGGCCTGCCGGGACCCGGCCGAGCCGGCAGCCGGTGAGCACCGCCCAGTGGCCGTCGTGCGCCCCGGCGAGCGCCGCGAGGTCGTACACCGGGTTGCCCTTGGCGCCACCGGCCAGCTGGGCGGCGGCGATCGCGGCGGAGAGGCGCCGGTAGCCGGCCGGGTCGCGGGCGAGGACCAGCAGGTGCTCGGGGTCACCGGATTCGTGGCGGAGGGTCAGCTCGGCGCCGAACACGGTGGCCAGGCCCGTGCCCCGGGCCGCCTCGGCGAGCCGGACGGCGCCGTACAGGCCGTCGTGGTCGGTGATCGCGAGGGTCTCCACGCCCAGCCGGACCGCCTCGGCGACCAGGTCCTCCGGGTCGCTGGCGCCGTCCAGGAAGCTGAAGGCGGAGTGGACGTGCAGTTCGGCCCAGGGTTCGGCCTTCCCGGACCCGCATTCGGACTCGGGCTCGGGCTCCGGGGCCGGGGCCGGTGGCTGCTCCGGGGCGGAGCGGCGCAGCGGGACCACCGTACGGTCCGGCGCCGCGCCGGTCAGCCGGCGGTGCAGCTCGCTCCAGGGGAGGGTGGGGTGGCTGGTGAAGCCCATCGGGGGTTGCCTTCGTCGTTCTCGTGCTCGTCCTGCTCCCCCTCCTTCTGCTCCTCCTTCCGGGTCCCGGGGCCGCTAGTCGTAGCCGGCCTCCAGGTACCAGGCACCCCCCTCCACGGTGAGCAGCAGCGCCCGGCCGCCGCCCACCACGACCTGGAACCGCGCCCGGCGCCGGGCCAGCGACTGGTCCCACCAGTACTCGACCGCCGGCCAGGGCCCGGTCCAGCCGTCCACCCGTTCCTCCCGGCCCCGGACCACGACCAGGGCCGGCCGGGCCGACACCCCCGCCCGGCCGTCCACCGTGACCGGCCGCCCGGCCCCGTCCAGCACCCGCACCGGCGCCGGCTCCCGCAGCACCACGGCGGGCCACACCTCCGGCAGCCGCCCCGGCCAGGGCGCGTCGGCCGGCACCGCCGCCTCGTACGGCTCGCCCCACGGCACCTTGACCACCTGCTCGCCCGGGCCGCGCCCGCCGGCCGGCTCGATCCGGCGCAGCCCGGCGTGCCCGAGCACCGCCTGCACCCGGGCGACCGCGCGTTCCACCCGGTCGTCCGCGACGGCCTGGCCCCACAGTGCGAGCTGGCGGCCCTGGTCCGGGGAGAGGCCGTCGGGGGCCAGCCGCAGCAGGGTGAAGCCTTCCCGGCTGCCCTGGTCGCCGCTCGCGAAGGTGCCCGCGCCCTGCCAGGCCTGGAGCTGCCAGCGGACCCGCTCGGCCAGCGCCGTCGCGGACAGCCGGCCCTCGTGCCGCCACAGCCGGGAGGCCGTCCGGCCGTCCGCGCAGGCCACCTCGACGGCCACCCGGCGGCAGGTCAGCCCGGCCCCGGCCAGCCGCTGGTTCAGCTGCTCGGCCAGTGTGCGGGCGACGAACACCAACGGCTCGGCCAGTGGCTCCGGCGGGTCGAAGCGCTGCTCGACGGCGAGGTCCGGCTCCTCGTCGCGCGGCACCAGCGGGCGCGGCTGCAGGCCGCGGGCCAGCCGGTGCGCGACCGTCCCGGACGGGCCGAAGCGGTCCGCGACCGACTCGGCCGGCAGCGCGGCGAAAGCCCCGACGGTGGGCAGGCCGAGCCGCCCGAGCAGTTCGGCCAGCGCCTCGTCGCCCAGCGCACCCACCGGGTACGGGGCGAGGAACTCCGCCGTCCGGCCGGCCGGGACCAGCACCCCGGCCCGGGCGGCGAGCACGGCGGCGAACAGGCCGTCGGCGACGCCGACCTGGGCCTGCGGGGCGGCTGTGTTCTGGGCCTGCGGAACGGCTGTGCCCTGGGCCTGAGGAACGGCTGCCCGCCGTTCCTCGACAACCACCGCGCCCGGGACGGCGTCCGGGAGGAGCGGCTGCCCGAGGGCGTCCGCCACCGCCCTGCCGACCTTGCCGGCCAGCGCCTCCTCACCGCCGAAGTAGCGGCCCGGGCCCTTCACCGGGATCGCGCACAGGCCCGGGCGGATCACCTCCACCCGGGGCGTGAACGCCTCCACCGCCGCGACCACCGGCTCGAAGCGGCGGGTCTCCGCCTCCGGGTCGCGGTCGCGCAGCTCCAGCTCCGGGCAGAGCCGCTGGGCCAGCTTGAGCCGCTGCCCCTGTCGTACCCCGGCCGCCCGGGCGCCCGCCGAGCAGGCGAGGATCCGCCCGCCCTCGGTCACCGCGACCGGGTCGTCGCCAGTGACGGCCGCCACCGGCCAGTCCGGGCACCAGACCACCAGCACCCGGGGGGTCCTGTCGTCCGCCATCTCAGACCACCGCCGCCACGCGGAGTGCCATCGGCTCGACCACCGGTTCCGCCACCGGCTGTGGCTGCTCCTGGAGCGGGCGCACCGCGCCGTGCTCGTCCGGCAGCCAGAGCCGAGCCGTCCGGCCTCGCGCCGCCGAGCCTCGGCCCTCGGCCACCACCTCCACCTGCCGGCCGACGAGCTGCCCGTGGCCGTCGCCCAGCCCGAACCAGCGCCCGGAGCGCACCCCCAGCCGCAGCGCCGCGCCCGGCCACGGTCCGGCGACCAGCAGCACGCAGCCGCTGCGCCGCAGCACCGCCGCCAGCCGGGCGGCCAGCTTCGGCGGCACCGGCCCGTCCGGGCGCAGCATGATCAGCTCGACCGCGCCGGCCAGCACCGACACCACCTCGGCCCAGTGCGGCCCCGGGTCGTCCGCGACCAGCAGCCGCCGCAGGTCCAGCCCGTACCCCTCGGCGGCGGCCAGTCCCAGGTCCGGCAGTCCGACCGCCGCGGCCCAGCCACCCCCGGTCTCCTTCACCCCGGCGGCGAGGGCCAGCAGCAGCCCGGTGTCCCCGCCCGCCACCGACACCGCCGTCCCCCGGCGCAGCCCGGCGTCGGGCAGCACCTCCCGCAGCGCGGACGGCACCGGAAGCAGTCCCCTGGACTCCGCCGCCCGCCCCGCTCCGTCCCCCCGCTCCCCGGACACGGCAGCCGGGGACGCCACCGGGCGGAGCACGGGGCGTGCGGGCTGCTCGGCGGCGGATTCGAAAACAGATTCGAAAACGGGCACAGACCCAGGATCGAACATTCGTTCGCAAAGATTCAAGTCCGGCCTGCCCCCCCGCCCGCCACTCCCCGTGCACCCTGTCGCCGCGCAGGCCGGGCAGGTGGGTGATGGCGTTCGCCCGACCGGGTACCGACAAGCATTTTTTCCTTGACAAATTTTTTTGTCGGCTGAATGCTGGAACGGTGCTGGAAGTCGCCGTGATCGAAGAACCCGCCGCGGCCGAGGCCTCGCTGGACCCGATGCGGTCACGCCTCCTCGCCGCCCTGACCGAGCCCGGCTCGGCCGCCATGCTGGCCGCCCGGCTGGGGCTGCCCCGGCAGAAGGTCAACTACCACCTGAAGGAGCTGGAGCGGCACGGCCTCGTCGAACTCGCCGAGGAACGCCGCAAGGGCAACGTCACCGAGCGGGTGTACCGCGCCACCGCGGCCTCCTACGTGATCTCCCCCAGCGCCCTCGCCGCCGTGAGCCCGGACCCCGCCCGCTCCCCCGACCAGCTCTCCGCCCGCTGGCTGCTGGCGCTCGGCTCCCGGCTGGTGCAGGAGGTCGGAGCCCTGCTGACCGGCGCCTCCCGGGCCCGTCGGCGGGTCGCCACCTTCGGCATCGACGCGCAGGTGCGGTTCGCCTCCGCGGCCGACCGGGCCGCCTTCGCCGAGGAGCTGGCCCAGTCCGTGGCCACCCTCGTCAGCCGCTACCACGACGAGTCCGCCCCCGGGGGCCGCAGCCACCGGGTGGTCGTCGGACTCCACCAGATCCCCGCCCTCCCCGCCGCGCAGTCCGGAGCCGCAGCGGAGCAGGACGAACCCGGCAGGGACCGGAACGAACCTGGCGGGGATCGGAACGAACCCGGCGGGGATCGGAACGAACCCGGCACGGAACAGGCCGGCACCCGGGCAGACCAGGAGGAACCACGATGACCCACCCGTTCGAGATCGAACTGGAGACCTCCCTGCCGGCGAGCCCGGAACAGGTCTGGGAGGCGATCGCCACCGGTCCGGGGATCGACTCCTGGTTCATGGGCCGCAACGAACTGGACCCGCGCGAGGGCGGCACCGCCGTCATGGAGACCGGGGGCCACCGCGAGGAGGCGGTCGTCACCGCCTACGAGCCCGGCAAGCGCCTGGCCACCCGTACGGCCACCGGCGAGGACGGCCGGTTCATGGCCTTCGAGTACCTGATCGAGGGCCGGGACGGCGCCGCCACCGTGCTGCGCGTCGTCCACAGCGGCCTGCTCGGCGACGACTGGCAGGACGAGTACGACGCACTGCGCCGCGGCTGGCCCTTCCACCTCCACACGCTCCGCGAGTACCTCGCCCACTTCCCGGGACGCACCGCCGTCCCCGTCTTCGCCGCCGCGCCGTCGTCCGGCCGACCGGAACCGGAGGTCCGGGCCCTCCTCGCCCGCGCCCTGTCGCTGCCGCTCCCGGTCGCCGCGGGCACGCGGGTCCACGGCGAACCGGCGGGCCTGCCGCCGCTGGACGGCGAGGTGGTCTGGGCGGACGACGAGCGCTTCGAGGTCCGCACCGCCGACGGGCTCTACACCTTCCACCACGGCTCCGGCCTGGTGCTGATGTTCCACCACCTCTTCGGCCCGGCTCCGGACGGGGCCGAGGCCGCCTGGCAGCAGTGGCTGGCCGGGGTCCTCGCCTGACCTCTCGGGCCTTCAGGCCCTCAGGCGTTCCTCCAGGCCTTTCACACCCTTCAGACCTGCCAGACCCGACAGACCTGGCAGACCCGGCAGACGCAGACCCGTACGAGAACCGAGGAGCCCACCATGCGCACCCTGATCAGCACCGCCTTCATCTCGCTCGACGGCGTCGTCGAGGGCCCCGGCGGCGAACCCGGCTACCGCAACTCCGGCTGGACCTTCAAGGACATCGAGTTCCTCCCCGAGGCGTTCGAGATCAAGGGGCGGGAGCAGGAGGAGGCCGCCGCGATGCTGCTCGGCCGGGTCAGCTACCAGGCGTTCAGCCCGGTGTGGCCGGACATGGCGGAGTTCGCCCGCTACAGGACGCTGCCGAAGTACGTCGTCTCCGCCACCCTCGCCGAGGACGACCTGGTGTCGAACTGGGGCGAGACCACCATCCTGCGCTCGCTCGACGAGGTCGCCGCGCTGAAGGAGACCGAGGGCGGCCCGATCATCGTCCACGGCAGCGCCACCCTGAACCACGCCCTCTCGGACGCCGGCCTGATCGACCGCTACCACCTGCTCGTCTTCCCGCTGCTGCTCGGCGCCGGCAAGCGTCTGTTCAGCGCGACGGACAAGGACACCCAGAAGCTGAAGCTGGTCGAGTACGAGGCGTACCGGAACGGCATCCAGAAGCAGGTCTTCGACGTCGTCCGCTGACCGTTCCCCCTTCTCCGGTGAGAGCGCGGGCGGGGCGGGACGCTCTGCCCGCCCCGCCCCGCCCTGGGCCGTCAACGTCCTTCTTCGGGGCACCAGATGAACACCTCGCTGCTCGGCTGCCGCTCCGAGAAGAGCCCCGACGGCGAGGTCCGGGCGAGGAGGCGGCGAAGGTCCGACCCGAAGGCCGGGCGGCGCTCGGCGAAGAGGTGGGGGGCCGAGGAGGAGAGCGCGAAGACGCCCGCGACCGCGTCGTCGGCCGTACGTTCCAGCGGCCGCCCGCCCGGGACGACGATCCGCTGCGGACCGGCGAAGCCCGCCCGGGCGAGGACCGTGGCCTCGCCGCCCGGCGTGCCGTGCGGCAGCAACCCCTGCCCGGCGCGGCGGACCGGGCCGAGGTAGCGCCGGACCAGTTCGCCGATCGCGGCGTACGGGACCGGCGGGTGCGGCAGCCCCTCGGTGGGGCGCGGTTCGCCCTTCAGGTCCGAGATGTGCGCCAGGGCGCCGCCGGGCCGCAGCATGCGCCGTACGGTCGCCGCCACCAGGTCGCGGTCCATCCAGTGGAAGGACTGGCCGAAGGTCGCCAGCGTGAAGGTGCCGAGGCCCGCCGGGAGTTCCTCGGCCCGGGCCCGCACCCAGGTGGCCCTGGGCTCCGCGGCGCCCGCCCGGCGCGCCTCGGCGATCATCCCGGCGTCCGGGTCCACCCCGACGACCTCGCCGAACAGGTGCGCCAGACCCAGCGCCAGCGTGCCCGGCCCGCACCCCACGTCGAGCAGCCGTCCCCGCCCGTCGAGCCCCAGCGCCCCGGCCAGCGCCTCCGCCAGCCCGGGGGCGTACGGGAGCCTGCCGCGGGTGTAGTGGGCGGCCGTTCCGGCGAACAGCGTCCCGTCCCAGGTCCAGGCGCCGTCGGTCATGGCCGCTCCCTCGGGGAGGTTCCGGTGTGGGGTGAACGGAGCCGATCGTGGCATGAGTTGACGGCCGGTCACGTCCTGGCGGGGTTGGAAATCAATGGACAGGCATCCTGTGGCCAACAGACTGATCCCATGACAGTGACAGATGACAAGACCGACCTCCGGATCTACATCCAGGACGCCCGCGACGCTCTGCTCTGGAAGCTCGAAGGCCTCTCCGAGTACGACCTGCGCCGCCCGCTCACACCCACCGGAACCAACCTGCTGGGCCTGGTCAAGCACGTCACCGGCGCCGAGGCCCTCTACTTCGGCGATGCCTTCGGACGCCCCTTCCCCGAACCGGCCCCGGTGTGGATCACCGGCCGGACCGAGCCCAACGGCGACATGTGGGCACGGGCGGACGAGAGCACCGAGGAGATCATCGGGCGCTACCGGCGGGTCTGGGCGCACTCCGACGCCACCATCGAGGCCCTGCCGCTGGACGCCGTCGGCACGATGCCGTTCGGCGCCCGCCACGAGCAGACCCTGCACCGGGTGCTCGTCCACATGATCGCCGAGACCCACCGCCACGTCGGCCACGCCGATCTGGTCCGCGAACTCGTGGACGGCGCCACCGGCCAGCGCTCCGACGGCGCAAACACCGCCCCCGGCGACGCCGACTGGTGGCGGGCCCACCACGACCGTGTGGAGCAGGCGGCCCGGGAGGCCGGCGGACTCGCCTGAACCGGAGACGTCAGCCTCCGTGCCGGGCGGCCGCGCCGACGTGCCGTACGACAGCGGCCGCCCGGTCGGCGAGCGGCCCCGGCGCGATCGGGACGCACGTGTACCCGAACTCGGCATAGGCCTCCCGATGGATCCGCTCGAACCGCAGCGACTCCTCGTACGAGATGCGCCGCGCCTCGGTCGGGGTGACGAAACCCGGGCTCTCCACGAAGAACACCCGGCGTTCGTAGACCCCCGCCTCCCGGATGCGGTCGAGTTCCCCGGCCAGAGCCGGGGTCACCGGATGGCCGAGGTACACCGCCAGGGCGTACGTGCACACCGGCGAGCGGTCGAAGAACCGCACCTCCCCCGGCGGGCCGACGGCCCCAACCTGCCGCCGCCGCTGCAGGGCGACCACCGCGTCCACGAACGACGGATCCGTCCACGGCTCCGGCTCGCCCTGGGCCTGCCGCAGCGCAATGACGTCCGTGGCGGCCTCCTCGACCACCGGGAAACCCGCGCACTCCAGCCAGCGCAGGATCGCCGTCTTTCCGGCCCCCGGCGTACCGGTCAGCAGGTAGCGCTTCATCCCCGCACCCTACGGGCCCGGTGGCGACGCACGGGCGCCATGGGGTGTCGGGCCCCCGCCGACTGCCACGCGCCCCTCCCCGCGGCCGCGCCCGGGGAAGCGCCTCGCAGCTTCGGGCCCGGCTGCACGGCCGCCACGCCCCTTCCCGCTCGGAGAGCGCCTCGGTGGTGTCGGGCCGGGCCGCTAGGGTCTGTGGGTCACGGGGTAGGCCGGGAAAGGGTGGGGCACGTGAGGTGTGAGCGGGTGGCGGAGCTGCCGGGTGGGGTGGTGCACGCGGGGAGTCGGGAGTTCCTGGTGCGGGAGGGGCTGCCGACGGCCGGGGCGTTCCTGGCCTTCGAGGCACTCGGGGGCGGGGAGCTGACGGCGTTCCCGGCGGAGGCGGAGCGGCTGTTCGTCCTCGGGGAGACGGAGTACTGCACGCCGTTCGCCGCCACCGGCAGCCTGGTGCTGCTGGACGGGGTGACCGGGGAGGTGTTCCTGGACAACGGCGGCCCGCGGCGCGACCTGCTGGCCTCCGGCCTGGCCGCGCTGGCGGGCCTGGTCCGCGAGGTGGATGCGGTGGCCGGGGCGGCCCGGCGCCCGGAGGCGCTGGGCGGGCGGCGCGGGCCCACCGCGATGGCCGAGGTGTTGGCGGGGGCCGAGCGGCGGATGCGGGAGATCGATCCCGGGCTGTTCGACGACGAGTCCGCACCGCCCCCGCACTGGGGCACCGCGCTGCTGGTGCGGGCGCTGGCCTGGGGTGCGCTGCCGGGTGGTCCCGGCGGGCCCGCGTACGAGATAGCCCCGGAGCTGGTGACGGAGCTCGCGGCGCTGACGGACCAGGACGGCGGCCCCGGCCGGGTACACCGGTTCCGGCCCGAGGATCTGCCCGCCGCCCTGGTGCACGGGCCGACCCGGCAGCTGCTGACCGAGGTCGGCCTGCCGCTGGGCGGGGCGATGTTCGGAGTGTGCGAGGAGCCGCTGGTCAGCATGGGCGAGGCGTACCCCGAGTACTTCGACGGCGAGGAGGAACGCCCGTACCAGCGGGACTTCCTCGCCCTCGGGGACTGGCCGACCGACCTCACGATCGCCCTGGACGGCGCCACCGGCCGGCTGGAACTCCCGGACTGGTACGACGACGGCCACCCCGAGGCCTACCTGAACCGCGACCTGTCCGCCCTGCTCTACGCCCTCTGGACGTACGAGCGGCTGCGCGCCGAGTGGGACCGCTGGGACTACGGCCGGGCCCGGGGCACCTGGGCGGTGTTCGACCCGCAGGCGCTGCTGAGCGCGGTGGTGGACCGGCTGGTGGAGGCGGTCGACCCGGAGGCGTTCGCCTCGCCCGGCTGCTCCTGGCGGCTGCTCGCCGAGGACGGTCACATGGGCGGCCTGCTCGGCTGAGCCGCTCGGCCGAGCTGCACCGGTGACGGGCGGTGGGCGGCGGCTGGAGGCGGGCGCGTCCTGGTTCCCGGTGGTGCTGTTGTCCTACGGCCTGCTGACGGTTCTGGTGCGGTCGGTGGCCGGGTTCCGCCGGGCCGCCCCGGGCCTACGGCTCGGCCTCGGCACGACCGAACCGAGGCCCCGCTCACCGAGATGCGGGACGGCCCGTACCGCCCAGCCGCGCAGGGTTTCGCCGCGGTCGGTCCGGGGGTGGCACTGGTTCCCGAGCTTGGCCTGCCCCAGCGCCATCCGGGCATCGCCGGGCAGCGGTTGAGCGGTCCGGCGCCGGTGCGCGCACTGCACGCCGCCGCCCGGGAGGACGCTTGGGTCAGCCGGTCCTGGGCGCGCTGGTCGGCGCACTGCGGGCGACGGCAGGCGCGGCGGGCGGACGTAGGCTGGGCCGATTCGATCACTTGAGAAGGCGTCGAAAGGACGTGCGGGGGATGCGCGGCGATACGGGGGAGCTCTACCGGGCGTTCGCGGAGCGGGAGGCGCGCGGCAACTCGCCGATCTACCAGGAGCTGGCCGAACGCGTCGCCGAGGACGAGCAGTCGTGTGCGCTGCTGGACGGACTGCCGGCCGCGAAGCGGCAGCCGAACCTGCTGTTCGGCGCGGTCAGGCACCTGGGCGGGCCGGTGACGGAGGGCTGGCCGGCCTTCCGCGACTGGGCGGCGGAGCACTGGGCCGAGGTCTCGGCGACGATGCTGGAGCGGCGGACGCAGACCAACGAGGCGGGCCGCTGCGCCACCCTGCTGCCGCTGCTGGCCGCACTGCCGCAGCCACTCGCCCTGATCGAGGTGGGCGCCTCGGCCGGGCTCTGCCTGTACCCGGACCGGTATCGGTACCGGTACCGGTACCTGGCCGGGGAGGACGGATGCAAGCGTGGGACCGGTACCCCGGTCGCCGAGTTCGGTGCCGAGTTCGGTGCCGAGGCGAGCCCGGTGACGTTGGACTGCACGGTGAGCGGGCCGGTACCGTTCCCCGGCTCCCTGCGGGAACGGCTGCCCGAGGTGGTGTGGCGGGCCGGGATCGACCTCAATCCGCTGGACGTACGGGCCGAGGAGGACATGCGCTGGCTGGAGTCCCTGGTCTGGCCCGAGCAGATCCACCGGTTGGACCGGCTGCGCGGCGCCGTCCGGGTCGCCCGGGCCGAACCGCCGCTGCTGGTGCGCGGCGATCTCAACGCAACGGTAAGGGAGTTGGTGGCGCAGGCCCCGGCGGGGGCGACGCCGGTGGTGTTCCACAGCGCGGTGCTCGCGTACCTGCCGCCGGAGGAGCGGGAGGAGTTCGCGGCGACCATGCGCGAGCTGCCCGGGCACTGGATCTCCAACGAGGCGGTCTCCGTGCTGGCGGCCGTCGCCCGACGTCTCCCCCGCCCGGCCCCGGCCGGCTCCGGACTGTTCGCGCTCGCCCTGGACGAGCGGCCGGTGGCCTTCACCGGGCCGCACGGGCAGTCCCTGGACTGGTTCGCCGAGGCGTAGGCGGCAATGCGGGCGGCGGCAACGAACGGGGCCTCGGGCTTGAAGCTGCCGCAGCGGCAGCTTCTACCGTCGTGACCAGGGCCGGAGAACCGGCCCGGTCCACGCGAACGTGGGGACGTGGAAACGAGGGAGGCAGCCATGGCCTGGCCCATCGCTGAAGTAGCCCGGATGTCCGGTGTGACGGCCAGAACCCTCCGGCACTACGACGAGATCGGGCTGCTGCCACCGGCCTGGATCGGCTCCAACGGCCACCGCTACTACGAGGAGCGGCAGTTGCTCCAGCTGCAACAGATCCTGGTACTGCGGGCACTGGGCGTGGGGCTGACCGAGATCGCCCGGATCCTGGGCGATCAGGTGGACGAGCTGGAGGCCCTGCGGGACCACCGCCGGCGACTGGTCGCCGAGCGCGACCGGCTCGACGCCCTGGCCGCCACCGTTTCCCGCACGATCGCCGACCTGGAACGCTCCCGGAAGGACGGCACGCCCATGACCATCAACCGCCCCGAGAACCTGTTCGAGGGCATCCAGCCCGGTGATGTCGACGCGAGTCTGCGCGACTTCCCCGAGCACGCCGAGGCTGCCCGGCGCGCGACTGCCGCGATGGCCCCGGCCGAGATCGAGGCCGGGCAGCGCGAGCGGACCGCCCGCATGATCCGCCTGGCGGAGCTGATGGCGGCCGGCCACCCGGCCGACGCCGAGCCCGTGCAGAGCACGATCGACGAGGAGTACCGGCTGCTCGGCACCATCCGGTCGGTCCCGACCGAGGAGTACCTGGCGATCGCCCGTTCCTGCACCGAGAACGAGCAGTGGAGCGCCGCGTACGAGGCCATCGCCCAAGGCCTGGCCGCGTACCAGCGTGCCGCCATGGAGGCGTACGCGGCGGCGCGGCTGTCCTGATCCGGGTCTGTGATCCGGGTCTGTGATCCGGGTCTGTGGTCCGGGTCTGTGGTCCGGGTCTGTGGTCCGGATCTGGTCGTACGACCGGGGTCGGGCCGGCCTGGGCTGACCCGGGCCGGGCTGGTCCCCGTCCGGCCTGGGCCGGGCCGGGCCTGTCCGGCCCTGCCCTGACCTCTGCCCGGGAGCCTTACGGGGGGCTCCCGGGCAGAGCCGGGCGGCGCCGGGCGCGCCCCTCTCCCGGCTCTCCCCCTTCGTCACTCCGTCCGCAGCGCCGTGACCGTCCGGGTGCGGGCCGCCCAAGTGGCAGGGAGGACGGCGCCGAGCAGGGCCAGCACCAGGCCGCCGAGTATCAGCGGCCCCGCCACCGACGGGGCGAACACGGCGAGGTCGGCGTCCGGCACTCCGATCCCCGCGGCCTCGGCCATCGCGGGCATCACCTGGTGGTGCACCAGGATGCCGATCGGGACCCCGATCAACCCGGCCGCCAGCCCGCTGCCGCAGACCGAGGTGAGCACCATGCCGACGGTCTGCCGTGGTGACATCCCGAGCGCCTTGAGCACCCCAAGGTCGTGCACCCGCTCCCGGGTGTCCAACAGCACGGTGTTGAGCACCCCGAGCCCTGCCACCACGGAGAGCAGCAGCGTGAGTGTGCCCGCCAGGGTGTTCATCGCCAGCACCACGATGTTGAGGTGCTCCCCGCCGGGTTCGGCGCCCAGGCCCAGCGGCTTGACGGTCTGGTCCAGCCCGTCGGCGTAGGCCTGCGCGTCGGTACCCGGGGTGAGGTCGATGTGGAAGGAGAGCGCCTCGGCGTGGATCGTGCCGCCGAGCGGCGCCAGCGCGGCCCGGTCCGTGAACACCAGGTCGTTCGTGGTCAGGACCTCGCCGGTGATCTTCGCCTGGGTGCTCCGCCCGTGGTCGGTGAGGGTGACGGTGTCACCGACCTTCGCCTGGTTGGCCCGCAGGTAGGCGGCGGCCACCACCACCTCGCCGGGGCCGTGGAACCAGCGGCCGGAGACCAGCTGGAAGCCGCTCCAGGAGGCGTCGCCGCTGAACGCGACCACCTCGGAGCGCCCGGTGTTCCCGGCCAGGGTGACCGGGGTGGGGACGCTGCTGTACCAGGCCCGGGTGCCCGGACGGGAGTCGATGGCCTTGGCCACGGCCGCCTCGTCCAGGTGGTCGACGGGCTGCGCGGAGCCCTCCATCGGAGCCTGGACCACCACCTTGCCCGCGCGGTCGGCCGTCAGGCCCTCCTGGAGGGAGCTCAACGAGAGCGTCAGGCCGACGCAGAGGGTGACCCCGACCGTGCCGAGCACCACGGCGGCGCCGGTGGTCGCCGAGCGGCCCGGCCGGTTGAGCGGGGAGGCCAGCCCGAGGCTGAGCGCCCGTGGCACCGGCAGTCGGCCGATCCGGTCCTGCGCCCGGGCCAGCGGGCCCGCCGCCCCTGCCCCGTCGGCCGCGCCTCGGGCAGCCGCCCGTTTGGCGCCCGGCGCCGTCCGGCCGACCGCGAGCGCCTCCACCGTCCGCAGCCGCCCGGCCCGCAGCGCCGGTACCAGCGCGGTGCCCGCCACGGCGCCCAGGGCCACCACCACGACCACGGCGTCCACCCAGACCGGGATGCCGAGCAGTCCGCCGCGCAGGGCCTTGTGGGCCAGCCCGAGGACCGGTACGGACAGCAGGTTGCCGACGAGCACGCCGAGCGCCGTGCCGACCCCGGCGGGGATCAGCGCCTGGCCGACGTACGCGCGCGCCACCTGGGCCGGGGTGAAGCCAAGGGACTTGAGGATGCCGATCCGCCGGGTGGCGGCACTGACGGAGCCGCTGACCACGACGCCGATGATCAGCACCGACATGGCCAGACCGAGCACCCCGAAGGCCGTGACGAACGGGACGAAGGTCGAGGCCGTCCGGTTCGCCTCCTCCTGGGCGGGCCGGTAGGAGGAGGCCTTGGCGAGCGCCCCGCCCGGGACCGCGGCGGCCAGCGCGGCGCGGCCCGCCTCCACCTCCGCGTCGCTGCCGGCGTGGGCGAAGCGGTAGAGGTACTGGGTGGCGGGCGCGGTGCCGGGCGCCGTCAGCCCGGCCACCTGCTCCGGGGCGACCCAGCCGTCCGCGCTCCAGGAGACCGAGGCGGCCAGGCCGACGACCCTGAGCGACGGGTGCCCCGGCAGGTCCGGGAACTCCATGCTGTCGCCGACCGCCAGCGGGGAGTGCCCGTCCAGGAACACCACCTCGCCGGGGCCCTCGATCCAGCGGCCGTTGGTGACCCGCAGGTCGTCCAGTGGGCCGCTCTCGGCGCGGCCCACCAGCGTCATCGGCGGCAGCAGGCTCCCGGCCGGGGGGATCCGGGACCCGGAGCCGGAGCGCGGCTGGACGGTGGCCGCCTGGTAGGGGCCGGCCGAGGCCGTCACGCCGGACGCGTGGGCCGTCTCCGCGAGCTGGGCGGGGCTCGCCTTGGCCGGGTCGTACAGCACGTTGAGGTGCGCGCCGTGCTGGTCGGCGAAGGAGCGCTGGTACGGGCCCTGGGCGGCGACCAGCAGCCCGAGCGCGAGGATGCACGCCGTCACGGACATCATCGTGGTGAGCACCATGACCAGGGTCTGCACCCGCCTGCGGCCGACCCCGGCGCGCACCACCTTGCCGAGCGCGCTCATCGGCCACCGCCCGGCGCCGGCACGGCCGCCGTGTCCCGGACCAGCCGGCCGTCGAGCAGCTCGATCGTCCGGTCGGCGCAGGCCTCGGCGAGCGCGGTGTCATGGGTGACCAGCAGGATCGTCTGGCCCTCCGCGTTGAGCCCGCGCAGCAGGTCGCGGACGTCGGCGGCCGAGGCGGTGTCCAGCGCCCCGGTGGGCTCGTCGGCCAGCAGCAGCGGCGGACGGTTCATCAGCGCCCTGGCCACCGCGACCCGTTGCCGCTCGCCGCCGGAGAGCCGGCCGGGGAAGGCCCTGGCGTGCCGGGCCACCCCCAGCCGCTCCAACAGCTCCCCGGCCCGGGCCCGGGCCTGCTCCCGCCGCATCCCGGCCAGCTGGGCCGGGAGCAGCACATTGTCCTCCACGTTCAGGTCGTCCAGCAGGTTGAAGAACTGGAACACCATGCCGATCCGCGTCCGCCGGTACTCGGCCAGCGCGGCCTCGCCGAGCCGGTGCACGGCCACGCCGTCGACCTCCACCTCGCCCTCGCTCGGGCGGTCGAGGCCCGCGATCAGGTTCAGCAGGGTGGACTTGCCGCTGCCCGATCGGCCGAGCACGGCCAGCGCCTCGCCGGCCCGGACCTCCAGGTCGAGCCCGGCCAGGGCGGGACGGGCGGCGTCGGATCGGTCGTACGTCTTGTCGACGCCGCGGATCCGGATGATCGGCGCGTTCACGGGCCCTCCACTGTTCTGGGTCCGGCACCGGGAAGGGCCCGGGCCGGCTGACGGAACACGACGCTACGAATCGGAGGCGGGGTGCGGACAGCCGTCTGGACGGCCTCTCGGAGGTGTATCCAGATACACCCTGAACTGGGTGTTCAGGCCTAGAGCGCCGGACGCCCCGGCCGGGCAGACTGACCCATCGAAAGATCGGAACCGGGGTCCGCAGCGGGCTTCGGAGCCGCGGCTTCGAGGCCGCAGCTCCGGGCCTCCCGACGGGGGCCACGGAAGGGAAGGGGGCGCGTCATGAACGCGGGAGTGCTGAACGAGCTGGCCTTGCGGGTCGGCCGGGCCTGCACGGACGGGGTGCGTGCCTGGTACGCGGCGACGCTGGCCGTGACGGGCTTCCTCGCGCTGCTGGCCGGGCCGGTCCTGCTGGCCACCGCACTGTTCGGCCCGGACGAGCCCCAGGACTTCCACCCGGGCGGGCCGCTGATCCTGGCGGTGCCGATGGCGCCGGTCGCCCTCTGGGCGCTCTGCTGGGCCACCGGGGGCGGCGGCCGGGCGGTCGGCGCCGCGCTGTTCGCCCCGGGGGCGATAGCTCTGATGGCGACGCACCTCTACGGCGGTGCCGCGCCCGGCGGCCGGTCCGGCTCGCTCTGGCTGGCGCCCTCGCTGCTGGTGCTCGGGCTGTTCGGAGCCCGCTGGATCGCAACGGAGAGCAGGCGGACGGTCGGGAAGTGGAGCGGGCGGCCGATCGCGGTGCCGTACCGCCGACCGGTCGGCGCCGGGCCCTGGCGGCGGCTGCGCGCCGGCGGCTGGCTCACCGACCCGGCGGCCTGGCGGGACGTCGCCTGGACGCTGCTCACCGGCACGGCCGTGCTGCTCACCGCCGCGATCGTCCTGCTGGCCCCGGTCGCCCTGGAGGTCTTCGGCCGGAACGGACGGTTCTTCGCGCTGGGCGTCGTCTACGCGATGGGTCTGACCGTCGCCCCGCTGGCCGTCCTGTGGGCCGCCCCACCGGCCCTGCGGATCCACGAGAAGGCCGCCCGGGCCCTGCTCGGGCCCTCCCGGCGGGCCGAACTCGCCCGCCAGGTCAGCCACCTGGCCCGGACCAGGGCGGACACCATCGACGCCGGGGCCGCCGAGCTGCGCCGGATCGAGCGGGACCTGCACGACGGGGCGCAGGCCCGGCTGGTGGCACTGGGCATGCTGCTGACCGTGGCCGAGCAGCTGAAGCACGACCCGGACGCCCTCGGGCCGCTGCTGGCCGAAGCCCGGACGTCCTCGGTGAAGGCGCTGAGCGAGCTGCGGGACCTGGTCCGGGGAATCCACCCGCCGGTTCTGGCCGACCGCGGCCTGGCCGACGCGGTGCAGGCGACGGCACTGGACCTGCCCCTGCCGGTCAGCTTCGCCGGCGGCCTGCCGGGCCGGGCCCCCGCTCCGGTGGAGTCGGCCGCCTACTTCGCGGTGACGGAACTGCTGGCCAACGTGGTGAAGCACGCCGGGGCCTCGCACGTGTGGATCGAGATAGGGCACAGTGACGGGCTGCTGCGGATATCGGTGACCGACGACGGGCGCGGCGGCGCCGACCCGTCCCGGGGAACCGGCCTCAGCGGAACCGAACGCCGACTGGCCGCCTTCGACGGGGTGCTCGCGATCAGCAGCCCGTCCGGTGGGCCGACCATTGTGAACCTGGAGATCCCGTGCGCGTTGTCATCGCCGAAGACCTCTTCCTCCTTCGGGACGGCCTGACCCGACTGCTGGAGGCCAACGGCATGAAGGTCACCGCGGCGGTGGAGAACGGCGAGCAACTGCTCGCCGCGGTGGCCGCGGACCGGCCCGACATCGCCGTGGTCGACGTCCGGCTGCCGCCGAGCTTCACCGACGAGGGGCTGCGGGCCGCACTGGCGGCCCGTCAGGCCCACCCGGGCCTGCCCGTCCTGGTGCTGTCGCAGTTCGTGGAGCAGCTGTACGCGCGCGAGCTGCTGGCCGGCAGCACCGGTGGGATCGGCTACCTGCTCAAGGACCGGGTGATGGACGGCAGCCAGTTCATCGACGCCGTCCGGCGGGTCGCCCAAGGCGGCACCGCGATGGATCCGGAGGTGATCACCCGGCTGCTCACCCACAACTCCTCGGCCGGCCCGGTCTCCACCCTCTCCCCGCGCGAGCGGCAGGTGCTGGCGCTCATGGCGGAGGGCCGGTCCAACGCGGCGATCGCCCAGCAGCTGGTGATCACCGAGCGGGCGGTCGCCAAGCACACCGCGTCAATCTTCGTCCGGCTGGGCCTCCAGCCCTCCGACGACGACAACCGCCGCGTCCTGGCCGTCCTGGCCTACCTCAACAACTCCTGAAAGGGGCCGTAACCCCTCGAAGCCGCGACTCCCGAAGCCGTAACCCCTCGAAGCCACGACTCCCGAGAGGAGCCGCCACGCTCCGGCACCACCGCCCCAAACCTTGATAAATCACCGACAAGTGGTGAGTGGCCCTCCGCTGCAGGGGTCTCGCCTGCCGCGGAACGGGTCAATTAGGCTGATGAGGTGCTCATCCTTGTTCGCCGCCGCCACGTGGACCTGCTCCGCGTGACGACCATGTCCTGTCGACGCTCCGGCTGAACCTCGCGCCACCCACCCTCAACGGCGGCCCTGCCATGCCGCCACCACCTCCCGGCTCCCGGAGCACCCGCCGCACCAGGCGCTGCTCCGCCCGTCCCCGGTCGACCACCGGGACCAGCCGGGACGAGACCCAGCGGATGTCACACATGACGCAGCAGTACACACCCATATCCGAAACCGGCACCGACTCCACGCCGGCGGACGCCCTCCCGGTGATCGACCTCTCGCTCGCCGACGGCAGCCCGGAGGACCGTCGCCGTCTGCACGACGAGCTCCGCACCGCGGCCACCGGCGTCGGCTTCTTCCAGCTCGTCGGTCACGGCGTCACCCCGGGGGAAACCGCCGCGCTCGCCCGGGCCATGCGCGCCTTCTTCGCGCTCCCCGAGTCCGACCGGCTGGCCGTGAGCAACCTCAACTCCCCCCACTACCGGGGCTACACCCACACCGGTGACGAGCGCACCGGCGGCAGCCAGGACTGGCGCGACCAGCTGGACATCGGCGCCGAGCTGCCCCCGCACGTCCCCGGCACCGGCGAGCCCCCGTACTGGTGGCTGGAGGGGCCCAACCAGTGGCCCGAGGCGCTCCCCGAGCTGCGCACCGCCGCGCTCGGCTGGATCGACCACCTCGGCGAGGTCGCCCACCGTCTGCTGCACGAGCTCCTCACCGCGATCGGCGCCCGCCCCGACTTCTACGACGAGGCCTTCGCGGACCACCCCCATCTGCGTCTCAAGCTGGTCCGCTACCCCGGCACCGCCCCGGACGGCGCAGGTCAGGGCGTCGGCGCCCACAAGGACTACGGCTTCATCACCCTGCTGCTGCAGGACACCGTCGGCGGCCTCCAGGTCGAGCGCGCGGACGGCACCTTCCTGGACGTCCCGCCGCTCGACGGCGCCTTCGTCGTCAACCTCGGCGAGCTGTTGGAGGTGGCCACGGACGGTTACCTCAAGGCCACCAACCACCGCGTGGTCAGCCCGCCCGGTGCCCGCGAGCGCTTCTCGGTGCCGTTCTTCTACAACCCCCGCCTCGACGCCCACATCGAGCCGCTGGACTTCCCGCTCGCCCACCACGCCCCCGGCGCCACCGAGGACCCGGACAACCCGCTCTTCGCCGACTTCGGCCTGAACGAGTGGAAGGGCTACACCCGAGCCCACCCCGAGGTCACCCGTCGCCACCACGCCGACCTCATCGGCCCCGCGGCCCGCTGACCCGGCGCCCCCGGCCCGACCCCGCCGGCAGCGGAGCCGAGCCGACTTCGGCCTGAACGAGCCGAGGGGCTACACCCGCGCCCACCCCGGGCCACCCGCAACCACCCCCGCCCCTGTCCCGCAGCCGAACCCGGCCGCAGGGCAGGGGCGTCGGCCGTCCGGAGCCCCGCTCCGCCGGCCACAGCGCGCCCGATCCCGGTGGACCGCGACGGCGGGCACTGTCACACTGCTGCTGTCACAGCGGGAATGTGCCAGTGCGGGAGGCAACAGATGGGGGAGCACGGTGCCGGGGTGGGCGAGGTGCGGCTGACGGTCGACGAGTTGGCGGCGCGGGCCGGGATGACGGTGCGGACCGTCCGGTTCTACGGGACGAAGGGGCTGCTGCCGCCGCCCGAGTTGGGGCCGCGCCGGGTGGGCCTGTACGGGGCGGCGCACCTGGACCGGCTGGAGCTGATCGAGGAGTTGCAGCGCCAGGGCCTGACGCTGGCCGCGATCGAGCGGTACCTGGCCCGGCTGCCCGAGGACAGTTCGCCGCTGGACCTGGCGATCCACCGGGCACTGGTCGCGTCCTGGACCCCCGAGGTGGCCGAGAAGTCGAGCCGCGCGCAGTTGGAACGGCGGGCCGGGCGCGGACTGTCGGAGGAACAGGTCGAACGGCTGGCGGCGATGGGGGCGCTGGAGCGGACCGACGACCCGGACCTGTTCCGGGTGGACCCCGGGCTGCTACCGCTGGGCGTGCGCATCCTGGACGTGCCGATCCCGCTGGAGACGCTGCTGGCCGCCCGCGCGGTGGTGCTGGAGCACAGCCGGGCGACGGCACGGGAGTTGCAGCGGCTGTTCCGGGAGACGGTGTGGAAGCCGTACCGGGAGAGCGAGCCGGCGCCGGACGAGCTGGCCCGGATGAAGGCACTGACCGACCACATCCAGCCGATGGTCGCACAGGCGCTGGTCACCGCGTTCCAGCGGTCGCTCCGGGAGGAACTGGGCGGGGAACTGACCGGCGAGCCCCGGTGATGCGCCGGGTGGGGCCGTACAGCACACGGCCCCACCCAGCACCACCCGGCGCCACCACGAACCCGGCGAACCCGGCGAACCCGCCGGATCAGTCCGTGAACGTCCGCCCCTCGGCCGCCACCCGCTCCAGCAGCGCCGGCGGCGCGAACCGCTCGCCGTACGCGGCGGCGAGTTCGCGGGCCCGGGCAGCGAAGCCGGCCGGGCCGCCCCGGTACCCGTTGATGTACTGGAACACGCCGCCCGTCCAGGCGGGGAAGCCGATGCCGAGGATCGAGCCCACGTTGGCGTCGGCGACCGAGGTCAGCACGCCCTCCTCCAGGCAGCGCACCGAGTCCAGCGCCTCGCTGAACAGCATCCGCTCCTTGAGGTCCTCGAACGGCACCTCGGAGACACCGCCGCCGAAGTGCTCCAGCAGCCCCGGCCAGAGCCGCCCGCGCTTGCCGTCCTCGCCGTACTCGTAGAAGCCCGCGCCGCCGCTGCGTCCCGGGCGGCCGAACTCGTCGACCATCCGGTCGACCACCGCGTCCGCCGGGTGCGGCGTCCAGGTGCCGCCGACGGCCTCCACCGAGCGCCGGTGCTCGTCGCGGATCTTGCGCGGCAGGGTGAGGGTGAGCTCGTCCATCAGGGAAAGCACCTTGGCGGGGTAGCCGGCCTGGGCGGCGGCCTGCTCGATGCTGGCCGGGTGGACGCCCTCGCCGACCATGGCGACGCCCTCGTTGAGGAACTGGCCGATCACCCGCGAGGTGAAGAAGCCGCGCGAGTCGTTGACCACGATCGGGGTCCGGTCGATCTGCCGGACCAGGTCGAAGGCGCGGGCCAGCGCGGCGTCCCCGGTCCGCGGGCCGCGGATGATCTCGACCAGGCGCATCTTGTCGACCGGCGAGAAGAAGTGCAGCCCGATGAAGTCGCCCTGGCGCTCGACGCCTTCGGCGAGCAGGCCGATCGGCAGGGTGGAGGTGTTGGAGCAGAGCAGCGCGTCGGGGCCGACCACGCCCTCGATCTCCTGGAACACCTTGTGCTTGAGCTCGGTGTTCTCGAAGACCGCCTCGATCACCGCGTCGCAGCCGGCCAGGTCGGCGGCCTCGGCGGTGGGCGTGATCCGGGCCAGCAGCTCGTCGCGCTTGGCCTCGGTGGAACGCCCGCGCGCGACGGCCTTGTTCAGCAGCCCCTCGGAGTAGGCCTTTCCGCGCTCGGCGGCCTCGACGCTGACGTCCTTGAGCACGACCTCGATGCCGGCCTTGGCACAGGCGTAGGCGATGCCCGCGCCCATCATCCCGGCGCCGAGCACCGCGACCTTGCGGACCAGCCGCTTCTCGACGTCCTTCGGGCGCCCGGCGCCGGAGTTGACCGCCTGCATGTCGAAGAACAGCGCCTGGATCATGTTCTTGCTGGTCTGCCCGCAGGCGAGCTCGGTGAAGTAGCGGGCCTCGATCACCATCGCGGTGTCGACGTCCACCTGGGCGCTCTCCACGGCGGCGGCCAGGATGTTGCGCGGGGCGGGGTAGGGCGCACCGTTCAGCTGCTTGCGCAGATTGGCCGGGAAGGCGGGGAGGTTGGCCGCGAAGGCCGGGGTGGCCGGGGTGCCGCCGGGGATCTTGTAGCCCTTGACGTCCCAGGGCTGGACGGCCGTCGGATTGGCCTCGATCCAGGCGCGTGCCCGGACGGCCAGTTCCTCGGGGGTGTCGACCAGTTCGTGCACCAGGCCGTTCTCCAGCGCCTGCGCCGGGCGGTACTGGCGGCCCTGGAGCAGGAACTTCAGCAGGGCGTCGGTGATGCCGAACAGCCGGACCGTACGGACCACTCCGCCGCCGCCCGGCAGCAGGCCGAGGGTGACCTCGGGCAGGCCGATCCGGCTGGCCGGGGTGTCGAGCGCGATCCGGTGGTGGCAGGCGAGGGCGATCTCCAGCCCGCCGCCGAGCGCGCTGCCGTTGACGGCGGCGACGACGGGCTTGCCGAGGGTCTCCAGGGTGCGCAGCGCGCGCTTGATCCGCAGCGACTTCTCGAAGACGGCCTCGGCGTCCTCGGGTCGGGCGGCGGAGAGCATCCGGAGGTCTCCACCGGCGAAGAAGGTCTTCTTGCCGGAGGTGACGACCACGCCGCGCAGCGCGTCCCCCAGGTTCGCCAGCCGCTCGACGACGGTCTCGAAGTCGGCGGTGAAGGCCTCGTTCATGGTGTTGACGGACTGGGTGGGGTCGTCGAGGACGAGGGTGACCACGCCGTCCTGGTCCTGCTCCCAGCGGATGGTGGTGGTGTCGCTCATGGGTTCACGGTCTCCAGATCTGCCAAGGGAGGTGCCACACGCGTGTCCCAAAAAGGGTGGCGGTGGGCGACGGGTGGGCTCAGATGCGCTCGACGATGGTGGCGATGCCCATGCCGCCGCCCACGCAGAGGGTGATCAGGCCGTAGCGCAGGTCGCGCCGCTCCAGTTCGTCGATCACGGTGCCGAGCAGCATCGCCCCGGTGGCGCCGAGCGGGTGGCCGAGCGCGATCGCGCCGCCGTTGACGTTCACCTGGTCGTGGCGGAAGCCGAGTTCGCGGATGAAGCGGAGGGCGACCGCGGCAAAGGCCTCGTTGATCTCGACCAGGTCGATGTCGGCGGCGGTGAGCCCGGCCTTGGCGAGCGCCTTGTGGGTGGCCGGGGCGGGGCCGGTGAGCATGATGGTCGGCTCGGAGCCGGAGACGGCGGCGGAGACGATCCGGGCGCGCGGGCGCAGGCCGTACCGCTCGCCGACCTCGCGGTTGCCGATGGCCACCAGCGCGGCGCCGTCCACGATGCCGGAGGAGTTGCCCGCGTGGTGGACGTGGTCGATGGCCTCGACCCAGTGGTACTTCTGGAGGGCGACGGCATCGAAGCCGCCGGCCTCGCCGATGGCGGCGAAGGAGGGCTTGAGGCCGGCCAGGGTCTTGACGGTGGTGCCGGGGCGGATGAACTCGTCGCGCTCCAGCACGACCAGGCCGTTGCGGTCGCGCACCGGGACGACCGAGCGGTCGAACAGGCCGTCCGCCTGGGCCTTGGCGGCGCGGGCCTGGGACTCGGCGGCGAAGGCGTCCACGTCGGTGCGGGAGAAGCCCTCGATGGTGGCGATGAGGTCGGCGCCGATGCCCTGCGGGGCGAAGTTGGTCTCGTAGGCGGTCATCGGGTCGGCGAACCAGGCGCCGCCGTCGGAGGCCATCTTCACCCGGGACATCGACTCCACGCCGCCGGCCAGGACCAGGTCCTCCCAGCCGGAGCGGACCTTGGCGGCGGCCAGGTTGACGGCTTCCAGGCCGGAGGCGCAGAAGCGGTTCTCCTGCACGCCGGCGACGGTGTCGGGCAGGCCGGCCGCGATGGCGGCGATCCGGGCGATGTCGGAGCCCTGGTCGCCGACCGGGCTGACCACGCCGAGCACGATGTCGTCGATCGCCGCCGGGTCCAACCCGGGGTAGCGGTTGCGCAGTTCGTGGATCAGTCCGACGACCAGGTCGATCGGCTTGGTGCCGTGCAGCGAGCCGGAGGCCTTGCCCCGGCCGCGCGGGGTGCGGATCGCGTCGTAGACGTACGCTTCGGTGGTCACGGTGGGAACGCCTTTCAGGGCAGGGGGCTTGAGGGGGAACGCTCAGCCGAGGATGGAGCGGCCGACGATCTCCTTCATGATCTCGGTGGTGCCGCCGTAGATGGTCTGGATGCGGCCGTCGGTGAACGCCCGGGCGACCGGGAACTCGCTCATGTAGCCGTAGCCGCCGTGCAGTTGGAGGCAGCGGTCGGCGGTGCGCTTCTGCAGCTCGGTGGCCCACCACTTGGCCATCGAGGCGTCCGCCGGGGTGAGCGCCCAGCGGTTGTGCTCGGTGATGCAGCGGTCCACGAAGGCACGGGTGACGGCGCACTCGGTGGCCAGTTCGGCGATCTCGAAGCGGACGTGCTGGAGCTTGGCGAGCGGACGACCGAAGGCCTCGCGTTGTTTGACGTAGTCGGTGGTGATCTCGACCAGGTACTCGGCGCCGGCGATCGCCGCGGCGGCGATGGTGAGCCGCTCCTGGGCGAGGTTCTGCATCAGGTGGACGAAGCCGCCGTTGAGCTCGCCGATCAGGTTCTCCTTCGGCACCCGGACGTCCTCGAAGAACAGCTCGGCGGTGTCCTGGGCCTTCTGACCGATCTTGTCGAGGTTGCGGCCGCGCTCGAAGCCGGGCGCGCCACGTTCGACGGCCAGCAGGCTCAGCCCGTGCGCGCCGCCCTCCGGGGTGGTGCGGGCGACCACGATCACCAGGTCGGCGAGGATGCCGTTGGAGATGAAGGTCTTGGCGCCGTTGAGCAGGAAGTGGTCGCCCCGGTCGACCGCCTGGGTGCGGATGCCCTGGAGGTCGGAGCCGGTGCCGGGCTCGGTCATCGCGATCGCGGTGATCAGCTCGCCCGAGCAGAAACCGGGCAGCCAGCGGCGCTTCTGCTCCTCGGTGGCGAGCGAGGTGAGGTACGGGCCGATGATGTCGTTGTGCAGGCCGATCGCCAGACCGGAGGCGCCGGCCCGGGCGAACTCCTCGGCCAGCACGGCGGCGTAGCGGAAGTCCGGGGTGCCGCCGCCGCCGTACTCCTCGGGGACGGCGAGGCCGAGCAGGCCCTGCCGGCCGGCCGCGAGCCAGGCGGAGCGGTCGACGATGCCGGCCTTCTCCCAGCGGTCGTAGTGCGGCAGCACCTCCTTCGCCAGGAAGGCCCGCACGGTGGCCCGGAAGTCGTCGTGCTGCTCGGTGAAGATCTCGCGCTGCAACGCTACTCTCCTTGCTCTGCCGAAGGGTTGAGGGAGGGGACGCCCCAGTCCCGGGCCACCTCGGCGGTGTCCGCACCCGGCCGGGCCGGCGGGCGGCGCAGGGCGCCCGGGGTGGCGGAGAAGCGCGGGGCGGGGGCGGGCTGGGTGACGCCGCCCGCCTCGACGTACGTCCCGCGCGCCGACAGGTGGGTGTCCACAGCTGCCTGACGCATCGTCAGCACCGGCTCCACGCAGGCGTCGGAGCCGGCGAAGACGGCCTCCCACTCGGCCCTGGTCCGGGTGGCGAAGCGGGCGGCGATCAGGGCCCGCAGTTCGGGCCACCGACCGAGCTCGTACTGGCCGGGCGCGTCCGGGCCCAGCTCCAGCAGCCGGGCGAACTCCGCGTAGAAGCGGGGCTCCAGCGCGCCGACGGCCAGGTGCCCGCCGTCCGCCGCCCGGTATACCGCGTAGAACGGTGCGCCGCCGTCCAGCAGGTTGACGCCGCGGCGGTCCTGCCAGTGGCCGGCCGCGAGCAGGCCCCACAGCATGCTGCCGAGGTGCGCCGCACCGTCCACGATCGCGGCGTCGACCACCTGGCCGGCGCCGGTGGCGCGGGCGTGGTGCAGCCCGGCGAGCAGGCCGACGACCAGGTAGAGCGAGCCGCCCGCGTAGTCGCCCAGCAGGTTGGCCGGGATGCCGGGCGCCTCCTCGGCCCCGCCCGGCGCAGCCACCATCCCGAGCACCCCGGCGACCGCCGCGTACCCGAGGTCGTGCCCGGCGGTCGCCGCCCGGGGGCCGTGCTGCCCCCAGCCGGTCATCCGCCCGTACACCAGGGCGGGGTTGCGCGCCAGGCACGCCTCCGGCCCGACCCCGAGCCGCTCCGCGACGCCCGGCCGGTAGCCCTCGATCAGCAGGTCAGCCCGCTCGACCAGGTCAAGCACCCGCCCAGGCCCTTCGGGGGACTTCAGGTCGATCAGCACCGAGCGCTTGTTGCGGTTGCTGAGGTCGTACGCCGGGTCCGTGCCGAGCGGCGAGGGCTCCGGCCGGTCCACCCGCACCACGTCCGCCCCGAGGTCCCCCAGCAGCATCGCCGCGAACGGCCCCGGCCCGATCCCGGCGAGCTCCACCACCCGCACACCCGCCAGCGGCCCCCCGGCCCCCGGCGCACCGCTCGCGTCACGCACTGGCTGCTGAGCCCTTCCGGTTGGGTTTGACAGTAAAGCTGTAACACTCGGGATGATAGGCAAGCGACCCGCCGGTAACAAGACCTCCGCCCTCGCGCCCAGCCGCCAATTCCCCCTTGACCGAGCCTTGGTGAATCCGGCCACTCCTCGCGCGCCCGGCACCACGGAGGGTGGGTCAGTGCACTGACAGCAGCCACCTGTACGGTCGTCATGCCGCGGAGGGGGAACGGCCGCTCTGCCGAATGGGGAGGATTGCACACACATGGGCAACCAGGGATTCACCACGGGGCCGGTCGCCCCGGTCCTGGACTCGACGCCGAGCGACGCCGCGACGCCGCCGTACGCCAGGCTCGTCCTCGCGGGCGCCGGAAGCCCGTCCGCCTCCTCGCCCGGCGCAGGGACCACCCAGCTCGACACCCCGTACGAACTCGCCGCCTCGGCCGGTATAGCCCGGCAGATCGCGACCGACCTCGACAACGCCAACGGCAAGGCCGGCCCCGGCGCGCACAGCCTCACCGAGTACGCGAGCACCGCGTCGACCAAGATCCGCGGCTTCTCCTTCGGTGGCGCCCTCACCGGCAGCACCGAGCGGTGGATGCAGCAGTGCAAGACGCTGCACGACAAGCTCGGCACCATCGCCGGAAACCTCGACAAGACCCAGCAGAACTACCACGCCAACGAAGCCAGGACCGCCGCCGATCTCCGCGCCGGCCAGTAGCAGGGAGGGAACAGACAGATGGTGTCCTTCAAGGAACTGCACGAGGCCGACTTCACCGCGATCAACGACGCCGCCGAAGCATGGTCCGGCGTCGCCAAGGCCCTCACCGCCCTGGACGGCCGGGTCGCCAAGGACCTCACCAGCACCGCGCAGCGGGCCGGCTGGAAGGGCACGGCCGCAGATTCGGCGACCAAGGCCCTGCAGGGCGTCGACGGCGACTTCAAGCAGGCCTCGGCCGTCGCCACCGCCCTCGCCGCGATCATGAAGACCGCCGCCGAGGACTTCGCCGCCGCCCGGCGCGACCTCGACACGGCACTCCACGACGCGCAGGCCGACACCGATCTGAGCGTCACCGCGGACGGTGCGGTCAAGTGGACCGTGCCGAAGGAGTCGAGGAACGACCCCGAGGCCGAGCCCACGATCCGGGCCAACGCCCAGGCGCTGTCGGACCGGCTCAACAAGGCCGTCGCCAAGGCCACCGCCGCCGACCAGCGGGCCACCGCCGCCCTCCAGGGCGACATCGGCACCAGCACCACCGCCTTCAACGCCGCCCCGTACGGCGCCGGCCCGGTCGCCGACGCCAAGCGGGCCACGGACCTGATGTCCAAGGCCGGCAGCCTCTCCGACGACCAGCTCAAGCAGTTGCAGGCCCTCATGGCCGCCAACGCGGAGAACAAGGACTTCTCCACCACCCTGCTCAACGGCCTCAACGCCGGCGGCAAGACCGGCCCCGAGGCCCTGCTGGAGTACAGCAAGGTCTATGACGGCCTCGCCCACGGCAACCACAACGCCGCGGGCTACCAGGACGTCTACAAGAACCTGTCCGTCGCCCTGGCCACCGCCACCCGCGACGGCGGGATGGGTAAGGAGTGGCAGGACGGCCTGCTCGCGGCCGCCCGCCGCCCGGGCGGCTCGGCAGCGGGGTGGAACGACAACTACCCGGCGCTGACCTCGCTGATGGGCGCGGGCGGCAAGTACGACAAGGCGTTCCTGCTCAAGGTCAGCAACGACCTGGTCGACTACGAGCGGAACAGCAAGACCAAGGGCGAGGAACTGTGGGGCCCGGACTACTCCTTCAAGGTCCCCGAGGGTGATCCGCTGACCCCGCTGGTGAAGATGATGAAAGACGACCCGGCGACCTCCCAGGAGTTCCTCGACCCGAGTCGGAACAAGAACCTCACGTACCTGCTCAAGGACCGCGTCTGGCTCGACGAGGCCGCGGAAGGCAGGCTCCCCGCGGAGGTCCTGCGCAAGACCTCCCACGGGATGTTCGGCGAGATGCTGCAGGCCGCGGCGACCATGCCCGACCCGAACGCGCCCCAGAACCCCGCCCTGCACGACAAGACCAGCGCACGGATCATGGACGAGACGCTCAAGGCCCTCGGCGGAAGCGACCCCAAGGACGCATCGGTCACGACGGTCCTCCGCAGGCCGGTCGCCGAGATGCTCGCCAGCTACGCCCCCGACATGCACGAGGTCCTCAGCAAGGACCTGCAGTACCCGTCCCAGCCGAACGGGCTGACCGCCAAGCCGGAGCAACTGCTGCGAGTGGTCCGCGGCACCCTGGAGGACCCGGAGAACTTCCAGATCATCCACCAGGCCGAGTCCCGGGAGATCGCCCGCCGCCTCGACGAATTCGGAGCCGACTCCTTCAAACCCGACGCCACAGGCCGCCCGGACCACAAGCTCTCCGCCTTCACACAGGAGTCCGCAAAGGCCCTCGGGGGTCTCGACGCGGCGTTCGCCAAGGCGACCACCGACCATGCGGACGAGAAGAAGGCCGACATCGACTGGCAGCAGCGGATGAACTACCACTACATCGGTACGCCCGCGGGCGCGATCCCACAGCTCGTCCTGCCAGGGATCTCGAAGGTGGTGCCGCTGGGTGACATCGCACAGCGCCTCGTCGACGTCGGGACCGCCGCCTACGCCAACGACGCCAAGTCGGCGATCGACACGAGCACGGCCACCGATGTGAGTTCCCGGTACTCGGCGGGGCGGCACCAGCTGGACGCGATGATCGCGGAGAAGGCGAGCCAGTACGGCGCCGGCGGCCAGGGCGCCGACGACACCGGCAGCATTCCGCACCACCTGACGCAAGGTGTGGAAACCTTCTACAACAACGGCATCAACACTGCCTATCACAGCGCTTACGGCAAGGCGTGAGCGCAGTGACCAAGAGGATCAACCACGACGAGAAGTCCGGCGACCTCAACGAGCCGCGCCCCCGACTGCAACGTCCGCGGGCCGGAATCGTGGCGACGGTGGTGCTGGCCGCGGCGGTCGGCGGGTCGCTGCTGCTGACGGACAACCTGACCAACGCCTTCGGCCCGGACAGCGTGTGCGAAGGCGCGGTGAGCGCGGACGCACTGAACGACGCGCTCGGGTGGGGCAAGGTCAGCGCCAAGATGTACGGCGACGGGAAGCTGGACACCCCGGGCGCGTCCTGCGTGGCGACGGTGAGCAGCGGGATCTTCGGCAACGAGCGGATCGCCGTCATCGAACTCCCCAAGGCCGGGGACCTCACCAGGTTCAAGCCCGACGCGGAGTCCCAGCTGTTCACCGCCGCGGCGAACGGCGGCGCGGCCGGCGCCGTACACAAATCGTCGTACGCCTTCGCCCTGTTCCCTGAGAGCTGCGACAAGGGTCAGCGGGCCACGGTCAAGTCCAGCTCCTCCGACGCCCCGAAGCTCGCCGGGCTCGCCACCTCGGTGGCCAACCGCGTCGCGGCGCAACAGGGTTGCGGTGGGACGCCGCTCCCCACGCCGAGCGAACTGACCGCGGCGGGTACGGACCGCCCGCTCAACCGCGACGCCGTCTGCGGCCTGCCGGGGCTGACGATGCCCGACACGCCCGGTGGCCCCGCCTACCAGGAGACCGTGACCACCGCGACCGATCCGCTGTGGGCCTGCAGCATCCACTCGGACGCGGACCTCAGGTCCTCGATCACCTTCCTCATCGACACCGATCCCCGTCTCGTCCAACCGTGGACGCTCGACTCCAAGCCTGCGTTCGGCCGGGCCCAGTGGGTCGGACAGCACGAGGTGATGACGACCTGCCAGGGGAAACCCGCCCGGTTCCGGTTCGAAGCGGACGGTTTCCGGGACCTCGTGCCGAACAGCAAGACGACCTGGGAGCAGTTCCTCACCGCCGGCGCCAAGGCGATCGGCTGCGAGCCAATCCTCTAGCACCTCCTGTGGGGGGGCGGGGCCCCCCCCGCCCCCCCCCCCCCCCCCCCCCAAAAACCCCCCCCCCCCCCCCCGGGAACGCAAACCCAGCGACACAAAAAAGCACGCAAACAAGAACAAAACCACCCCGGGCGCG
>NZ_JBIWNZ010000022.1:84901-106326 GCF_044767505.1 Kitasatospora sp. NPDC101235
TCGTGCCTAACACCAAGACGACCTGTGAGCTGTTCCTCCCCGCCGGCCCCACGGCGAGGGGCTGCGAGCAAATCCTCTACCACCGCGTGGGGGCGGCGGGCCCCCGCCCGCCCCCCCACAGGAGCACACGTGAATCCAACCGACCGAGCAGCGCACAGGGAACAGCACACCGTGGAAACCAAGGACGACGACAAGCCTGACAACTCCGCCACGGGCCTCGCCGGGCGCGTCGGCGCGGCGCTCGACCGGCGGGGGTTCAGCACCCCTGCCCTGCGCGTACGGGCCGGGGTCGTGGCGTTGGCGGTGGCGGCGACGGCGGTCGGCCTGGGGATCGGCGGGTGGGCGCTCCTGGCGGACGACATGACCAACAGGTTCGGGCCGGACAGCGTGTGCGACGAGGTGGTGAGCTCACGGGCGGTGAACGACGCGCTCGGGTCGGGCAAGGTCAGCGCGGAGCCGTACGAGGGGGACGTCAGCCGCGGCACGGCAGCGTGCATCGTGACGGTGGCCGGCGGGATGTTCGGCGACGACCGGAGCCTCATGGTGTCCCTGAACCAGAGTAAGGACGTCTTCCACCTCCCGATCTCCCCCGGCGCCCGGACCTTCGCCGCCTCGGCGAACGGCGGCGCGGTCGGCGCCGTCCAGGGCAGGGAGGCGTGGGCGCTGCTCCCCGGGGGCTGCCCCAACGGGCTCTGGGCCCAGGTCACCGCGTACTCCGGAAAGGAGCCCGACGCCCTGAAGCTCGCCCGGCTCGCCGTGTCGACGGCCGACCGCATGGCGGACCATCGGGGCTGTGGCACGGCGCCACTGCCCGCCCTGCGCGAACTGACCCCGCCCGCCGCCGAACGGGAGCTCGACGGCGATGCCGTCTGCGGCCTGCCAGGGATCTCCGTCTACCGCGCGCCCGACAAGCGCTACAAGGAGGCCGTGACTGCCGGGTCCGATCCGCTGTGGACCTGCGAGATCACGCCTGAGGGCGAACACGAGAGCACCTCCGCCCTCGTCATCGCCACCGAGCCCCGGCTCCGGCCGGACGCCACCGACCGGAACACCTCGCCGGCGTTCGGCCGAGCCCGCTGGGTGGGTTCCCTCCCCCGGGACGAGATCGTGGTGACCTGCCACGGTCGGCCCACCTACTTCCGGATCGGCACGATCAGGCACCTCGGGTACCTGTTCTCCACCTCCGACGAGGCCTGGAAGCAGTTCCTCACCGCCGGCGGCGAGGCGATCGGCTGCGAGCCGATCCTGTAGCGGGCGGAAATGGGCGGGCGGGCGCTTCGGGTAATGGTCTATCTTGCGGTAGATCTATTACAAGGAACGGGGAAGCGCCATGACCACCACCACCGACCCGACCGCCCGGACGACCGTCGCCGTCTCCGAGCGGCTGGTGCTGACGCGGCCGCAGGAAAGCGACGCGGAGGCGGTGTTCGCGATCCACGGCGATCCGGAGACCAACCGGTACAACCCGCACGGGCCGCAGCGGGAGATCGCCCAGGCGCGGGAGATGCTGGACGGGTTCGTCGGCGACTGGGTGCGGGACGGGGTGGGGTACTGCGCCGTCGCCACCAGGGAGGAGCCGGGGACGGTCATCGGGTTCGCCGGGCTGTGCCTGCGCACCCTGGACGGGGAGCGGGTGTTCAACCTCTACTACCGCTTCCGGCCGTCCGCCTGGGGGAAGGGGTACGCGGCCGAGGCGGCCCGGGCGGCGATGGCCGAGGCGCTGCCGCGCTACCCCGGCATCCCGGTGATCGCCCTGATCCGGGCCGACAACCTGCCCTCGCGCCGGCTCGCCGAGCGGCTCGGGTTGGTCGCCGACCCGGACGGCCGCGCCGACGAGGAGGGCCGGGTGATCCACCGGATGGTCCCGGCCATCGCGTCGGCCTGAGCCAGAGATCCCCCGCCGGAGGGAGGGGGATCGCGCCCCGGGCGGAGGTGGCACCCCCGGCCGCGGCGGCAACCTGGGGGCATGAGGCACAAGGACGATGTGGTGCGGGGGGTGGCGGCCGGGATCGCGATGGCCGCCACGGTGCCCTACCTGACACTGAAACTGCTCTGGTTGACCGGCTCCGAGGTGGGCGTGCGCAGCGGGCAGGCGTTGGACGACCTCTGGCTGGTCAACCTGCTCACCTTCGGCATGGACGCGATCGCGCTGACGCTCGCCCTCGCCTTCGTCCGGCCGTGGGGGCGACGGGCCCCGGCCGGGCTTCTGGCCTTCCCCATGTGGGTGGCCACCGGGCTACTCGGCACGATCCTGGTCGCGGTGCCCATCGACCTGCTCTGCTCACTGCTGCTCGGAGCGGAGCACCGCACGGCGGAACAGCGGTCCGGCGAGTTCGTGTCGGGCTGGGTGTTCGGCCTGGTCTACGGCGGCTTCGGTGTGCAGGGCATCGCGCTGATCACCGCTTTCCTGCTCTACGCCCGCCGGCGCTGGGCCGGCCTGCTGCGCGCCCGGACCGGTGACCTGCCCGACTCCCCCGTCCGCAACGTGCAGCGCGCCTTCGCCGGTGTCGCCGCCCTGGTCGCGCTGGGGGTCGCGGCGGCCCGGGTGTACTGGGCCGCCGGCGGAGCGGTGGGGCTCCCGGCGCGCTGGGTCGCCGACCGCGGCCGGTCGATCGCCGTCATGGACACCGTTACGGCCGCCATGGCGGTGGCCGCGGCGGCCGCCCTGCTGGTGCTGGTGTTCCGGGTCGGCCCCGGGCGGCGGCTGCGGGTGCCGTTGGCGGTGGCGTGGACGGGCGCCGGCTCGCTGTTCGGCTGGGGCGGCTACCAGTTGGTCGTGTTCGGGACCACGACCACGGTGCCGGACCTGCCGAGCGCGGTACCCGGGCTGCTGGTCCTGGTGGAGGCCGGGCAGTTCGTCGCCGGGCTGCTGATGCTGGCCGCCGGGACGATGGCGCTGACCGAGTGGGGCGCCCGCCGGCCCGCCGCTGCCGTAGAGTCTCGCGGGTGATCACGGGGGTGGGCAGTCGACTGCGGCGTGCGGCGGGGGCATCGGTCGGACGGCGGGCCCGGCTGCGCTGGGTGCACCTGGTGCTGGGCGGCGCGCTGCTGATGCCGTACTGGATGCTGTCGGTGGTGCTCTTCGGGGCGCTCAACCCGAACCAGCCACCCGGCCGCCAACTGCTGCTGTACGGCATGTCGTTGCTCACCTCGCTGCCGATGGCCGCCGTCACCGCGCTGGTGCCGATGGTGCGGGGGCTGGAGGGCGCGGCGGCGCGGGCACTGTGCACGGTGGCCCGGCCGGAGGAACTCGCCACCGGACCGGCCCGCTCCTGGGCGGCCAGGTGGCGCACCGCGCTCTGGTACGTGCTGCACGTCCTGTTCGGCGGGGTGGTCGCCGGGATGACCCTCGCCGGCACGCCGTTCGCGGTGGTGCTGGTCCTCGGCTTCTCCGGGACCGAGGAGTTCGTCCGGATGTGGGAGCGGCACTTCCCCTCCTGGCTGGCCACCGGCCCGGTCCTCGGCTTCGGCCTGCTGCTGCTGCTCGTCGGCACCAACGCCGTCTGCGGCGCGCTGCTCGCCCGTTGGGCGCCCGCCCTGCTCGGCCCGACCCCGGAGGAGCGGGTGGCCGCCGCCGAGCGCCGGGCCACCGTGCTCGCCCAGCGCAACCGGCTGGCACGCGAGCTGCACGACTCGGTCGGGCACGCGCTCAGCGCCGTCGGCATCCAGGCCTCGGCCGCCGCCCGGGTGCTGCGCAGCAACCCGGACTTCGCCGCCGAGGCGCTCGCGGCGATCGAGGAGACCGCCCGGGCGGCCGTCGCCGAACTCGACACCGTGCTCGGGGTGTTGCGCGAGGAGGACCCGGAGACCGCCGAACCGGCCGGCCCCACCCTCGCCGGGCTGGACGACCTGCTGCGCCAGCTCGGTCGCGCCGGGGTGGCGGTGGACGCCGAGCTGGCGCCCGGGCTGGCCGGCCTGCCCGAGGCGGTCTCCCGCGAGGCGTACCGGATCGTGCAGGAGGGCCTGACCAATGTGCTGCGCCACGCCGGGCGCGCCCCGGCCGAGCTGCGGGTCGGGCTGGCCGACGGCCGGCTGGAGATCGAACTGACCAACCCGCTCGGCCCCGACCGGCCGAGCCGCCCCGGCGGCGGGCGAGGGCTGCGCGGGATCGGGGAGCGGGCGGCGGCGCTGCACGGCGGCAGCACGGCGGGGCCTGGCGAGGACGGAACGACGTGGCGGCTGGCCGTCTGGCTGCCGGTGGGAGGGACGACGTGAACGAGGACGTGAGCCAGGGCGTGAACGAAGGCGTGGACCAGGGCGGCGTGCAGCGAGGTGCCGACGGCATCCGGGTGGTGATCGCGGACGACGAGCGGCTGGTTCGACTGGGCCTGCGGGTGGTGATCGACAGCGAACCGGACCTCACCGTGGTCGGCGAGGCCGCCGACGGCGCCGAGGTCGTCCCGCTGGTGCGCGAACTGCGCCCGGACGTGGTGCTGATGGACGTCCGGATGCCCGGCATCGACGGCATCCGGGCCACCGAACAGCTGGTCAACGGGATGGCCGCGCCGCCGCGCATCCTGGTGGTCACCACCTTCGAGCACGACGACCACGTGTACGACGCGCTGCGCGCCGGCGCCGCCGGGTTCCTGCTGAAGCGGGCCCGGGCGGAGGAGATGGTGCAGGCGGTACGGCTGGTCGCGCGCGGCGACTCGCTGCTGTTCCCGGCGGCCGTCCGCGAACTCGCCCTGCGCCACGGCACGGAACGGCGCCGGGAGAGCGGGTCGGCGGACCGGGGGCCGATCGGGCGGCTGACCGAACGGGAGGGGCAGGTGCTGCGGCTGATGGCCACCGGACTCAACAACGGCGAGATCGCGCAGCAGCTGGTGGTGAGCCAGGAGACGGTGAAGACGCACGTCGGCAGCGTGCTGGCCAAGCTGGGCGCGCGGGACCGCACCCAGGCGGTCATCGCCGCGTACGAGTCGGGCTTCGTGCTGCCGGGCTGACGGCCGCACCGGCCCGCCGTGGCTCCCCGGCGGGCCGGACCGGCTCGGGCGCGGATCGCGAGCGGGCTGCGGGCGGACTGCGGGTCGCGAGCGGGCTGCGGGTCGCGGGCGGACTGCGGGTCGCGGGCGGACTGCGGCCGGCGCCGCAGGACCAGCCCCGCGGGGAACCGCCGCGGCGGTCGGCCTCAGATCCGCCAGTCGCGGATCCGGTCGGCCGCCGCGTACACGTCCGCCCGGCCCTCCGCTATGCCGCTGGCCAGCTCCACCAGCGCCCCGTACGGCGGGTCGATCCCCTCCCCGGCCGCGTGCATGTACGCGGCCGTCGTCATGCAGGCGTACAGGTTGTTGCGCACCGGCAGCGGGCGCAGCAGCACGATGGTGTGCATCAGGGTGGCCGCGCACCAGGCCGGGTCCGCGTCGTGGCCGAGCTGCGCGGTGTTCACCCGGTGCCGGGCGACGGCGGCCTGCAGCGCCGAGTAGTCCCGCACGCTGAGGTCCTCCGGGGAGGCCAGCTCCTGGACGTCGAGCAGCCAGCGCAGGTCGACGTGGAGCAGCGCCACTCCCCCGCCCCTCATCGCGTCGCGCCCCCGCCCGTCACGCCGCGGGTGCGTCCTCGGGGAACGCGGCGTCGAACTCGGCCCGGTGTGCCTTCCAGAACGCCACCGCGTGGTCCACGAAGACCCGCCGCTGCTGCTCCCGCACGCTCAGGTCGTGGACGTACGCCTTCACGGTCTTGCCGTCCGCGGCGGCGGCCTCGCGGATCGCGGCGAGTTCGTGCTCCGTGTACTCGATGTTGAGCGCAGGCATGCTGCCGATGCTACTGGAGCCAAGGACAGTTGGGGCCATGGGTGACGGATTTTCACCCACCGTCAAAACGGTTGTTGTCGAGAGCGCCGGGGACCATTCCGCCCGGCTCCGGATGAGCCCGGAGGAGGAAGCGGGTGCGGCGCGGGGGATGACGCCCGGACGGTGGGGCTCGCCGTAGCGTCGGATGGGAGCGGTGGCGGAGGGGTTCCGCGGGGGAGACCGGGGTTCGGCGGAGGCCGGAGATGACACGCAGGAACACGGGCAGGGCGGCGGCCGCGGCGGTGGCGCTCGCGGCGGCGGTGGGGCTGGCGGCACCGGGGGCGGCCGCGGCCCAGGGAGGGCGGGCGAACCCGCTGGAGGGGGTCTGGCGGACGGAGGGCTACGGCCTGCTGATCGCGGTCTCCGGGGACCGGCTCACCACCTACGACGTGACGGCGCACAGCTGCGTGCCGGGGTGGGTCACCGGGACGCGGACCGCGGCGCCCGGCGCGGATGGCACCACCCGCTACGGCGTGGGCGACAACGCCCTGACGCTCACCCCCAAGGGCCGGAACCGGGCCGTGGAACGCGAGGAGGGCGGGGTCGGCAGCAAGTCGCTCAACCGTCTGGACGCCCTGCCGCCGCTGTGTGCCAAGCCGGCTCCGAACGACCCGCTCGCCGTCTTCGACCGGTTCTGGGAGAACTTCGAGGAGAACTACCCCTTCTTCGCCGCCAAGGGCATCGACTGGCACGCCGTCCGGGACGAGAAGCGGCGCACGATCACCCCGACGACGACCGTCGACCAGCTGCAGGCCGTCTTCGTGGACATGCTCCGCCCACTCGGCGACGCGCACACCGCACTGGCCCGGGTGGTCGACGGGCACCCCGAAATGGTCTTCGGCGGCCAGCGGCCCGGGTCGACGGTGGAGACCGAGGAGCTGACCGCCCGGGCCCAACAGGCCTCGGCCGCCCAGCTCACCGGCCCGGAGCAGCTCTTCGCCAACGGTCGGCTCGGCGTGGGCCGACTCCCCGGCGACATCGGCTACTTCCGGGTGAGCAGCTTCGGCAGGTACGCCGACGGCGGCCACCAGAACCAGATCGACGAACTGGACCGGGCGCTGGACGCCCTGCTGGCCGGCCCGGACCGCCTCGCCGGCCTGGTCGTCGACGTGCGGCTGAACGGCGGCGGCTCGGACGCGCTCGGGCTTCACATCGCCGCCCGGCTCACCGACCGCCCCTATGTCGCCTACCGGAAGGTCGCGCGCAACGACCCGGCCGATCCGACGAAGTTCACCCGGCCCGAGCCGATCACCGTGCGGCCCTCTGCGGGCCGGCACTTCACCGGGCCGGTGGCGGTGCTCACCTCGTCGATCTCCACCAGCGCGGCGGAGACCTTCACCCAGGCCATGATGGGCCGCTCCCCGAAGGTGCTCCGGGTCGGCGAGAACACCCAGGGCGTCTTCTCCGACGTGATGATCAGGACGCTCTCGCCGGAGTTGATGGTCGGCCTGCCGAACGAGAAGTACCTCACCCGGGACGGCAGCACCTTCGACGGACCTGGCATCCCGCCGAACGTCCGCACCCCGGTGTTCACCCCCGACGAGCTGGCCGCGCTCAGGGACTCGGCCCTGAGCACGGCCCGCCGGATGCTCACCGAGGGTCCGCAGGGCGGCGACCGGGATCAGCAGCGGTAGACGCTACATCGGCTCCACCGCCCGCAGTTCGCCGTCCAGCTCCAGCCACCGGGTCAGGCCCAGGCCGCGTAGGAACGGCAGGTCGTGGCTGGCCACGATCAGCGCGCCCCGGTAGGCGGCGAGCGCCTGGGTGAGCTGGCGGACGCTGGCGAGGTCCAGGTTGTTGGTCGGCTCGTCGAGCAGCAGCAGCTGCGGCGGCGGGTCGGCCAGCAGCAGGGCGGCCAGCGTCGCGCGGAACCGCTCGCCGCCGGAGAGGGTGGCGGCGGGCTGGTCGGCCCGGGCGCCGCGGAACAGGAACCGGGCGAGCCGGGCACGGACCGCGTTGTCCCCGGCGGCGGGGGCGAACAGCTTGACGTTCTCCACGACGGAGCGCTCGTCGTCCAGCAGGTCGAGCCGCTGCGGGAGGTGCCGCAGCGGCACCGGGGTGATGACCTCCCCTTCCAGCGGGGCGAGTTCGCCCGCGATGGTGCGCAGCAGGGTGGACTTGCCGGCGCCGTTGCGGCCGACCAGGGCGATCCGCTCGGGCCCGCGCAGGTCGAGGTCGGCGGTGGTGCCGTAGGGCAGCCGGACCTTGTCCAGGGTGAGCACGGTGCGGCCGGCCGGGACGGCGGTGCGCGGCAGGTCGATCCGGATCTCGGCGTCGTCCCGGACGGCCTCCTCGGCCGCGCTGAGCCGCGCCTTGGCCTCCTCCAGGCGCTCGGTGTGCATGCCCTGGAGCCGGCCGGCCGTCTCCTGGCCCTTGCGCTTGAGCATCCCGGCGAAGATGTGCGGGTCGTTGCGGGTGACCGAGCGCTTCTTGCCGTACGCGGCGCTGCGGTCCAGCCGGACGCGGGCGTCGGCCAAGTCCCGCTTCTGGCGCTGGACGTCGGCCTCGGCGTTGCGCAGCAGCCGCTCGGCCGTCTCCTGCTGGGCCGCGAGGGTGCGTTCGTAGTCCTCGAAGTTGCCGCCGTACCAGGTGACTTCGCCGTCCCGCAGGTCGGCGATCTGGTCGACGTGCCGGAGCAGTTCGCGGTCGTGGCTGACGATCAGCATCACGCCGTTCCAGCCGGCCACCGTCTCGTAGAGCCGCTCGCGGGCGGCCCGGTCGAGGTTGTTGGTGGGCTCGTCGAGCAGCAGGACGTCGGGGCGGGCCATCAGCAGGGCGGCCAGCCGCAGCAGCACCGCCTCGCCACCGGAGAGTTCGCCGGTGGTGCGGTCGAGGCCGAGGCGGTGCAGGCCGAGCCGGTCGAGGGTGGCGCGGGCGCGCTCCTCGACGTCCCAGTCGTCGCCGATCGCGTCGAAGTGGCGCTGGTCGGTGTCGCCGGACTCGATGGCGTGCAGGGCCTCGCGGGCGCCGCGGATGCCGAGCGCCTCGTCCACCCGCAGGGTCGTGTCGAGCGTCAGTCCCTGCGGAAGGTAGCCGAGTTCGCCGTCGACCCGGACGGTGCCGCCGGTGGGGGTGAGCTCGCCGGCGATCAGCCGCATCAGGGTGGACTTGCCGGCGCCGTTGAGCCCGATCAGGCCGGTGCGGCCGGGGCCGACGGCGAGCTGGAAGCCGTCCAGGACGGGCTTGCCGTCGGGCCACTCGAACGAGAGCTCGGTGCAGAGGACGGCGGTGGTGGTGGGTTGGTGTGCCATACAGGCCTCCCGGGATGGTTGCCGAAGGGGTGGTGAGCAACACGGGGAGACACCGCGGGTGCGGAACCGGGCACGGCCGGAGGGAACGAAGGGGTGGCGTCACGCAGAGGAGCGCCACGGGCCGTGACTGAGGTCGCACACTCGCGCACCGCGCAACGGCAGCAGGGCCTGCGCGGCGGGGGCGGTGTCCCGGGACCTCAGTAGAGCAACGGCCTTCTCCTTGTCTGGCTGATGACCCGGACCACGGTAGGCAGCCCGTACGAGGCGTGCAACCGATTTACCGGGCACCGGGCCCGCCGAGCCCCCCGGCCGCCGCGGCGGAGGCCCGGTGCCGATCCCGTGCCGATCCGGTGACGGCCTCGTCCCGGTCCGGTGACAGCCCCGTCCCGGTCCGGGGCGGATGTCGGGAGTTCCCCGGCCGCATGGCAGACTCCTCACCTGCCATGCCTGCGGCCGAGTGGGGCCGCACCCGGGGAACGGGTCGCATGGCGGTAGTCAACAGGGGGATTTGAACTCATGTCACCGATATCCCGGCCCGGCCGTGCCGTCCTGGGCGCCTCCGTCGCCGCGCTGACCATGGTGGTCGCCACCGCGTGCGGCCCCGACAACGCCGACCCGGCCGTGACCGCGGCTCCCGGCGTCACGGCCGACGCCTCCGGCAAGCCGGGCGCGGCTCCGATCAAGCTTCCGACGCTCGAGGAGCTGAAGACCTGGAAGCTCGAGGACTGGGACAAGTGGGCCCAGGCGAACGTCATCACCCCGGCCGTCAAGGGCTACTGGACCCTGCAGAAGCTGCTGGAGGCCAAGCCGAAGCCGCTGCCGCAGCCCGCCCCGGACGCGTCCCAGCCGCCGGCGCAGCCCACCGGCGCCGCGCCGGCCACCAGCGCGCCCGCCACCGGCCAGCCCACCGCGAAGCCCACCGCCGCCCAGCCGGGCGGCGCGGACCAGCTGCCCGCCATGGTCCCGGCCAAGCCCGTGGCGCACCCGTTCCCGAAGAACATGCACGTCAACGGCAAGATCTTCTTCAAGGACGGCAACGAGGACTACGTGTGCTCCGGCACCGTCGTGTCCGACCCGGCCAACCCGGGCAAGAGCAACCTGGTGTGGACCGCCAGCCACTGCCTGCACGGCGGCAAGGGCAACAAGTACTACACCGACATCACCTTCGCCCCGGCCTTCAACAGCAACGGCGTGCTGAGCAACGGCAACAAGCAGGCCAAGCTGGAGGACGCCGAGCCGTACGGCGAGTGGACCGCCACCTCCGGCATGGTCTCGCCGCAGTGGACCGCCGAGGCCGACCCGGAGAAGGGCGGTCCGTGGAGCCAGTACGACTTCGGCATCATCAAGGTCGCCAACCCCAACCCGGGCGGCAAGTCGCTGGAGGAGACCGTCGGCGGCTCCGTCCCGCTCTGGTTCAACGCCCCGCGTGACCAGGTCGGCGCCGTCAGCAACTACGGCTTCCCGGAGGGCAAGCCCTTCGACGGCGTGGAGCTGGAGCACTGCGACGGCGGCAAGCCGTCCCAGAAGACCGGCGACCCGAGCCGCCCGGCGATGCTGCTGATCGGCTGCAACATGACCGGCGGCAGCAGCGGCGGCGGCTGGTACGCGACCAAGGACGGCAAGCCGGCCCTGGTCAGCGACACCTCCATCGGCAACGGCGCGAACACCTACGAGGCCGGTCCGTACCTGGAGGACGTGGCCCAGCACATGTTCGAGTACTTCTCGAAGAAGGCCAAGTGATCCACAGGTGATCCACAGGTGGTCCCGGGGCCGCGGCTGAGGCAGCCGCGGCCCCGCTTTTTCCGCCGACCGGGCCGCTCCTCCTACAATCGGCCCATCATGAGCGCGACACTCGTAGTCAAGGACCTCAGCGCCGGCCACGGCGAACGCACCCTCTTCTCCGGCCTGGACCTGGTGGTCGCCCCCGGCGACGTGATCGGCCTGGTCGGCGTGAACGGCGCCGGCAAGTCGACCCTGCTGCGGCTGCTGGCCGGCCTGGACGCCCCCGAGGGCGGCTCGCTGCGGCTCAGCCCGGCGAGCGCCAACGTCGGCCACCTGCCGCAGGAGCCGGAGCGGCGCGAGGGCGAGTCGGTGCGCGACTTCCTGGCCCGCCGCACCGGTGTGGCGGCCGCGCAGGCCGCGCTGGACGAGGCCACCGAGGGCCTGGTCGAGGGCCGGGCGGGCGCCGACGACGCGTACGCCGCCGGCCTGGAGCGCTGGCTGGACCTCGGCGGCGCCGACCTGGAGGAGCGCGCCGAGGAGGTCGCCGACTCGCTCGGGCTGAAGGTCTCGCTGGACCTGCCGATGACCGCCCTGTCCGGCGGCCAGGCCGCCCGGGCCGGCCTCGCCTCGCTGCTGCTCTCCCGCTACGACGTCTTCCTGCTCGACGAGCCCACCAACGACCTCGACCTGGACGGCCTGGAGCGGCTGGAGTCCTTCGTCAAGGGCCTGCGCGCGGGCACCGTGCTGATCAGCCACGACCGCGAGTTCCTGGCCCGCACCGTGACCAAGGTGCTGGAGCTGGACCTCCACCAGCAGCAGGTCAACCTGTACGGCGGCGGCTACGAGGCGTACCTGGAGGAGCGGGCGGTGGCCCGCCGGCACGCCCGCGAGGAGTACGACGAGTACGCCGACACCAAGTCCTCGCTGGAGGCCCGGGCGCGGATGCAGCGCGGCTGGATGGAGCACGGCGTGCGCAACGCCCGCCGCAAGTCCTCCGACAACGACAAGATCGGGCGCGCGATGCGTGCCGAGTCCACCGAGAAGCAGGCCTCCAAGGCCCGGCAGACCCAACGGATGATCGAGCGGCTGGAGGTGGTCGAGGAGCCGCGCAAGGAGTGGGAGCTGCGGATGGAGATCGCCACCGCGCCGCGCTCCGGCTCGGTGGTCGCCACCCTGCGCGGGGCGAGCGCCCGGCGCGGCGACTTCGCCTTCGGCCCGGTGGACCTCCAGATCGACTGGGCCGACCGGGTCGCCATCACCGGCGCCAACGGCGCGGGCAAGTCCACGCTGCTGGCGGCCCTGCTCGGCCGGCTCGAACTCGACGGCGGCAGCGCCTCGCTGGGCTCCGGCGTGGTGGTCGGCGAGGTGGACCAGGCGCGCGGACTGTTCCTCGGCGAGGAGCCGCTGGTGGAGGCCTTCGCCGCCGCCGTTCCGGAGCTCTCGCCGGAGGACGTGCGCACCCTGCTGGCCAAGTTCGGCCTCAAGGCGGTGCACGTGCTGCGCCCGGCCGGCACCCTCTCCCCCGGCGAGCGCACCCGGGCCGCGCTGGCGCTGCTGCAGGCCCGCGGGGTCAACCTGCTGGTGCTGGACGAGCCCACCAACCACCTGGACCTGCCCGCGATCGAGCAGCTGGAGTCCGCGCTCGGCTCGTACACCGGCACCCTGCTGCTGGTCACCCACGACCGGCGGATGCTGGACACGGTGGCGGTGAACCGGCGGATCGAGGTCCGGGACGGGCGGGCGCACGAGCTGTAGCCCTCCGCCGACCGGCGATTGGTCTCTACCTCTTCCCGGAGGGCCCGTCATGTGCTGTGCTGTCCGCCATGGTTGACAGCACAGACAGCGCCGTGGCGGGGACGTCCCACCCGACCGTCCCGCTCACCCCCATGACGGTGCCCGCCCACGAGGCCGAGGCCCGCAGCAGGTCCTTCCACGACGTGATGGCGCAGCGCCGGACCGTCCGCGACTACTCCACCCGCCCGATCCCGGACGGGGTCGTCGAGTGGGCGGTCCGGACGGCGAGCACCGCGCCCAGCGGCGCGCACGTCCAGCCCTGGCGGTTCGTGGTGATCACCGACCCGGAGCGCAAGCGGCGGCTGCGCGAGGCGGCCGAGGCCGAGGAGCGCGAGTTCTACGGCCACCGGGCCTCGGCGGAGTGGCTGGCCGCGCTCGCCCCGATCGGCACCGACTGGCGCAAGCCGTTCCTGGAGGACGCGCCGGCCGTGATCGTGGTGTTCGAGGTGCACAAGGGCCCCGACTCGCCGCGCCCGTACTACACCAAGGAGTCGGTGGGGATCGCGGTCGGGCTGCTGCTGGCCACGCTGCACCAGGCCGGGCTGGCCACGCTCACCCACACCCCGAGCCCGATGAAGTTCCTCAACGAGGTGTGCGACCGTCCGGCGGAGGAGCGCGCCGCGTACGTGATCCCGGTCGGCTACCCGGCCGAGGGGGCGCGTGTGCCGGACCTGCGGCGCAAGGAGCTCGACGAGGTGATGGTCCGGCTCTGACGCGCCGGGGCACGGCCGGGCGCGCCCGCCGCCGGAGGGATATCGGATGGTGACAGGTCCCGGCCAAGGACATAATCGCGGTCATGAGCCAAGCACAGCCACGGTCCCGCGGTCTCACCCCGCCCGCGGTGGAGGTGACCGCCGGGCGGCCGCCGGAACGGCTGCGGCTGCCCGGCGGCCTCTGGCTGCGACGCCGCCGCAGCACCCACACGGCGGCACTGAACCGCGCCGTCCACGCCAACCTGGACCACCTGCGGCCCTGGATGGAGTGGGCGGCCGAGGCCCCCTCCCGGGCGCAGACCGCCGAGCTGACCCGGGCCGGCGCCGCCGCCTGGGAGGCCGGCACCGAGTTCATGTACCTGGCCGGCCTGGACACCGAACCCGGCGGCGTGATCGGCGCCTTCGGCCTGCACGGCCGGATCGGCCCGGGCGCGCTGGAGATCGGCTACTGGGTCGCCGCCCGGCACGTCGGCCGCGGCATCGCCACCGCCGCGGCCGGGGCGCTGACCGAGGCCGCGCTGGCGCTGCCCGGCATCACCCGGGTGGAGATCCGCTGCGACCAGGCGAACGGCGCCAGCGCGGCCGTCCCGCGCAAGCTCGGCTACCGGCTGGACCGGATCGCCGAGGCCGCCGCCCGGGCGCCGGGCGAGACCGGACGGCAGCTGGTGTGGGTGATGGAGCGCTGACTCCGCCACCGCACCGTCAGTAGCGCTCGCCGGTCGCGGCCGGCAGCGCGTCCAGCTCGGCCAGGTCCGCCGCCGAGAGCTCGATCCCGGCCGCGCTCACGTTGTCCACGAGGTAGCGCGGCGTCCTGGTGCCCGGGATCGGGAAGACGTACCGGCCCTGCGCCAGCACCCAGGCCAGCGCGACCTGCGCAGGGCTCGCGCCGATCCGCTCGGCGACCGCCCCGACCGCCCCGACCAGCTCCAGGTTGGCCTTCAGCGCGTCCTGCTGGAAGCGCGGCAGCCGGCGGCGGAAGTCGTCGGCGGGCAGCTCGTCGAAGGACGTGATGCCGCCGGTCAGGAAGCCGCGGCCGAGCGGCGAGAACGGCAGGAAGGCGATGCCCTGCTCCTCGGTGTACGGCAGCACCTCGGCCAGCACGTCCCGGGTCCACAGCGACAGCTCGGACTGCACCGAGGCCACCGGGTGCACGGCCTGCGCCCGCTTGATCTCCTCCAGCGTCGCCTCGGAGAGCCCGATGCTCCGGGCCTTGCCCGCCGCGACGACCTCGGCGAACGCGCCCCAGGTCTCCTCGATCGGGACGTCCGGGTCGACCCGGTGCAGCTGGTAGAGGTCGACGTGGTCGGTGCCCAGCCGGCGCAGGCTCTCGTCGATCGAGCGGCGCACGTGCTCGGGCCGGCCGTTGCGCTCCTGCTGGCCCCCGCCGCCCGGCACGATGCCCACCTTGGTGGCCAGGAAGGCGCGCTCCCGGTACGGGCCGGCCAGCGCGGCGCCGACCACCTCCTCGTTGGTGTACGGGCCGTACATGTCGGCGGTGTCGATCAGGCCGACGCCGAGGTCCAGGGCCTGCCGGATCACCCGGACCGAGTTCTCGTCGTCCCGGTTCCGTACGTCGTAGGCCCAGGTCATGCCCATGCAGCCGAGACCGATGACGCCGATCTCGGGGCCGCTGGTACCGAACGAGGCGTTGCGCATGACGGTGCTCCCATCTGGGTTCCGCGGCTTCCGTGGTGGTTGCCGCAGTGGTTCGCGTGGTGGTGCGTGGTCAACGCCTTCAGCTTTCACCTTGGAGTGCACTCAAGGTCAAGTCCCTTCGGATCCACTCCCGGAAACCGCCCGCCATCGAAGCCGGCTTGTATGGTCATCGGCCCGCCGTAGGGGTGCGAACGGGGCGCGCGCTTGCGGTCTCACCACCGGGTACGAAGCCCCGGGCCGTCAACTCCACGTTGCCCGCCCCCAGGACTCCCACCGGGCCATCACAGGTGACCATCCGTCAAACCGGCGCGCAAGAGCCCGACTCACGAACCCCCGCACCACCGGGCGCCACCGGTCCGGCCTTGGCAGGGCCCGCCGCGACGGTCGACGCTCTGTGCGCAGCCGACCACCGCGGCCGGCCACCATGGAAAGTGGGGACCCCATGCCGCTCTCGCGCACCCGCATCGCCGCCGTCGCCCTGCTCGCGGCCACCGCCACCGCGCTCACCGTCCCGGCGCAGGCCGCCGGCGGGCAGCGCGCGGCCAGCCGCTTCGACGACGGCAGCTTCGAGACCCCCAAGGCCCCGGCGAACGCCTTCAGCACCCTGTCCGCCGGCCAGGCCCTCGGCCCCTGGCGGGTCACCGCGGGCACCGTCGACCTGATCGGCGCGGGCTTCTGGCAGGCCGCCGAGGGCGACCAGTCGCTGGACCTCAACGGCAACAACAGCGGCAGCATCGCCCAGACCTTCGCCACCGTGCCCGGCACCACCTACACGGTGACGTACGCGCTGGCCGGCAACCCGGCGGGCGGGCCCGCGGTGCGGACCGGCGTGGCCCGGATCGACGGCCAGGACTTCCAGGCCTTCACCTTCGACGTCACCGGCAAGACGAGCGCCGCAATGGGTTACGTGGGGCGGCAGTTCACCTTCGTCGCACAGAACTCCACGACCACGCTGGGCTTCACCAGCACCGTGGCCGGGGCGTACGGGCCGGTGATCGACGACGTGCAGGTCAAGGAGTGCAAGGCCTGTTGCAGCTGACCGTCCGGCGGCCGCCCGCCGCTGCTTAACCGTTCCTAAACCCTGCCCTCGGTGAGGCGTCCGGGCCCGGGAAGTGCTTGACGTGCACAGCTGGTCTAGTCCAGTTTGATGCTCAGCACCGCGCTCCCCCGCACCGGACCACCCCAGGCCGCCGCCCGCCCCGTGCCTCCCCCCTCGCGGCGCGGGCGGCCACCACGTCCCGAGAGGCACCCCCATGCCCAGCGCGCCCCAGCACGCCCCCACCCACCGCCGCCCCGCCCGCCGGACCACCCTGCTGAGCCTCGCCGCCGCCACCGCGCTGGCCGCCGGCGGCCTGGCCGTCCTCGCCGGGAACGCGGGTGCCGCCGACGGCAACCTGCTCGCCAACGGCGGCCTGGAGGGCGGCGCGATCAGCCCCTGGAGCTGTTCCGCCGGGACCGGCAGCGTGGTCAACTCCGGTGCGCACAGCGGGACGTACGCACTCAAGGGGGCGGTGAGCGCGAGCGACACCGCGCAGTGCGGCCAGACCGTCAGCGTCCAGCCCAACACCAAGTACACCCTCAGCGCCTGGGTGCAGGGCCAGTACGTCTACCTCGGCGCCACCGGCAGCGGCCTCACCGACCCGGCCACCTGGACCGCCGGCGGTGCCGACTGGCAGCAGCTGTCCACCGGTTTCACCACCGGACCGGCCACCACCAGCGTCACCGTGTACCTGCACGGCTGGTACGGGCAGGGTGGCTACCTCGCCGACGACATCGCCCTGACCGGCCCCGGCGGCGGCAACCCGACCACCCCGCCGCCGAGTTCGACCCCGCCGAGCCCGACCGGCACGCCCACCGGCGGCCCGGGCACCCCGGCGCCGAACGTCGCCCTCCCGGTCGCCCCGTACATCGACATGGGCGCCTGGCCCACCCCGTCGATGCCCGACCTGGCCAAGGCCGGCGGCCTCAAGGGCTACACGATGGGCTTCGTCACCGGCGTCGGCTGCAAGGCCAGCTGGTTCAACGCCTACGACCCGCGCACCGCCTGGGCCAAGGACCAGGTGGACGCGCTGCGCGCGGCCGGCGGCGACGTCAAGGTCTCCTTCGGCGGCGCCGCGGGCACCGAACTCGCGGCCGCCTGCACCACGGTGGACTCGCTGTTCGCCGAGTACGACGCCGTGGTGAAGGCCTACGACCTGCGCTACGTCGACTTCGACATCGAGGGCGCGGCCATCGCCGACACCGCCGCCGACGACCGCCGCTCCGCCGCGCTCGCCAAGCTCCAGCAGGCCCACCCGGGCCTCCGGGTCTCCTTCACCCTGCCCGTCCTGCCCGAGGGCCTGACCGCCGAGGGCGTCGCCATCGTCAAGTCCGCCCGGGACGCCGGGGTGACCGTCGACCTGGTCAACATCATGGCGATGGACTACTACCGGAGCGGGGCCGACTACGGCGACGCCGCCGTGCAGGCCGCGCAATCGCTGTTCGGACAGCTCAAGGCGCTCCACCCGGCGAAGACCGACGCCCAACTGTGGGCCATGGCCGGCGTCACCCCGATGATCGGCGAGAACGACGACCACCAGGTCTACAACCAGGCCGACGCCCAGCAGCTGGTGGCCTTCGCCCGGCAGAACCACCTCGGGATGCTCTCCTTCTGGGACGCCACCCGGGACGCCAACGCCTGCACCGGCGGCTCGCTGTCCACGTGCACCAACATCCCTCAGCAGCCGTACGAGTTCGCGAAGATCCTCGGCCAGTACGTGGGCTGATCAGGCAAGCGGCCGAGGCGCCGGAGGGCCAGGGGCCACCGGCGCGTTCACGGTCGAACCATAGGGGTGACCTGTGACGGTGCCCGGTTCAGCGACCGGTGGGCAGGTTGGCCCCGCCGGTGCAGTCGAACACCACACCCGTCACGAAGGTGTTGGCCGCCAGCATGTGGATCGCCCGGGCGACGTCCTCCGCGCGGCCGACCCGGCCGACCGGGGTGGTGGCGGCAAGGCCCTCGAACAGCGCGGCCCGCTGCTCGGCCGGGACGCGGTCCCACCACGGGGTGTCGATCACGCCGGGCGAGACGGCGTTGACCCGCAGCGGGGCGAGCTCGACGGCCAGCGGAGGGACCATCGCCTCCAGGGCACCGTTGATGGCGGCCAGTCCGGCGGTGCCGGGGATGGCGGCACGGGCCGAGGCGGCGGTGATCAGGGTGACCGAGCCGTCCTCGCGCAGGTGCGGCAGCGCAGCCTGGAGAACGCGCACCTGCGGCCAGAACTTGGCGTCGAAGCCGGTCGCGAGGTCGGCCAGGTCGAGCCGGGCGAAGGGGCCGGAGCCGGCCGCGCCGCTGACCGCGACGACCAGGTGGTCCACGGCGCCGGCCGTGGCGAAGAAGTCGGCGAGGGCGGCCGGGTCGGCCGCGTCCAGCTGGTGACCGGTGGTCTTGCCGCCGATCCGGGCGACGGCGGCGTCCAGCCGGTCGCGGTCGCGGCCGGTCACCACGACCTCGGCGCCGTCCGCGGCGAAGGCGGCGGCGGCCGCCTCGCCGATGCCCGAGCTGCCGCCCATCACGACGACGCGCTGTCCGGCGAAGAGGTTTGACGCAGTGCTCATGGTGGTGGGGCCCTTCGAATTGTCGAGACCGCTGGTTCCGGCAACGATGGTTGTCGAGACTGTTAGTCTTGTCAAGCGGGGGCAGGAGGAGAGGGAACACGATGAGCGAGACCAAGGGCGCCGAGGCCGCCCCGGCCGTACGCCCGCACACCGGACGCCGCCGCAACGAGGCCGCTCACCGGGCGATCCTCGACGCCGCGCTGCGCCTGCTCGCCGAGTCCGACGGCACACCCGTCACCATCGACGCCATCGCCCGCACGGCCGGCGTCGGCAAGCAGACCGTCTACCGCTGGTGGCCCTCCAAGGGCGCCGTGCTGCTCGACGCCCTCACCGACCGCGCCGACCAGGACGTCCACGGCCCCGGCACCGGCGACCTGCGCACTGACCTGCGGGCCTTCATCGCCACCACCTTCGAGGCGGCCGGGCGTGACACCACCGCCTCCGCGCTGCGCACCGTCGCCCGCGAGGCCGCCCGCGACCCGCACCTCGCCGAGCTGATGCGGAGCTTCACCGCCGCCCGCCGCACCGCGCTGCGCGAACTCCTCGCCAAGGGACGCGAGCGCGGCGAGCTGGCCGGGGACGCCGACCTGGACCTCATCGCGGACCAGGTCTACGGGGTCTTCTGGTACCGCTTCCTGCTCGGGCACGGCGCGCTCGACGCGGACACCGCGGAGCGGCTCGCCGACTCGCTGACCACGGGCAACGGCGCCCGCTAGCCCTGTACGCGCCTTCTCCACCCTCGCGGAGTGCGACGGCAGCCACCGAGCACACCCCTCCGTGGGGGGGGGGGGGGGGGGGGGGGGGCGGGCCCCCCCCCCCCGCCCGGGGCGGGGGCCCCGCCCCCCCCGCCCCCCCCCCCCGCGGGGGGGGGCGCCGGGGCGCGCGCGCGGCCCCCCCCCCCCACGGAGGGGACGGACTCACGCGGCGCCCGAGCGCCGACGGCGGTGGTAGGCCCAGGCGAGCGCGAGGGTGGCCGGGCCCCAGAAGATCGCCGTCGAGGTGCAGATCCGCCCCAGGACCATCCACCAGCCGTTGCTGTAGCCGACTTCCTCGAACACCCCCAGCCAGGCGAGGGGCATGCCGTCGAAGAGGGCCACCAGGACCAGACCCCCGAGCACGGCCGGGACGACCGCCGCGAGCGGCGGCACCCGGCGCCCGCGCAGAACGGGCACCCAGCGCGGGAACACCTCTCCCCAGCCGCTGACCAGCCCCAGGGTCAGGATCGTCAGCGCCTCGGTGAGCACGCTCAGGCCGATCACGTACGGGGTGGCCCACCAGACGAAGGCCGGGGCGTTCGGCTCGACGGTGCCCATCCGGAAGTCGAACGCGAACGGCAGCCGCCACAGGCAGTGCGGCAGCACGATGAACGGGAGGGCCTTGGCGAGCCGCAGGGCCCACCGGGGAACGGGGCGCTCGGTGTCGCCCACCGGGATGTTCTTCAGCATGCGTCCACCCTCGCGGACACCACCCCCGCCCCACGTCCACCGTGCGGCCCCATCGCCTCCCCCGTACGAGCCAACCGCCCGTCATCCCCGTGGCCGAGACGGACCGTCAGCCCTTGGCCCCCAGGCCGAAGGAGGACGTCAGCAGCCCGAGGGCGTACTGGCTCTCGGCGCCGGTGAGCGCGGTCGGGTCGACCGAGTACACGACCGTGCGGGCGAGGTCGCGGGTGGCGAAGACGCCGCTGGTGGAGCCGGGCCGGGAACCCGTCTTGCCCCAGGCCACGATGCCGCCGGCCGCGAGGCGTTCGAGGCCCATGCTCATGCACGCCGTGCCGTCCGGGCAGTGGCTGCTGCCCGGGGCGACGGGCACGTCCGGGACGGTGAAGAGCTTCTCCTGCTGGGCCCGCGGGAGGAGGCGGCCCCGGAACAGCGCGGTCATGAAGCGGTCCAGGTCGGGGGCGCTGGAGATCATGCCGCCCTCGGCCCAGGGCCACGGGCTCTGCTCGGTCACGTCCGCCCGGTGCGAGCCGCCGCCGGCGTCGGGGACGGTCAGGTACGGGCGGGTCGCCGGGTGCCGCAGCTGCGGGTCACCGGCGTCCGGGAGGGAGGTGTCGCGCAGGCCGAGCGGGCGGATGATCCGGTCGCGCAGCTCGTCGGCGTAGCGGTGGCCGGTGGCCTTCTCGACGACCAGCCCGGCGACGAAGGTGTTCATGCCGTTGTACTGCTGGGCGGTGCCGGGGTCGAAGGCCAACGGCTGGCCGGCCATCGTGGCGACGATCTCCTGCGGGGCGGGCGCTTCGAGCCGGTGCTCGGCGAACCAGCCGGTGGTGCCGTCGCCCCAGAACCTGTTGGAGCCGCCGGGCAGCCCGCTGGTGTGGTCGAGCAGCTGCCCCACCGTGACCGACGGGAAGGGGAAGTCCGGGAGGTACTGCCGGACGCTGCCGTCGAGGTCGATCCGGCCCTCGGCGGCGAGCTGGAGGACGACGGTGGCGGTGAAGACCTTCGAGATCGACCCGATCCGGAACCTGCCGTGCGGGTCCACCGCCGTCCCGGCCTCCGCCGAGCTGCCCTCGAACCTCCCCGCGGAGCCGGTGACCCGTACGAACCCGGCGGAGACGTCGGCGGCGGGCCGCCGGGTGAGGGCGGAACGGATCGCCGCCGGGTCCAGCGGCGGCAGTGCGGACGGACTGGTCGACGGTGCGGCGGCGGGGGTGGCGGAGGGCGCCGCGGCGAGGGCGGGCGTGCCCACCCCGGCCGTCAGTACGGCCGCCAGGGCGCCGCCGGCCAGGACGGTCCAACGGGTGCGGTTCGTGTGCGCGTTCACGTGGTCCGGCTCCAGACTGGTCGTGGGGGGGGGGGGGGGGGGGGGGGCCCCCCCCCCCCGCGGGGGGGGGGGGGGGCCCCCCCCCCCGGGGGGGGGGGGGGGCGGCCGGCGCCCCCCCCCCCCCCCCCCCCCCGCCC
>NZ_JBIWNZ010000022.1:106336-158079 GCF_044767505.1 Kitasatospora sp. NPDC101235
TCCTTCGCGCCGCCGGGGGCCCCGGGGGGCGGCCCCCCCCGGGGGGGGGGGGGGGGGGGGGGGGGCGGGGGGGGGGCGGGCGGCGGGGCGGGGGGGGGGGGGGGGGGCCCCCCCCCCCCCCCACGAGTCTTCCGGTGCCGCCCGTCCGGGGCATCAGGGGCGGGAGGCCGCCGCTCCCTGATCTTGCGTCAGGGTTTGCCCGGAGACGTGGAGCAGGAAGTCGGGCGGGCCGACTTCCCACACCTTCGCCATCGCGGGAGGACGGCAGGGGCGGCGGCGCCAAGCAGCTTCAGGCAGTGTTCAGTTGTTCACCGGAGGCAGCACGTTCTGCTGGTAGGCGGCCGGGTCGCCGACGTCGCCCGGCTTCTTGTACAGGCACACGATGTACGACTCCAGGCCGTCCTTGGTCTCGGCCGTCCCCTCGCCGGCGGCCCGGGCGCAGCCGATGCGGGTCGTGGCCTTCCACACCACCTGGGTGAACAGGCCCGTGCCCGGGTTCTGGTCGTAGCCGGGCTTGTCGAACTTGTAGTCGCTGCCCTGCTTGTACCAGGCGTCCACCGCGGAACGCGCCGGGGCCGCCTCGACGCCCAGCTCAAGGGGCCCGCCCCAGCCCCACCACGCGTTCTCTCCCACGCCCATGACCCGCCCCTCGTGCACCAGGTCGAGCCTATGCCCGGTGCTCAGGTGAGTGGCGCGCTGCTTGGCGTACTCGACGAGTTCGGGATCGAGCGTCATGGGCGGGGAGTTGTGCTTGGCACGGTACTGGTTGTGCGCCTGGAGGGCCTCGTCCTGGAACGCCTGATCCATCACGAGGGGAAGCGCAGGGCGGGGATAGCCCTCGGCTGCCTGGACGGGCTGCGCGGGCACGAGCACGCCCACGGCCGCCGCCGCGCTGCACGCTCCCAGGACGGCGTTGCGGATTCGACGTCGTTCCACGGCGGTCTCCTTCGCGCTCCGAGTGATCGTCAGCGGCTTAACGCCGCCACAGGCGCCAAGGGCACGGGAGACCAGCCGGAAGGATCGATTCCCTCGGCCGCCGGTATCTGGGGCAACAGTTCCGCGCGCGGGAAGATGATCATTCGCAGGGCAGACCCTGGCCGACTTCCCATTCCCGGCGGTTTGTCGGTGCGTTGGCGTGCCGCGGGGGCGGTCAGGCCATGCAGGCGTACCACTGGGTGCGGGCGTAGGACGCGCCGCCGACCCAGTAGTTGACGTTGTACGCCGCAGTGCACTGCTCCTCCTTGGACAGCACCCTGGGGTAGGCGTTCGCCTGGGTGCCGGTGGCCAGGACGAGCACGGGGGCCGGCACGGCCGCGGTGGCCGCGGCGGCGGCAAGTCGGCAGACCTTCATGAGTGTGGACCTCTCCTTCGAGACAGCCGGATGCTCCGGCGCAGCGCCGCACGAACGACGCGCGGGGCCCGAAATCCGAAGCCCGGCCGGAGTGTTCGGGCCCGTGCACCACATCCTGGCAGCGGTGGTCGACACGGGGATGTCCCACAAATCTCGGATGTCGAAGGAGTGGGAAGTCGGCTTGGTCGACTTCCCACTCCTGGTGGTTCATGGGCGTGTTGGGGTGGAGCTATGGCGGGGTTCAGGGGGCATCGGGGGTGGTGGGGTCGGTGAGGTCGAGTTCGGCCCAGACGGTCTTGGAGTTGGGGTGGCGGGGGATGGTGCCCCAGCGGTGGCAGAGGGCGTCGATGAGGGTGAGGCCGCGTCCGGTCTGGGCGTTGAGGGTGTGGACGGCGGGGAGAACGGGGAGCTTGTCACCCCGGGGGTCGCTGATCTCGATGCGGAGGGTGGTGCCCCGGCGCACGGTGGTGGTGAGTGAGAGGTGGAGCTCGAACCCGCGCCCCGGAAGGCGTCCGTGCGTGATCGCGTTGGCGGCGAGCTCCGCGACGATCAGCAGCGCGCAGTGGAACGGTTCGGTGTGCGTGGAGTGCAGCCCCCAGTCGGTGAGTTGACGCCTGGCGAGGCGTCGGCAGATGGCTGCGCCCTTGGGTGAGGCGGTGAGGGTGGTGGTGTGGGACCGGGGGTTGTCGAGGGGGATTTCGGTCGTCATGGGAAGAAGCGTGGCGTGACCGACGTACGCTGGCCATGAATTCGGCGGGCACGGAGAGTGCATGTACGGACACAAAGGGTCGGCTTGTCGGTCGGCCCGGATCAATCGATCGCGAGGGCAGGTGGTGGTCATGGCTGGCGTCGAGCGCACGGTGTTCGATGACGGTGAGACGGCGGAGAACTCGGACGGGGTCGCGGAGTTCTACAGCGCGGTGGGCAAGCTGATCAAGCACTTCCGTGAGCGGGCCGGCATCACGCAGAAGGAGCTGGCCAAGCTGACCGGCTACAGCGAGGACCAGATCGGCGCGATGGAGCGGGGCGTGCGAACGGCGAGGATCGAGTACCTGACGAAGGTGGACCCGATCATCAACGCCGGTGGTGCCTTGAGGGTCATCGCGGACGACGTGATGAAGGCGAAGGTCCGGATGAGTGAGCGTCATCCGGCCTTCTCCAAAGCCTTCACGTCGGAGGAGAACCGGGCCATCGAGATCCACGAGTACGGCACGATGGTGATTCCGGGACTGCTTCAGACCGAGGCGTACATCCGCGCTTTGTACGAGATGCGTCGGCCGGTTCTCTCGCCCGAGCAGATCGACGAGTGGGTGGCGGCGCGACTGGCCCGGCAGGAGATCCTGGCCCGCTGGCCCGTGCCGGTGGTGACGTGGGTGATCGATGAGAGCGTGCTCCGTCGCCCGCTGGGCGGGTGGGACGTGCACAGGGAGCAGCTCCAACACCTGCTGAAGGTGGGGCAGATGCGGGGCCCCGAACTCCAGGTCATGCCGCTCGACCGGATGAGTCACGCGGGAATGGGCGGCTCGTTCACCATTCTGACCCCGCCCGGCCGACCGCAGATCGGCTATGCCGCGGCGCAGCACGTGAACCGTCTGATCACGGATCCGGCGGAAGTCCGTAATATGGCCGCACGGTACAGCAGTATCCGGGCCCAGGCCCTGGGGCTGAGGGAGTCCCTGGCCTTGATCGAAGCGATTCTGGGAGAGCGGTAGGCATGGCCGAGCTGGCGTGGTTCAAGAGCAGCTACAGCACCAACGAGGAAGCCCAGTGCATCGAGGTCGCCGAGACCCCCGGTGTCGTCCACGTACGTGACTCCAAGGACAAGAGCGGCCCCCAGCTGGCCTTCGAGCCGGCCGCGTGGGGGGCGTTCGTGAAGTTCGCCGCCACCACCGAGGTCTGATCCGAAGACCCCCCTCAACGGCCCACCGCCTTCCGGGTGGCGGGCCGTTGGCGTACCGTCACAAACATGGAACTGGCCTGGTTCAAGAGCAGCCACAGCGGCAACGAAGGCGGCGCCTGCATCGAGGTCGCCGAGACCCCCGGTGTCGTCCACGTCCGCGACTCCAAGGACAAGAGCGGCCCCCAGCTCGCCTTCGAGCCGGCCACCTGGGAGGCGTTCGTGAAGTTCGCCGCCACCGCCGACGTCAGCTGAGGCCCAACGCCAGGCACTCGACGATCGGGGCGGCGTACACCCCGTGCGGGTCGAGTTCCGGGTCGTAGATGGCGACGTCCAGCCCGATCACCCGGCCAGTGCCGACCAGCGTTGAGACGAGCCCACCCAGCTGGGCGAAGTCCAACCCAGGACGCCCCGGGGAGTCCACCGCGGGCAGGACACGTTCGTCCAGCACGTCCAAGTCCACGTGCAGCCAGACGCGTTCCAGCCCGCGCCCCTCCCAGTGGGCGACGACCTTCTCCCCCAGCTCGGCGATGCCGATCCGCTCGATCTCCTGGGCGGTGAAGCGGACAACCGGCGGAACCTCCTCGCTCTCCCGATCGCCGATCTGGACCACGTCCTCGTCGGCGACCAGCGGCCGGCCCACCGCCGGCCATTCCGTGAGCAACGGCTCGCCCCGGCCGGTGGCGAGGGCCAGGTCCATGCCGGCCACCGAGCCGAGGGACGACAGCCCGACATCCGAGTTGCCGGGATGCCGGAAGTCGCTGTGCCCGTCGAGGTGAACCAGGCCGCACCGGCCCTCGCTCCGGGCTCCCAGCAGGCACCCCAGCAGGATGCTGCAGTCGCCGCCCAGCACCACCGGGAACCGGGAGGCGGCGAGCGCCTCCCGGACCGCCTCGCCCAGCCGCAGCGTGTGCTCGCGGATGGTCACGCCGTTGCGGATGCGGGTGGCCGGCTGCGCTTCGACGTCGTACGGCGGGCGGTCGAGCTCCACCACCCGGGCCGGCCGCAGCCGCGCTTCCAGCCCCGCCGAGCGCAGTGCCTGCGGGGCCCGCCAGGTGCCGGGTTCGTGGCCTGGCGCGGGCGGGCGCAGGCCGAGGTTCCAGGGGGCCGTGATGAGCTCGACGGCGGCAGCCATGGCCGTCTCCTTTTCAGTCGGGGACCATCGTTTCCAACCGGATAACATCAGTACACTGGTTGGATAGAGCATGGCAAGGACAGGAGAGGCGATCAGGCATGACGGGAACCATCGCGGCGCACACCTTCACGCCCCGCGACCTGGTCGGCGGGCACCTCGTCGTCGACCTGGTGAACACGGTCACGGCACGCGACGCCGAGGGCATCGACTGGCTCGACGGCTACCCGCGCCTGCTGGAATGGGCCGCCCTCACCGGCGAGTTCGACCCCGCCGACCTCGCGGCTCTCCAGCAGCTCGCCGACGCCCAGCCCGCCAACGCCGCACAGGCCCTGGACCGCGGCCGCGAGCTGCGCGAGGCCCTGCACGCGCTCATCACGGCGCTGATCGACCAGGACGCCCCCGCCCCCGCGGAGGCGCTCGCCCAGGTCGAGCAGCACTGGAAACGTGCCGCCGCCCGCGCCCACCTCGCCGTCCACGGGAACGCGCCACAACTCCTGGTCAGCGTTGGGGATTCGGGGCTGGAGTACCTCAACCACGCACTCGCTCTCTGGGCGTTCGACCTGCTTCGCTCGCTGCCGCTGGACCGCACCCGCGTCTGCCCCGGTCATCGCTGCGGCTGGGTGTTCATCGACAGCTCCCGAGGCGGTCGCCGCCGCTGGTGCGACATGGGCACGTGTGGGAACTCCGCCAAGGGGCGCACCCACTACCAGCGGAGCCGACACGCATGAAGCACCGCCCGTCCGACCGCTACGACCCGTACAGATGCGGGATGTCGGGTCTCACGCGCGGGCCAGCAGGCAGACGTAGGAGCGGGCTTCCTTCTGGGGGTGCGGCTGTTCGAGGCGGCTCGTGACGGTGAAGCCGGCCCGTTCAAGGAGGTCCACGAGCTGCCCGGCCGGGATGAGATGCGAGGCGTACGACACTGGGTGGCCGTACGCCTGGGTGGGGCGCAGCAGTTGGGCCTCGCCGGCGTGGCCACCGAGGAGGAGGTGGCCGGCGGGGGCGAGGACGCGATGGAACTCGGCGAAGAGATGCGGAAGTTGTTCGGCGGGGGTGTGGTGGACGGAGTACCAGGCGAGGATGCCGCCGAGGGCGCCGTCGGGCAGGTCGAGGGCAGCCATCGAGCCGTGCAGGAAGCGCAGTTCGGGGTAGGCCCGACGCGCCAGGGCGACCATCTCGCCCGACACGTCGACGCCGAAAGCCGACAGCCCCAGACCGTCCAGGTACGCCGTCACCCGCCCCGGCCCGCAGCCGAGGTCCGCGACCTCGCCACAGCCCGACTCCCGCACCAGCTCGGCGAAGGCGGCGAGCATCGCCCGGGACACCGGGTCCATGCCCTCCGGCGGGACCACGAGGCGGACGTAGTCGGCGGCGACGGTGTCGTACGACGTCCGGACGGCGGCGAGGTGCGCGGGTTCGGTCACCGCGCCACCCTAGTGCTGCGGCCCGCCGTGTTCGCCCGACAAGGTGCACAGCTCAGCCTTGCGACAGTTCCGCCACCTCACAGGAGTGGGAAGTCGGACCCGCCGACTTCCCACTCCATCACGTTGCAGCCCGGCTCAGAGGACGAAGTAGCTCGCCCCGATGGCCCGCGCGAACGTCCCGGGATCCACCTCCGCCGTCACCGGCCCCTGGCAGTTCGCCGCGGAGTGCACCAGAACCGTCGAATCCGTGAGGTTCAGGATGGACACCGGGGACGAGGTCGCGTAGCAGCCCCGCTGCGGATTCTCCTTGGGTACCCCGTTCACCACCAGGACGCCCGTGGCTGCCTGGGCGGGAACGGCGAGTGCGAGCACACCGGCGACGGCCAGCATGCCGACCCCCGCGATACGACGACGCATGACTGTTCTCCCTTTTTTCCGGGGGCGCACGACTGGGAGCGCGCGCCTCTGCGGACCAGGGATTCCCCTCGCACCCCGTCCGCCTCGGAACAATCGCTGCCGCTCCCTCGAATCGGCGAGCGCGCAGAGGCATCGGACGACGGCGAGGTGGGAGGAACCGGTCACCCGACCAGCTTGGCTGCCCTGGCGGCGCGCTCGGCGAACACCTTCTCCCGCCGGTCCGCGGTCTGCTTCATCATCCGCTTGCGGTCCCGGGCGGAGAGGCGGTCGATGTAGAGCCCGCCGTTCAGGTGGTCGGTCTCGTGCTGGAGGCAACGGGCGAAGTAGCCGGTGCCGTCGATGGTGATGGGCTCGCCGTGCCGGTTGACGCCGCGCACCACGGTCCGGGCCGGGCGGGCGAGCCTGGTGTTGGCGCCGGGAACGGAGAGGCAGCCTTCGGTCTCCTCGATCAGCGCACGCCCGGGATCCTGTTCCTCGACCACCGGGTTGAGGATGTGCCCGGTGTGCCGGACGCCGTCGTCGTCGGGGCAGTCGTAGACGAACAGACGCAGGTCCACGTCCACCTGGTTGGCGGCGAGGCCGCAGCCGTCGGCAACGTGCATGGTGGCGAACATGTCGTCGATGAGCTGCGCCAGGCGCTCGCTGCCGAAGTCCTCTTCCGTCGCCGTGCGGCAGGTGCGGCGGAGGATCTCCTCCCCCACCTCGGTGATCCGCAGGACGGTCGGGCGTTCGCGCGGCTCGGACACGGGTGCTCCTTCGAGAGGCTGGGCTTGCTGCCAGCTTTGCAAAGTAGCAGACTTTGCAAAGTGACCGAAGACCTCGTCAGAAGCGGCCCCCTCCCCGAGCACGCCGTCCGCACCGCGCTGCTGGAACTGCTCGCCGAGCACGGCACCGTCACCTCCACCGAAGCCGCCGCCCGGCTCGGCCTCAGCTCGGGCCTCTGCTCGTTCCACCTGCGGCAGCTGGCCCGGTACGGGCTGATCGAGGAGGCCCCGGCCACCGACGGGCGGGCCCGGCCGTGGCGGCTTCCGACGGCCCAACCGCCCTCAGCAGAAGGAGAGTTCGGCGAGCTGGCGCGCGGCCTGGAGGACGAGAGTCACCAGCGCTGGCTCGCCCGGCGCGCCGAGGCCCCGGCCGAGTGGCAGCGGGACGAGGCCTTCAGCGCCGTCGTCTACCTGACGCCCGAGGAACTGACCGCCGTCGGCGAGGCCGTCCGCCAGGTCCTCGCCCGCTACCGGGGCCGCGAGACCGACCCGGCCTCCCGCCCCGCCGAGGCTCGCCCGGTCGCAGCCGTGACGCGCCTGTTCCCACTGATCGACGAGTAGTTCACACCGCCCGCGCCCGCACCGCCCGTACCAGCGGCCCGGCCACCAGCCCCAAGGCCGCTCCCAGGACGACCCCCTGCACCCCGTCCCAGACGTCCTGCACGTCGCAGTCCCGCCCGATCGCCGGCAGCGCGTACTGCACCGCCGACACCGCGAACGGCAGCGCCGCCGCACCCAGCAGCGCCACCGCCGCCCGCCGCCGGGTGCCCGCCAGTGCGGCCGCGAACCCGACCGGGGCGTACGTCGCCAGCTTGAGCTCGATGTGCCGAACGTGCAGCAGTTCGTACGGCGATCGCGGCCGGCCACCCTCCAGGGCGCACTGCCGGACGGCGCCCTCCGAGAGCCTGAACGCCTCCGGCAGCAGCGTCGCCACGACCACCCCGCCGAGTCCGAGCAGCAGCACGAAGCCCACCACCCAGTGGGCCCGCAGCAACCGCCCCACCGGCCGGTTCAGCAGAGCCGCGGGCACCAGTGAGAGCAGCAGCCCGGGCCAGAACATCGGCATCCCGCCGAGCACCGCACTGATCACGCCTCAAACGGACGCACCGAACACTCGCCCGGTTCTCACCGGAGGCGGGGAAAACCACCGGACGGTCACCGCACGGTCACCGCACGGCGTTCCGGCCGTGCGGTCCCCGGGCCCGAGTGGCTCCACGGCATCCGGCCACGGAGCCACCGCAAAAACCCGTTTGCGGACCAGGGCAACCACTGCTAACTTTCCGGAGGCCGTGCAAGAGAACGAGGAGGTGGTACCCGTGAACGCAGTATCGACATGGGTGCTCCCCTCCGGGGTCACGGTCGGGCGATAGGTCGTCGTCCGGGAGCGCCATCTCTGAGCACTCCCGAAAGGCACGACCATGCACTTCACTTCTGAGCAGCGTTTCGACAACGACGTCGTCGAGCGCGAGTTCACCCTCGGCGAGATCCCCGGCATCCTGTGGACGCCCGCGTCCGCCTCCGCGTCCGCACCGGCGCCGCTGATCCTGATCTGTCCCCCGCCGCTCGGACTGAGCAAGGTGTACCCCCGGCTGGCGGGGCGGGCCCGGTACTACGCGGCGGAGTACGGCTTCGCCGCGGCCACCATCGAACTCCCCGGAAGCGGTGACCGTCCCCGTTGGGCCGCCGCCGACCAGGCCCGCGCCGACCTGCGCCGGGTGATGGAAGCCGGCGAGCCGGTCAGCGGCGAGATCATCGACGCCCTGATCCTCCCGCTGGTCGAGAAGGCCGTCCCGGAATGGCAGGCCGCCCTGGACGCCCTCCTTTCGCTGCCCGAGATCGGCGGCCCGGTCGGATACGAGGGGGGAATCATCTCCATCGGCGTCCGGCTGGCGGTGGTCGAGCCGCGCATCGCGGCCGCCGGTCTCTTCGCCGGGAGTCTCGTGCCCGCCGCCATCTTCGAGGAAGCCCGGCAGGTCACCATCCCGCTGCAGGTCCTGCTGCAGTGGGACGACGAGGGGAACCCCCGGCAGGCGGCCCTGGACCTGTTCGACGCCTTCGGCTCCAAGGAGAAGACCCTGCACGCCAACATGGGCGGGCACACCGGCGTCCCGCAGTACGAGCTCGACGCCGGGGCCCGGTTCTTCGCCCGGCACCTGAAGTGAGGCCGGGTCGTCAGGCCGGCAGCAGACGGTAGGCGGTAGGCGGTAGGCGGTAGGCAGTGCCGGCCAGGACACCGCTCATCGAGGAGATGCCCCGGCCCTCCTCGATGGCGGCGGCCGGCAGATGCACGACCGCCCCGATCGCGGCGGTACCGGCCATCGGCGGTACCGCCACGATCGGGGCGACGCTCGGCCACCAGTGCCTCCCTCGGCCGGGCCCATGCCGTGAGGCACTCGGCCCGGCCGGATCAGTGCGGGATCGAGGAGATCAGCTCCTGCGCCCCCTGCCGCTTGAGCGCCAGCGCCACCGAGGTCCCGAGGTCCTCCGGGCTGAGCGCGCCCGCCCACTCGTGGGCGTCCAGCACCTGCTTGCCGTCCGGGGTGAAGACCCGGCCGCGCAGCGAGAGGCGGCCGTCCCTCTCCGCTCTGGCGTAACCGGCGATCGGGCTGTTGCAGTGGCCCTGGAGCGCGTGCAGGAACATCCGCTCGGCCGCCGCCTCGCGCCAGGTGTCGTGGTGACCGAGGGCGGAGACCGCCTCGATGGTCGCGGTGTCGCCCTCGCGGCACTGCAGGACGAGGATGCCGGCGCCGATCGGCGGGCACATCGCCTCGATGCCGAGCACCTCGGTGATCCTCGCCTGCTCACCGATCCGTTCCAGGCCGGAGACGGCGAGCAGCAGCGCGTCGACGTCCTCGGCCTCCAGCTTGGCGAGCCGACTGTTGGCGTTGCCGCGGATCGGGACGCATTCCAGGTGCGGGTGGGAGGCGGCGAGCTGGGCGACCCGGCGGACGGAGGAGGTGCCGATCCGGGTGCCGGGCGGGAGTGCGGCCAGGGTGAGGCCGCCGGGGTGGACGAGGGCGTCGCGGATGTCGTCGCGGCGCAGGTAGGCGGCGAAGACGGTGCCGGCGGGCAGCGGGCGGTCGGCGGGGACGTCCTTGAGACAGTGCACGGCGACGTCGGCCTCCCCGGCGAGCAGCGCGGCGTCGACCTCCTTGGTGAACGCGCCCTTGCCGCCGAGCTGGGCGAGATCACCCGTCCAGCGGTCGCCCGAGGTGGTGACGGGCACCACCTCGGTGCGCAGACCCTGGTGCCGGGCGGCGAGTTCGGTACGGACCCGCTCGACCTGGGCGAGTGCCATGGGCGAGGAGCGGGAGACGATGCGGATCAGCTCAGCGGTGGCCATGGCGCGATGATAGGCGTCCACACAGCGTGGATTGAGCATCCGTCAGCGCCATGACAGACGCGGCGGACGATACCGCAAGCCCGGACGACACGGACGGCCGGTCGAGGTGTCCGACCGGCCATCCGCCCTACGGTCTGCGCTCACTCGTTGTGCAGCACCTCGGCGATCGGCAGCCGGGCTGCCGAACGGGCCGGGACGAGCGCGCCGAGGACGGCGATCGCGACGCCCGCGAGGGCCAGGCCGACGAGCAGCGGCGCGCTCCAGATGTCGATCGTCTCCTCCCGGAAGATGATCGTCCCGACGTGCTCGACGAGCAGCCGGTGGGCCACCACTCCCACCGGGATGCCGATGATCCCGCTCACCACGCCCTGCCAGGCCACCGAGGTGACCGTCATCACCACCACCTGCCGGGGCGTCATCCCGATCGACTTCAGCATGCCGAGGTCCCGGCGGCGCTCGCGGATGGTGAGCAGCAGGGTGTTGAAGACGCCGAGCGCGGCGACCACCGACAGCAGCACCGTGAAGATCGTGGTGAACGCGATGACCGCGGCGACCGGCCCGGCCAGGTCGGGGTCGAACACCGAGGTCGAGAGACTCGGGTCGGCGTCCGAGACGGCCTTGCGGTACGCCTCGGCGTCGGCGCCCCTGGCGAGCTTCACGTCGTACTCGACCACGTGCGGGTCGTCGGTGAGCGCGGCCCTGGTGGCGTCGTTGGAGGCGAACGCCCGCGGGTTGCCCTCGTCCTCCTCACCGACGAGGGTGACGGGCAGCTGCCGCCCGTCCAGGAGCAGGGTGAGCTTGTCACCGACCTTGAGCCCGTGCTGTCGGAGGAAGGACGGCCCGGCCTCGATCTCGTTCGGGCCGGTCGCCGGGCGGCCGTTCACCACCGAGAGCCGCTTGGAGTTCGCGATGTCGTCACCGCCGTAGAAGTCGGCGAACGCGGGCTGGTTGTGGCCGACCAGCCCGACCTGGACCAGCCCGCGCGTGCTGACCCGCTCGGCGCCGGGGGTGGCGCGCAGCATCGCCTCGGTCTGAGCCGAAGTGAGCTTCGGCTCGACCTTGTTGTCCGCGAAGTGGGCGGTCTGCACGTTGACGTGGGTGTGGCCGTCGGTGTGGTCCACCAACTTGGTCAGGGTGCTGCTCAGACCGGTCGTCATCGTCACGGTGACCACGCCGAGCACGATCGCCGACATGGTCAGCGCGGTGCGGCCGGGGCGGGCGAAGGGCTGGCCGAGGCCGAGGCTGACCGCGCGCGGCAGCCGGGTGCCGCTCAGCCGGCGCTGGATCTTCAGCCCGCGCCCGTTGCGCGGCGCGCTGCCGGCCGAGATGGCCTGGGCGGCGGAGAGCCGGTGGGCGCGCGAGGCCGGGGCCAGGGCGGCGAGGAGGACCAGCAGCGGGATGCTGACCAGGGTGGCGACGGGCAGCCAACCGGCGGGCTCGATCACGGCGGTGCCGGTGACGATGCCGGAGAAGGCGGACTTGAGGATCGGGTGCGCCGCCACCCAGCCGACCGCCGTACCGAGGACGGTGCCGGCGACCGCGGGCACCGAGACCATGGTCAGGTAGACCGTGACCACCTGGCGCGGGGTGAAGCCGATCGACTTCAGCACGCCGATGTGCCGGTAGCCGGAGACCACCGCGCCGCTCACCACGTTGCCGACGATCAGCGCGGAGACCACCAGGCCGAGCACGCCGAAGACCGTCATCAGCGGAAGGTAGGCGTCGGCCCCCGCCGAGAAGGCGTCCTTGAGCACCAGGTACGACTGCGCGCTGGCGATCGCGTCCTCGGGCAGGCTCTCGGTGGCGGTGCCGAGGGCGGAGGTGAGCGCCTGCTCGCTCGCGGCGTCGGTGAAGCGGTAGAGCATCTGCCGGCCGGTGGGGTGCAGGGCGGAGGCCTGTTCGGGGGTGACCCAGCCGCCGGCGCTCTGGCTCATGCTGGTGGCGAAGCCGACGATGGTGAGGTGCCGGCCGCCGCCGATGGGGAGCGGGGTGTTCAGGAGCTTCTCCGCCGCACCTCCGAACGGCGAGTTGAGGACCACCTCGCCGGGTGCGGTGGCCCAGCGGCCGGACAGCAGCTCCACCCGGTCCACCGGCCCTGCCGGGTCGGCCCGGCCGACCACGGTCAGCGGTCCGGGCGGGCTGCCGAACCAGTCGCTGGGGATCTCCACCGTGGCCTGGTCGAAGGGCCCGGCGGCCGCCTCGACGCCCGGCCGGTGGGCGGTGGCGGCCAGCTGCTCGGCGGAGGCCTTGGACGGGTCGAAGGCCGCGACGATGTGAGCACCCCTCTGCTCGCCGAAGGCCGCGTCGAAGGGGGCCCGGGCAGCGCTGATCACCGCGAGGGCGAGCAGCACGGTCGTGGTGGAGCAGAAGACGACCAGGCCGATCACGATGGTCTGCACCCGGCGGCGCTTCACCGCGGCCCGGGAGGCCCGCCACACCGCGCCGGTCACGACTGTGCCTCCAGCATCCGCTCGTTCGCCACCTTGCCGTCCGCCACCTCGACCAGCCGGCTGGCGCAGCGGGTGGCCAGGTTGGGGTCGTGGGTGACGATCAGCAGGGTCTGCCCGATCTGGTTGAGGTCGATCAGCAGGTCCATCACCTGCTCGCCCGAGCGGCTGTCCAGCGCGCCGGTCGGCTCGTCCGCGAGCAGCAGCGCCGGGCGGTTCATCAGGGCGCGGGCCACCGCGACCCGTTGGCGCTCGCCGCCGCTCAGGGTGGCCGGGTAGACGTCCTTGCGGTGGGCGACGCCGAGTTCGTCCAGCAGCTCCAGTGCCCGGCGCCGGGCCTGGCGGGCGCTGGTGCCGGTCAGCTGGGCGGCCAGGGCGACGTTGTCGAGGGCCGGGAGGTCGTCGATCAGGTTGAAGAACTGGAAGATCATGCCGATGTGGCGGCGGCGGAAGAGGGCCAGCCCGTTCTCGTTCAGCTGCCCGAGGTCCTGCCCCTGCACCCGGACGGTGCCGGCGGTGGGGCGGTCCAGTCCGGCCACCATGTTCAGCAGGGTGGACTTGCCGCACCCCGAGGGGCCCATCACGGCGACCGCCTCGCCGGCGCGGATCCGCAGGTCGACGCCGTCGAGTGCCCTGGCGTCGCCGAACTCCTTGTGGACTCCGGACAGCTCGACGACGACCTGCGCGTCGCCCGGCCGGGAGGTCCCGTCGTGGTCGTTGCTCATGGTGGACGACCGTAGGCGCAGGTGCCCCGCCGTCACGTCCCACCCCGGGTGTAACCGCGGCGGCCGTAGTACCCGGGATGTACGGGGGCGGCACCCCCGGATGATGTGGATCATGCCGTGACCTGGGAAGCTGGCGTCGTGTGGGGAACGGGGTGGGACTGGGTGGCCGTCGCGGTGGCCGGTGTGGCGAGTGCCGCGGCCGGCCGGCTGGCCGTGGCGCTGGCCCGGGCGCGGCGGCTGCACCGCGCGGCCGTCGGCGAGCGCGGCTGGCTGCTGGAACGGGAGCGGGAGAGCGCCGCCCGGACCGCCGTGGACGCCGAACGGGCGCGGATCGCCGCCGAGTTGCACGACATCGTGAGCCACAACGTGAGCCTGATGGTGGTGCAGGCCGGGGCCGCGCGCGAGGTGCTGGCCACCATGCCCGAGGAGGCGGCGGCCGCGATGGCCGCGGTCGAGGCGGCCGGGCGGGACACGATGACCGAACTGCGGCACCTGCTCGGCCTGCTCGCCCCCGCGGCGGACGGCAGCGAGGAGCCGGCCGCGGACGGTTTCGCGCCGCAGCCCAGCCTGAGCCGGCTGAGCCCGCTGATCGACCGGTTCGCCTTCGCCGGGCTGCCGGTCGAGGTGCGGATCTCCGGCGAGCCGAGGCCGCTGCCCGGCGGCATCGACGTGACGGCGTACCGGATCATCCAGGAGGCACTGACCAATGCGCTCAAGCACGGGGACGGGGTGACGGCGGAGGTGACGGTGCGCTACGCGGACCACTACCTGCGGGTGGAGGTGCTCAACAGCGGCCCGAGCGTGCTCTCCGGGGCACCCGCCGCGCCGGTCGGGCCGCGGCCCGACGGGGCCGGGCGCGGACTGATCGGCCTGCGCGAGCGCGTCGCGGTGTACGGCGGCGACCTGGACGCCCGGCGCCGGCTCGGCGGCGGGTTCCGGGTCCGCGCCCGCATCCCGCTGGACCGGCCGTGACGGGGGGCGGCGTGGAGCAGGACCGGGAACGCCGTCCGCGCGTGGTGATCGCCGACGACCAGGAGCTGGTCCGTACCGGCTTCCGGATGATCCTCACCGCCCGCGGCATCGACGTGGTCGCCGAGGCCTCCGACGGCGCCGAGGCGGTGGCCGCCGCCGTGCTGCACCGCCCGGACGTCGCGCTGCTGGACATCCGGATGCCCGGCACGGACGGCCTGGAGGCCGCCCGGCGCATCCTGGCCCAGGTGCCGGGCTGCCGGGTGATCATGCTGACCACCTTCGACCTGGACCACTACGTCTACGCCGCGCTGTCCGCCGGGGCCAGCGGCTTCCTGCTCAAGGACGTCACCTCGGCCCACCTCGCCGCCGCCGTCCGGCTGGTGGACACCGGGGACGCCCTGCTCGCCCCCTCGATCACCCGGCGCCTGGTCGAGCGTTTCGCGGCCGGCGCCCCGCGGCCGGCTCCGGGTGCCGACGGCCCGCCGCTGCACCGCGACCTCGCCCCGCTCACCCCGCGCGAGGCGGAGGTGCTCACGCTGCTCGGGCGCGGGCTGTCCAACACCGAGCTGGCGCGCGAACTGACGCTCAGCGAGTCGACGGTGAAGACCCACGTGGCCCGGATCTTCGCCAAGCTCCACCTGCGCGACCGGGCGCAGGCGGTGGTCCTCGCCTACGAGACCGGGCTGGTCGCACCGGGGGGCGGCTGACCGTCAACGTCCCTTTCCGTATGCGCCAATTCGCGTGACTATCATCCGAATCTCACTCCTTAGAGCTAACTCCTCGCCAAATCCCCCGTTTTGCCGGTGCATGGGGCAGCATCTGCATGTCCACGCCCGAACGGAACCGACACCTCGGGCGCCACCACCCGGCATGACGAGGACACTTGGACCGGCCCGTGACCACCACCGCCCCCGTGTGGGACTGCCCCTTCCACCACACCGACGGCCTGGAGTTCGACCCCCTCCTGAAGCGTCTGCTCACCGAGGCCCCGGTCGCCAGGATCCGGCTGCCGCACGGCGAGGGCGAGGCCTGGCTGGCCACCCGCTACGAGGACGTCAAGACGGTCACCACCGACCGCCGGTTCAGCCGCGCCGCGGGCATCGGCCGCGACCTGCCCCGGATGACGCCGGCCCCGATCGCCCAGGCCGAGGCGATCAACCTGATGGACCCGCCCGCCCACAACCGGCTGCGCCGGCTGGTCGCCCAGGGCTTCACCAACCGCCAGGTCGAGCGGATGCGCCCGACCACCCAGCGGACCGTCGACGGCTACTTCGACGAGATGACCGAGCACGGCGCCCCCGCCGACCTGATGCACTTCCTGGCCGGCCGCCTCCCGCTCACCACCATCTGCGAACTGCTGGACATCCCCGCGGCCGACCGCGCCGAACTGCGCGGCCACGCCGTCGCGATGATGCGGATGGGCCCGGGCAGCCGGGACGGCCAGGAGGCCGCCAAGACCGCCCTGCGCGACTACTTCACCGAGCTCACGGCTGCTCGCCGGGCCCACCCCGGCGAGGACCTGATCAGCGCCCTGGCCACCGCCCGCGACGGCGACGAGCTGCTCGACCCGGACGAGCTGACCGTCATGGCGATGGTCCTGCTGGTCACCGGCCACGACACCAGCACCTACCAGCTCGGCAACCTCACCTACACCCTGCTCACCCACCCCGAGCAGCTCGCCAAGCTGCGCGCCCAGCCGGAGATGCTGCCGCGCGCCCTGGAGGAGCTGTTGCGCTTCGTCCCGTTCCGCCAGGGCGTCGGCATCGCCCGGGTCGCCACCGAGGACGTCGAACTGGGCGGCGTGCCGATCCGGGCCGGCGAGGCCGTGCACGTCTCCTACCTGACCGCCAACCGGGATCCGGCGGTCTACGAGCACCCCGACGAGCTGGACCTCGACCGCGGCGCACCCACCCACATGGCCTTCGGGTACGGACAGCACCACTGCCTCGGCTCGCACCTGGCCCGGATGGAGCTGCAGGTCGCCATCGGCACCCTGCTGCGCCGCTTCCCCGGCCTGCGGCTGGCCGTCGAACCGTCCGAACTCGACTGGAACTCCGGCTCGATCTGGCGCTTCCCGCGCACCCTGCCGGTGGCCTGGTAGCGCCTCCCCTCACCTCACCGTTCCCGCAGCACCGGGGAGACCCACACCATGGCAACTCTCTGCCGCCCGGCGATCGCCGTGCCCGAGCACGTCATCACCCTCGAACAGACCCTCGACCTGGCCCGCACCCTGCACGCCGGCCACCCCCGACTCGGCCTGGCGTTACGGCTGATCGAGAACACCGGGGTGCGCACCCGGCACCTGGTCCAGCCGATCGAGCGCACCCTCACCCACCCGGGCTTCACCGTTCGCAACGAGGTGTACGAGCGCGAGGCCAAGCGGCGCGTCCCCGCGGTGGTCGAACGCGCCCTCGCCCACGGCGAGCTGACCGCCCGGGACATCGACCTGATCGTCTACGTGTCCTGCACCGGCTTCATGATGCCGTCGATGACCGCCTGGCTGATCAACACCATGGGCTTCCGCTCCGACACCCGCCAGGTGCCGATCGCCCAGCTCGGCTGCGCGGCCGGCGGCGCCGCCGTCAACCGGGCGCACGACTTCTGCCGCGCCTACCCGGGCGCCAACGCGCTGATCGTCGCCTGCGAGTTCTGCTCGCTCTGCTACCAGCCGACCGACCTCGACGTCGGCTCGCTGCTCTCCAACGGCCTGTTCGGGGACGCGGTCGCCGCCGTGGTGATGCGCGGGAGCGGCGGGCACGGCGTGCAGGTCGAGCGCAACGGCTCGCACCTCGTCCCGCACACCGAGGACTGGATCTCGTACGGGGTGAAGGACACCGGCTTCCACTTCCAGCTCGACAAGCGGGTGCCCGGCACGATGGAGATGCTCGCGCCCGCGCTGCGCGGCCTGGCCGGGAAGCACGGCTGGGACGTATCCGGGCTCGGCTTCTACATCGTGCACGCGGGCGGCCCGCGCATCCTGGACGACCTGTGCCGCTTCCTCGACCTGGGACCGGCCACCTTCCGCCACAGCCGGGCGACGCTCACCGAGCGCGGCAACATCGCCAGCGCCGTGGTCTTCGACGCCCTGGCCCGACTGTTCGCCGACGGCGGCGTGCCCGAGGGCACCACCGGGCTGATCGCCGGCTTCGGGCCGGGCATCACCGCCGAGATCTCACTGGGCAGTTGGGTCGGCGCACCGGCCGAAGGAGCGCGTCCGCGCCGCCCGATCGCCCTCTCCACCTCCGACATCACCCTCGTCCATCCGAGCGCCCCCCGGCGTTTCCCGGCCACCACTACGATCTCCGAATGACCGATACCACAGACCGCACCGACGCCTCTGCCAGATCCGCCGAACTCGCCGCCCTGTTCCCGGCGTTGCACGCACCGCAGTACTGGAGCTGGGGGCGGTTCGACGCGCAGTTCTCCACCGAGCCGCCGCCGGACGCGCTGGTCACCAACATCCACCTGGTCGGCTTCGCGGACGGTCAGGTGGTGCTCTGCCGGGACGACCGGGACCACTGGTTCCTGCCCGGCGGCACCCGGGAGCAGGACGAGAGCATCGCCTCCTGCCTGGCCCGCGAGCTGCGGGAGGAGGCGGGCGCCCGGCTGCTCGGCGAGACCCACTGGCTGGGCGCGCACCGCTGCCGCACCGAGGACCCGGTGCCGTACCGGCCGTGGCAGCCGCACCCGGAGAAGGCCTGGCTGTGGGGCTGGGGCGAGGTCGCGCTGGACTCCGCGCCGACCAACCCGGCGGACGGCGAGCAGGTGGTCGAGGTCCGTCCGGTGCCGCCCGCGGAGGCCCAGCGGCTGCTGCTGGCCGGGCACGACGCCTGGTGGGGCGAGCTGGTGGCGCTGGCGGTGGAGCTACGGCGACGGGCCGGACTGGGCTGAGATCTCGGCCCCGGCAGCCGTTCCCGCGGCTGCGGGAAGGTCACCGGAACGGCGGAACATCGAGTGAATATGTCCGTTTTGTGGTGATATTACTCGGCCATGGACACCACATCGCTGGCCGTGGACTACCCGATGCTCAACATCTTCTGGACGATGTTGGAGCTGTTCCTCTGGATCCTCTGGTTCTTCCTGCTGTTCAAGATCATCACGGACATCTTCCGCAGCCACGACCTCGGTGGCTGGGGCAAGGCCGGCTGGCTGGTCCTGGTGATCCTCCTGCCCCTGATCGGCGTCCTCGTGTACCTGATCGTCCGCGGGCAGTCGATGACCAAGCGCGACATCCAACAGGCCCAGGAGAGCCAGGCCGCGTTCAAGGCCTACATCCGGGACGCGGCGGCGCCGGGACCGGACGCCGGGGGCCGCAGCCACGTCGACGACCTGGCGAAACTGGCGGACCTGAAGGAGAAGGGCGCCATCTCCGAGGAGGAGTACCAGAAGGCCAAGGAGAAGATCCTAGCCTGAACGTCCGGACGGGCACGACGGCCGGGGCCGGTGGACGCAGGGGTGCGCCCACCGGCCCCGGCCGCGGTCCGTCCGTCCCGGCTCAGCGCCGCCCGGAGCGCCGGTCGCCCGAACCGCCCTCGCCGCCGGTCAGGCCCGCGCGGCGCAGCGCGTCGGCCATGGCGCTGTTGGCCGGTGCGCCGCCGCCGAAGCCGCCCCGGTCGCCGCCTCCGCGCCGGTCCTGCCCACCCCGGTCACCGCCTCCGCGCCGGTCCTGCCCACCGCGGCCGCCCTGGCCGCCGCCGCGCCGCTCCTGGCGCGGCGGGCGGGCCTGGCGGTCGCCGCGCTCGCCGCGCTCGCTCCCCACCTCGTCGTCCAGCCGCAGGGTGAGTCCGATCCGCTTGCGCGGCACGTCCACCGAGACCACCCGGACCTTGACGATGTCGCCGGGCTTGACCACCTCGCGCGGGTCCTTGACGAAGTTCCTCGACAGCGCCGAGACGTGCACCAGCCCGTCCTGGTGGACGCCCACGTCCACGAAGGCGCCGAAGGCGGCGACATTGGTGACCACGCCCTCCAGCACCATGCCGGCCTCCAGGTCACCGATCTTGTCGACGCCCTCCTTGAAGGTCGCGGTGCGGAAGGCCGGGCGCGGGTCACGGCCCGGCTTGTCCAGCTCGCCGAGGATGTCGGTGACGGTCGGGACACCGAAGGTGTCGTCGGCGAACTCCGCCGGGCGCAGCGCCCGCAGCCGCTCGCCGTTGCCGATCAGCTCGCGCAGCTCCCCGCCGGTCGCGGCCAGGATCCGGCGCACCACCGGATAGGCCTCGGGGTGCACGCTGGAGGCGTCCAGCGGGTCCTCGCCGCCGGGGATGCGCAGGAAGCCGGCGCACTGCTCGAAGGCCTTGGGGCCGAGCCGGGAGACGTCCTTGAGCTGCTTGCGGGTGCGGAACGGGCCGTTGGCGTCGCGGTGCGCCACGATGTTGTCGGCCAGCGTGCCGGTGATCCCGGAGACCCGGGTGAGCAGCGGCGCCGAGGCGGTGTTGACGTCCACGCCGACGGCGTTGACGCAGTCCTCGACCACGGCGTCCAGCGAGCGGGAGAGCGACACCACGCTCAGGTCGTGCTGGTACTGGCCGACGCCGATCGACTTGGGGTCGATCTTGACGAGCTCGGCCAGCGGGTCCTGGAGCCGGCGGGCGATCGAGACCGCGCCGCGGATCGACACGTCCAGGTCCGGCAGTTCCTGCGAGGCGAACGCGGAGGCCGAGTAGACCGAGGCGCCGGCCTCGCTGACCATCGCCTTGGTGAGCTTCAGCTCGGGGTGGCGCTTGAGCAGGTCCTCGGCGAGCTTGTCGGTCTCCCGGGAGGCGGTGCCGTTGCCGATCGCGACCAGGTCGACGTCGTGCTTCTTGGCCAGCGCGGCCAGGGTGTGCAGGGCCGCGTCCCACTTGTTGGCGGGCTGGTGCGGGTAGATCGTGTCGTACGCGACGACCTTGCCGGTGGCGTCCACCACGGCGACCTTCACCCCGGTGCGGAAGCCCGGGTCCAGACCCATGGTGGCGCGGGTGCCGGCCGGGGCGGCGAGCAGCAGGTCGCGCAGGTTGGTGGCGAAGACCCGCACCGCCTCGTCCTCGGCCTCGGCGCGCAGCCGGGCGCGCAGGTCGATGCCGAGGCGGACCAGGATGCGGGTGCGCCAGGCCCAGCGGACGGTGTCGCCGAGCCACTTGTCGGCCGGGCGGCCGCGGTCGGCGATGCCGAAGCGGGCGGCGATCCGCTGCTCGTAGTCGTTCTCGCCGGGCAGGTCGCCCTCGGACCCGCCGTCGTACGGGGAGAGGTCGAGGTCGAGCACCTCCTCCTTCTCGCCGCGCAGCATCGCCAGGATGCGGTGCGAGGGGAGCTTGGTGTACGGCTCGGCGAAGTCGAAGTAGTCGGCGAACTTGGCGCCGTCGCCCTCCTTGCCGTCGCGGACCCTGGCGACCAGCCGGCCGCGGGTCCACATCCGCTCGCGCAGCGAGCCGACCAGATCGGCGTCCTCGCCGAAGCGCTCGACCAGGATCGCCCGGGCGCCCTCCAGCGCGGCGGGGCCGTCCGCGACCGACTCGTTCAGGAATTGCGCGGCCAGCGCGGCCGGGTCCTGGCCCGGGTCGGCGAGCAGGGAGTCGGCCAGCGGCTCCAGGCCGGCCTCGCGGGCGATCTGCGCCTTGGTGCGCCGCTTCGGCTTGAACGGCAGGTAGATGTCCTCCAGGCGGGCCTTGGAGTCGGCGGCGAGCACCTGGGCGCGCAGCGCGTCGTCCAGCTTGCCCTGGGCCTCGATGGACTCCAGGACGGCCGCCCGGCGCTCCTCCAGCTCGCGCAGGTAGCGCAGCCGCTCCTCCAGGGTGCGCAGCTGGGCGTCGTCGAGGGAGCCGGTGACCTCCTTGCGGTAGCGGGCCACGAAGGGGACGGTCGCGCCGCCGTCGAGCAGGTCGACGGCCGCCTTCACCTGCCCCTCGCGGACGCCCAGTTCCTCGGCGATCTTCCGCTCGATCGCCTGCTGGGCCTGTCGGGCCCCCTGTTCGACTGGCGTGGTCACGAAGCCGGTCACCTTCTCCATCAGTGCTTGCGCCGTACGCCCTGCATTCTGGCAGGTGCCGACGACGACGCCCGGCCGCACCCGGGGCGGCCGGGCGTGGCGCGCCCCCTCGGGGGGCTACACCGAGGCTTGAGCGGGGCCCAGTCGCGGCTTCCTAGGCTGGCGGGCATGGACACCCTGGATGCCGCCGCCGAGACGGAGCGGCTCGCTGCCGCCAAGTACCTGCTGTTCACCACGTACCGGAAGGACGGCACTCCGGTCGCCACCCCGGTCTGGGTCGCGCGCGACGGTGACGCGCTGGTCTTCACCACCGTGACGAAGACGGGCAAGGTCAAGCGCCTGCGCAACCGTTCGGACGTGCTGGTCGGGCCGAGCGACATCCGCGGGAACCTGCTCGGCGCGCAGGTGCCGGCCTCCGCGGTGCTGGACCCGGTCCGGGCGCCCGCCTACCGGAAGCTGCTGCGGCGCAAGTACGGCGTGCTGTGCGCGGTGGCGCTGACCGCCAACGTGCTGCGCTTCGGCAAGGGCGGCACCATCGGGGTGCGGGTCACCGTCGGCTGACCGTCCTCGCGCGACCGCTTTCGATCGGCCCCCTTCGATCGGCCTTCGGAACGTGCGCAGTTCGGGAATCCGGCTGAACCGCAACGACCGGCGCTGTACGCTGCCGGGCATGTGCGCTGCCACCTGGATGCACCCCGACGGGCCGGTGGTCGACGCGGCCCTGGTGCGGCGGTTGATCTCCGCCCAGTTCCCCCAGTGGGAGCGCCTCCCGCTCACCCCCGTCTCCGTCCCCGGGGCGGACAACGCGATGTTCCGCCTCGGGACCGAACTCGCCGTCCGGCTGCCCCTGGTGGAGTGGGCCGCCGGGGGCCTGCGGCGGGAGCAGCAGTGGCTGTCCCGGCTGGCACCGCGGCTGCCGCTGCCGGTTCCGGCGCCGCTCGCGGTCGGCCGGCCTGCTGCCGGCTACCCGTGGGAGTGGTCGGTGCTGCACTGGCTGGACGGCGCCAACCCGGTGGTCGGCTCACTGGCCGCGCCCGAGGCCGTGGCCCGCGACCTGGCCGGCTTCGTCAACGCCCTGCGCACCGTCGACCCGGCCGGCGCCCCGGTCTCCCAGCGCAGCGTCCCGCTCGTCTCCCGGGACGGCGCCACCCGCGCGGCCATCGCCCAGCTCTCCGGATCGATCGACGCGGCGGCGGCAACCGCACTGTGGGACAAGGCGCTTCGGCTGCCCGAGTACGCCGGCCCGCCGGTCTGGATGCACGGCGACCTCACCCCCGGAAACCTGCTGCTCGCCCGCACCGGCCGGCTCTCCGCCGTCATCGACTTCGCCCTGATGGGCGTCGGCGACCCGACCGCCGACCTGATCGCCGCCTGGAACCTGCTGCCCGCCACCGCCCGTCCGGCCTTCCGCGCCGCCCTGCACGCGGACGAGGCCATGTGGGCCCGCGGCCGCGCCTGGGCCTTCTCCATCGCGCTGGTGACGATCCCGTACTACCGCCACACCGACCAGGCGCTGACCGCCAACGCCCGCCACGTCGTCCGCGAGGTGCTCGCCGACCGCAGCGTCTAGCGTTCCCCCGCGGCCGTGAGCAGGCCGCCCGGCGGCCACCATGCAGGTGTGCGGCCCGACCGACCCGCGGATGGGGACCGAGATCGAGGTCACCGCCCGACGAACGACTGCCTGACCGGACGTCACATGATGTGCGGCTGCTGCTATATGGTTCTCCCCGCCACGACGGGCGGGGGGAGCGGACTTGACACGGAACGTGATCGAGGTCAGCGTCAGCCGGCGGGTGCTCTGGGTCGGCCGCGACGCGTACCCGCTGCAGCACATCGCCCGGGTCCGGCAACTGGCCTGGCGGCCGCCCAGGCGCGTGCGGACGGTCCTCCGGTACGCCCCACGGCTGATCGCCCTGGCATTCGGCGCCTTCCTCCTCGTCACGTACGCCCGGAGCACCGTGGCGAAGGGGGAGGAGCTGACCGTCGCGGGCTCGCTGCTGGCCGCCGGCCTCGGCTACAGCCTGTACCGGCTGGTCACCGAACTGCGGCAGCGGCCGCTGTACAAGCTGGTCATCGAGACCTCCAACGCCTCGACCACCGCACTGGTGAGCCACGACCCGGGGCAGATCGACGAGCTGATCCAGATGATCATGGAAGTGATCGACAACCCCCGGGCCGAGTTCTCCGTCCAGGTGGAGAACGTCCACATCGGCGACCGGATCGACCTGCACGGCGACCACAACATCGGGAAGCAGACGGGCCGATGAGCGACACACCCGCCGGCATACCAGGTCAGAAACCTGCCCTGGTCAACCCCCGCTGCTAGCCTGAGCCGCATGACTGGACTGCGGGAGCGGAAGAAGGAGCGGACCCGGCGGGCCATCTCCGAGGCGGCCATCGCGCTCTTCCTGGAACACGGCTTCGACCGGGTGTCGGTGGCGGACGTCGCGGCGGCCGCCGAGGTCTCCAAGCCGACGCTGTTCTCCTACTTCCCCACCAAGGAGGACCTGGTCGTCCACCGCTTCGCCGACCACCAGGAGCAGGCCGCCGAGGTGGTCCGCACCCGGCTGCCCGGCGAGCCGGTGCTCGACGCGCTGCTGCGGGACTTCCTGGCGGGCCTCGCCCGGCGCGACCCGGTCACCGGCCTCAACGACCACCCGGCGGTGCTCGCCTTCACCGCCCTGGTCTACGGCACCCCCAGCCTGGCCGCCCGGGTCGGCGAGTACGTGGCCCGCGCCGAGCGGTCGCTGGCCGAGGCGCTGCGCGAGGCCCCCGGCCTGCCCGGGTCGCAGGACCTCACCGCCGCCCTGCTCGCCGCCCAGGTCACCGCCACCCAGCGGGTCCTCGCCCTGCACAACTGGCGCCGCATCCAGGACGGCCGCACCGCCGACGACCTGCACACCGAGGCCGTCGGGGAGGCCACCCGCGCCTTCGACCTGCTCGCCCACGGCTACGGACCGCCCGCCGGCGACCGGCCCGCCGCTGGCTAGAGTGCGCACATGACGACGCGTCACCACCCCTTCGATGCCCTGCACAACTTCCGCGACCTGGGCGGCTATCCGGCCGCCGGCGGGCGGTCCGTCCGGTGGGGGCTGGTCTACCGCTCCGACTCGCTCGGCAAGCTCGGCTCCCCCGAGGACCTCGACCGGCTCCAGGCCCTCGGCGTACGGACCGTGATCGACCTGCGCTACCCCTGGGAGATCGCCGCCAAGGGCCGGGTGCCCGACTTCGAGGGCCTGGAGTACCACAACCTCTCGATCGAGCACCGCCCGTACGACCAGGCCGAGATCGACCCGGAGCTCGACCCCTGGCGCTACCTCGCCGACCGCTTCGCCGAGGTCGCCGAGGACGGGGTGAAGGAGATCCGCCAGGCCCTGGACGTGATCACGGCCGCCGAGGCCCCGGTGGTCTTCCACTGCGCCTCCGGCAAGGACCGCACCGGGCTGATCGCCGCCCTGCTGCTCACCCTGCTCGGCGTCGGCGAGGACGACATCGCCGCCGACTTCGCCCTCACCGAACTCGCCACCCCGCACTTCGTCGCCGAGTGGTACGCCGCCCACCCCGGCCGCACCCTGCGCTGGCCCGGCTACGGGCGCGCCCCGGAGGCCGTCATCCGGCTCACCCTCGCCGACCTCGCCGACCGCTACGGCTCGGTCGAGGCCTACCTCACCGGCACCCTCGGCATCGACCGCGACCGGATCGACGCCCTGCGTGCCCGTCTGCTGACCGACTGAGCGAACGGAGCCCCGCTGCGCGGGACGCCGCCCCGGGCCCGCCGTCCCGCGCAGCAACGGCCCACTGCCGACGGCCCGTTGTCAGCCGCCCGGCGTACGGTGCCGGCATGACCACGCACGCCGACGCACCGAACCTCTTCTCCGGCCTGGGCCGGGTGGTCGTCCTGGTGGCCGACCAGGACGCGACCCTGGCCTTCTACCGCGACGCCCTCGGTTTCCGGGTCCTCCACGACCACACCGCCGACGGCTACCGGTACCTGCACATCGGGCTCCCCGGCCAGGACGGCGTCGGCCTCTGGCTGATGCCCGCCGCCGACGAGCCCGACCGCGCCCTGGTCGGCCGCCAGTCCGGCGCCCAGCCGCTGCTCGTCCTGTACACCCCCGACCTGGACACCGTCCGCACCCACCTGCACGGCCACGGGGTGCGCACCTGGAACGACCGGGAGGACCGCGACAGCCGCTCGCTCCACCTGGAGGACCTGGACGGGAACGAACTGGTCGCCGTCCAGCTGCGCACCCCGGGCGAGTGACAATCCGGTGGCGGGCGGCGGCCGTTGTGGGCGACGATGCCGGGCATGACTGAACCCGAACGCTGGACCCAGGCGACCGTCCACCCCGACATGTGGGCCGACCCGGACGACGACCCCCGCAACAACGACGGCCCCGGCCAGGACGGCGAACTCGGCACGCTCCAGGACTGCCTGACGAACTACCGGCTGACGCTGCGGATGAAGTGCGACGGTCTGGACCCGGAGCAGCTGGCCCGCCGCTCGGTGCCACCGTCGACGATGTCCCTGCTCGGGCTGGTCCGGCACCTGGCCGAGGTGGAACGGGACTGGCGGAACTGGATCACCGACGGCGAGCCGCTGCCCAAGCTGTACGGCAAGCGGGACGGGGACTTCGAGGGCGCCGTGGCCGACCAGGCCGTGGCGGACGCCGCGTTCCGCGACCTGGAGCGCGAACAGGACGCACTGGACGCCGAGTTGGCGGCCTTCCCGGACCTGGGCGAGCGGGTCGGGAAGGACCGGGTCGCGATCCGGGAGCTGCTGGTGCACCGGATCGAGGAGTACGCCCGCCACTGCGGCCACGCCGACCTGCTGCGCGAGTGCGTCGACGGCCGGGTGGGCCAGTAGCCAGACCCCTAGCGTCGGCGGCCGCCCCGCGCGGGCCGGCCGCCGCCCTTGCCGGAGCGGGGCCCGGCCCCGGCCCTGGCCCCGCCCGTCGGCGCCGGGGCGGCCTCGGGCCAGTGGGCGGGCCGGACGAGGCCGTCCGGGAGTCGGGTGGTGGCGTCGCCGCGGGCCGCGTCGAGCTGGGCCTGGGTGAGGAAGAGGGCCGTGGTGAGGTCCGCGCCGGCCAGGTTGGCGTCCCGCAGGTCGGCGCCGATCAGGTCGGCGAGGCGCAGGTCCGCGCCGGAGAGGTCGGCGGCGACCAGCAGGGCGCCGCGCAGGTTGGCCCCCTTCAGGTCGGCGCCGCGCAGGCGGGCGCCGAAGAGGTCGGCGCCGCGGTGCTCACGGCGGCGCGGGACGCCGGCCCGGACCAGTTCGCCGGCGCGCAGCAGCAGCTCGCTGACCCGCTGCCGGTGGGCCGGGACGTCGACGGCGAGGATCTCCTCGGGGGCGCCGCCGGCCAGCCGGTCGGTCTCCGCCAGGGCCTGCCGCAGCTCGTCGTGGACGGGGCGGGCGGCGGCGAAGGTGAGTGCCTCGGTGAGGTACCGGAGCAGTTCGTGCAGCTGCCGCACGATCGGGAAGACGTCGAACATCGCCTTGGCGCTGTCCGGCTCATCCCGCCAGCTGCGGCCGCCGAAGGTCACCTGGGAGACCCTCTGCCCGGCGCCGAAGCAGTCGTAGACGGTGCAGCCCGGGAAGCCCCGGTCGCGCAGCCGCGCGTGGATGCCGCAGCTGAAGTCGGCCTGGAGGTTGTGGCAGGGGCTGCCGGCCGCCTTGTTCACGGCGAAGTCGGTACCGGCCGCGAACGGCAGGGCGGCGCAGCAGAGCCCGAAGCAGCTGCCGCAGTCGGACCGGAGTGGGGTCGGCGCGGCCGCCGTGGGGTCCTGCGGCGACTTGGTCTCGCGCACGTTCCGGGGTCCTTCCAGCAGCTGGGCGCCGGGCGGCGCGGTGAACCCGGAAATCCTACTGGGCAGACGCCCCTCGACGTCGGTAAGGTGTGAAAGTCCATGACGACCATTACACGCGGGGGTGGGCTCATGCAGGACCCGGACATCAGGGAGCTGGTCCGGATGTGGATCGCGGGCTGGGCCGTGTCGCGCGGCTCCGCCGAGCCGGTGGACCAGCCCTGGGGCTGGAGCATCGACGTCGGCGCGCCGGTCGGCGAGGTGGGCCGGCACGTGCTGCCGGAGCCGACCGAGGCCGAGGTCCGCAAGCTCGCCGAGACCATCACCGCGCCGACCACCTGGCTGAAGCTGTTCGCCGAGGACGCGACCGTGCGCCCCTGGCTGGACGAGCGGTGGCGCCTGGACGCCCCCGGGTTCCTGATGACCGGCCCGGTCACCGCCGGCCGGCCCGAGCCGCGCGCCGGGTACACCGTGACCAGCTGGATCCGGGGCGGAGTCGTCAAGGCCCTGGTGCGCACCGACGCCGGGCACCTGGCCGCGCGCGGCCAGGCCGGTCTGGCCGACACCGGGGCCGGCCGCGTGGTGGTGCCGGACATGATCGGCACCGTGCCCGAGCACCGCCGCCGGGGCCTGGGCGCGCTGGTGATGCACACCCTGCTGGCCGCCGGGCACGGGGCCGGCGCCCGTACCGGCATCCTGGTCGCCACCGTGGACGGCCGGGCGCTCTACCGCACGATGGGCTGGACCACCCGCGCCCCGATGGCGAGCCTGGTCCTGGACGCCCCGGGCGTCTACGAGCAGAAGTAGGACCGGCAGGCCTGCCGCAGCCCGCCCGCCGTCCGGGCGGCGCGGCCCGCAGCCGGGAGTCCGACGACGGCCCCTAGCGGTACGGCAGCAGCTCCGGCCGCTTCGCCGGGCGGCCGTCGCCGGAGGAGCGGCCGGTGAGGCGGCGGCCGATCCACGGGCCGAGGTGGGTGCCCAGCCAGCGGGCGTCCTCGCGCAGCCGCTCGGCGCGGCCCGCCGGGGCGGCGGCGGGCAGCGGGGCGCGCCAGTCGAAGGCCGCGGGCCGGCCGAGCGCCTCCAGCACGCCCTCGGCGACCCGGCGGTGCCCTTCGGGCGACAGGTGCAGCCGGTCCTCGGCCCACAGCCGGCGGTCGTCGAAGCAGGGCGCGGAGAACAGGTCGACCACGGCGAAACCGTCCTGCCGGCCCAGCGCCTGGACGAAGGCCTTCATCCGCAGGATGGTGGGCAGCAGCCGGGCACTGCCCGCCAGGCGGCGAGTGGGGTCGGTGCTGGTGAACAGCACGACGGTGGCGCCGGTGGCGCGCAGCTCGGCGGCGCAGCGGCCGAGCTGCCGCTCGACCGCGTCGATGTCGCAGCCGGGGCGCAGTACGTCGTTGAGCCCGCCGGCCAGGGTGACCAGCTCGGCGCCCATCGCGGCGGCGGGGGCGAGCTGTTCGTCGTGGATCTGGCCGATGAGCTTGCCGCGGACGGCGAGGTTGGCGTACCGGAAGTCCCCGTCGGAATGCTCGGCGGCCAGCGCCGAGGCGACCCGGTCGGCCCAGCCCCGGTGGTGGCCGTCCGGCAGCAGGTCGTCGCACATGCCCTCGGTGAAGGAGTCGCCGACGGCGACGTAGCTGCGGTAGGGGGTGGGCACGGGCTGGCCTCCGCTCTCCTGAGATGGCTCCGCGGTCCGACGATCGTACGTGCGTGCCCGCTCGGGGCGGCGGGGGCCCCGGCGCTCATCGCCCGTCGAGTGTTCGTTTATCGGCCCGGGCCATCCTGAGGCCACGGGGCGGCGGTCGGCGACGGGGGCCTTGCCGCCGCCCCGCCCGTTCCACCGGGCACGCCCTCGGCCGTCAGCCGGCCGCGACCGCCGCCTCCTCCTCCGCCTTCCGGGGCGTGAACCAGTGCTCCCGCACGGCGTCGGTGGGCCGCTGCTCACCGAGGGCGGCCAGGCCCCACTCCCCCAGCGCCTCGACGACCGGCCGCAGTTCGCGGCCGCGCCCGGTCAGTTCGTAGACCGTCGCGTTGGCGGGCCGTTCCAGCCGGCGGCGGGTGACCAGCCCCTCGCCCTCCAGTTGCTTGAGCCGGGCGGCCAGGATGTCGGTGGAGACGCCGGGCAGGTCGGCGTGCAGGTCGGTGTAGCGGCGCGGGCCGCCGAGGAGCTCACGGACGATCAGGAGGCTCCAGCGCTCCCCCACCGCGTCCAGGGCGCGGGCGACGGCGCAGTACTGGTCGTAGCTTCGGCGTGACATGTGGATCAGCATAGCCAAGAGGTTGGACTTTCCAAGTACACACTTGGTAGAACAAAGCTGAAGCAGCGGAGCGGTGGTGACGGTCGGGAGGCCGCAGATGGAGTTTCGGCAGTCCAGCAAGCTGAATGACGTGTGCTACGAGATCCGGGGCCCGGTGGTCGACCAGGCCAACGCCCTGGAGGAGGCCGGGCACAGCGTGCTGCGGCTGAACACCGGCAACCCGGCCCCGTTCGGCTTCGAGGCACCCGAGGAGATCATCCAGGACATCATCCGCAACCTGCCCAAGGCGCACGGCTACAGCGACTCGCGCGGCATCCTGCCGGCCCGCCGCGCGGTGGTGCAGTACTACCAGCAGCGCGGGGTCCAGGGCGTCACCGTCAACGACGTCTACCTCGGCAACGGCGTCTCCGAGCTGATCCAGATGGCCGTCACCGCGCTGGTGGACGACGGCGACGAGGTGCTCGTGCCGATGCCCGACTACCCGCTCTGGACGGCCGCGGTCCGGCTGGCCGGCGGCAAGGCCGTGCACTACCTGTGCGACGAAGAGGCCGAGTGGTACCCGGACCTGGACGACATCGCCGCCAAGATCACCGCCCGCACCAAGGCGATCGTCGTCATCAACCCCAACAACCCCACCGGCGCGGTCTACCCGAAGGAACTGCTGGAGGGCATCCTCGACCTGGCCCGCCGCCACCACCTGATGGTGCTGGCCGACGAGATCTACGACAAGATCCTCTACGACGGCGCCGAGCACCACTGCCTGGCCGCCCTGGCCGACGACGTGCTGACCCTCACCTTCAACGGCCTCTCCAAGTCCTACCGGGTGGCCGGCTTCCGCAGCGGCTGGCTGGTCGTCTCCGGGCCCCGGCAGCACGCCACCGACTACCTGGAGGGCCTGACCATGCTCTCCGGCATGCGGCTGTGCCCCAACGTGCCCGCCCAGTTCGCCGTGCAGGCGGCGCTCGGCGGCCACCAGTCCATCAACGACCTGGTGCTGCCCGGCGGCCGGCTCACCGAGCAGCGCGACATCGCGGTCAAGGCGCTCAACGAGATCCCCGGCGTCAGCTGCGTCAAGCCCAAGGGGGCGCTGTACGCCTTCGCCAGGCTGGACCCGGCGGTGCACCGGATCGTCGACGACGAGCGGTTCGTACTGGACCTGCTGCTGCGCGAGAAGATCCACGTCGTCCAGGGCACCGGCTTCAACTGGCCCCGCCCGGACCACTTCCGCTTCGTCACCCTGCCCCGGGCCGACGACCTGGAGACGGCCGTCAACCGGATCGGGCGCTTCCTGGCCACCTACCGGCAGAGCTGACAGCACGTACGCTGGGCGGCCATGACCGTCCTCCGCTCGATCGCCCTGTTCGTCCTCGCCGCCGTCGCCGAGATCGGCGGCTGCTGGCTGGTCTGGCAGAGCGTGCGCGAGCAGCGGCCGTGGTGGCTGGCCGGCCTGGGGGTGGTGGCGCTCGGCGCGTACGGCTTCGTCGCGGCCCTCCAGCCGGACAGCCACTTCGGCCGGGTGCTGGCCGCCTACGGCGGGGTGTTCGTGGCCGGCTCCCTGCTGTGGGGCGTGGCCGTCGACGGTTTCCGGCCGACCCGCTACGACGTGCTGGGCGCGCTGATCTGCCTGGCCGGGGTCGCCGTCATCATGTACGGGCCCCGGCGCTGAGGTCCTCCCTCACCGCCGGGGCCCGCCGGGTGCGTCCGGGGACTACCAGCCCCAGCCGCCGCCCTGGCCGTCGTCGTCCTGGTTCGAGTCCCAGCCCTCGCCGACCTTGCGCAGGATCGTGTAGTTGTCGATCTGCGTGCCGTCCTCGGCCAGCGCGGTGACCTTCATCACCGACTTCTGGCCCAGGTGCTTCGGGGTCACGTCGACCTTGATGAAGGAGTAGCCGGTGTAGCGCACCCGCGACCACTGGATGGTCTCGGGGGTCTTCACCCGGCCCTTGCTCCAGTAGTAGGTCTTGACCTCGTCCTGGTGGTTCTCGTGCCCCTCGTAGGTGTCCGGCACGTCGAACTTGTACAGGCTGCGGCCGGCCGCACCCGCGGTGACGTAGACCACGCCGTCCTTGGCCGGCTCGATGGTGGCGCCGCTCGGCACCTGCTTCGAGACCTTGTTGCCGAGGATCGCGTCGGTGCGCTCGTAGATGTGGTTGTGGCCGTTGATGACCAGGTCCACCCGGTACTTCTCGAACAGCGGCACCCAGGCCTCGCGGACACCGCCCTCGGAGGCGTGCGCGACGGTGGTGGAGAAGGCGCAGTGGTGGAAGAAGACCACGACGAAGTCGACGGTCTCGTCGCCCCGCAGGTCCTTGAGGGTGCGCTCCAGCCACTTGGTCTGCTTGTTCGCCGAGATGCCCAGGTTGGCCGGGATCTCGTAGGAGACGTCGTTGGCGTCCAGCGAGATCACGCCGACGTTCTTGTAGCGGAAGGTGTAGACGCCGGGGACGGTGCGCGGGTCCGGGCCGTTGTTCGGCAGGAAGAAGCGGGTGTTCTCGCCGCCGTAGCCGTTCGGCGAGTACCAGGCCTCGATGTCGTGGTTGCCGTACGCGACCATCCACGGGATCTCGGCGGCGACCGTCTCGGTCTGCACCAGGAAGTCGTCCCAGGTCTTCGCGTTGAAGACGGACTTGTCCGGGTCGGTGCCGGAACCGGCCGGGTCGGCGTAGCAGATGTCGCCGGCGTGCAGGTGGAAGGCCGGGTTCTGGGCCTTGATGATGTGGTCGTTGCCGGCCGCGTGCGAGCTGACGCCCTGGTCGCCGAAGGCGGTGAAGGTGAACGGCTCGTACACCTTGCCCCAGCGGTGGTCGCGGGAGGGCGCGGTGCGGAAGGTGTGCAGGGTGGAGATCTGCTGCTGCGAGGCCGGGTCGAAGCCCTCGTGGCCGACACCGTAGTAGTAGGTGGTGTCGGGGTGCAGGTCCTCCAGCGCCACGTGCAGGTAGTACTGGTCCACCGGCTGGCTGTTCGGGGTCAGCGCCGGGGTGTGCAGCGCGCGGACCTCGGCCTGGACCTTGTGGCTCAGCTCCCACGGGGTCTTGCCGAAGCGCAGGAACGGCTTCTTGACCGGGGCCGGGACCTGCCAGGAGATGCGGAACTGGGTGTCCGGCTCGGGGCCGAACTGGAGGTGACGGCCGATCGGCGCGACCAGCGAGCCGTCGACGCCGTTGGTCGTGCCACCGGTCAGCAGCTGCGGGCCGGCCGGAGCGGCGAAGGCCGTCCCGTTGCCCAGCGCGCCACCGACGGCGACGGCACCCACCGTCACGGCACCGGCGCGCAGCATCCGGCGGCGGGAGAAGCGGGCCCGCAGGTACTCGTGCTGCTCGGCCATGCTCATGCGGTCGGCAAGCTTGGCCGGCACGCCCATGTTGGGGATATCCATGCGCGGGACTCTTTCAGCGGCGTGTTGATCGCGCACGGACGCCGGGTGAACGGGTCGCAGCGTACCGCCCATTCGAACGCCAATGTTCGACCATGATTCGGTAAAGGACGTGTCCGTACCGTCCCGACGCCGCATCATGGCCCCCGCCCGCCCCTCGGCCTGAGTGGGCGTCGGGGCGGGCGCGACGGGCTGGCGCGGTCAGCCCGAGGGCTCGTCCCAGTGGGTGGCGGCCCGGTTGCCGGTGCCGTCACAGGTGCGGCAGATCTCGTCCCGGTAGGCGTGCTTGGCGCCGGTCGCGTCCACCCGGTAGCGCACGTACACCCCGGTGCCGTCGCAGAGGAAGCAGTTGCCGCCCCCGCCGCCCACCTCGGTGGTGCCGGTGCCCTGGCACGTCCGGCAGCTGAGGCCGGCGGTCCGGCCGGTGCCCGCGCAGATGCGGCAGACCGTCGTCATCGGCTTCCTCCCTCGCGCGGAAACGGCTCGGCACCGTCCGGAACGGCCCGATGCCACCGGTCATGGTAGTGGCGAAGGCCCTCGGACCACCCCGGCTGCATACGATCCGACGATCAGTCAGTAGAGGCGAGGGTGCGGCCTCACTCGGGCAGGCCCTCGCGGACCCGCCGGGAGACCGAGATCAGCTGGAGGTCGAGCAGCCCGGGCGGGTCGGCGAGGCCCGGGCCGCCCGCGCGCACCCAGGCGGCGATCTCGTCGATCATCTCGTCCATCAGCACGAAGCCCAGCCAGACCGGCCGGCCGCCCGCCGCCCGGCCCTCGGCGGAGGGGCCGACCACCACCACGTTGGACTGGGTGCACACGTCCAGGCACTTGACCGCCCGGACCCGGCCCGCCGCGCCCACCGCCGTCCGCAGCCGCTCGTACTGGCCCGCGTGGTCCACCCCGGGGTGCTTCGCCTCGGTGCCGCAGCAGCAGCCCCGGCAGACGGTGACGGTCACCGGGGAGTCGGCGGCCCGCCGGCGGTCACCGGTCCGGGCGCCGGCGCGGTCACGGTCTCGGCGGCTCATCGGCTCTGGTCTCTCCCGGCTCATCGGCTCCGGCCCGCCCCCGGTCGGCGGCGCGCACTGCACGCGCAGCCTACCCGCCGCTCGAAGACCCCTCACCGGGCCCTTAGGATGCGCACCACTCGATTTCGATCAAGGTTCGATCAGGGGAGGCCCGGTGCCGGGACGAAGAGCGTGGACGGTGTGGGTGCCGTTGGTCGTGGCGGCGGTGGGGGTCGTGTGCGTCGTCCTCGGGTTCTCCAGGATCGGCTCCGACTACCGCTACCAGCGGGTGGCGGGCGAGACGATGTCGCCGGAGCTGAGGCCCGGCGAGCAGATCGTGACCACCCCGGTCCGGCCCGCGGAGGTGACCCGCGGTGAGGTCTACACCGTCGACTCCCCCTGGACGATGACCGGCCCGGTCCTCCAGCGGGTGATGGCCCTGGGCGGGGACCACTTCGCCTGCGTGGCCGGGCGCCTGACGCTCAACGGACAGCCGCTGGACGAACCCGAGTCCCGACAGCTCGGCTCCTGCTCGATCGGCTTCGACGTCACCGTCCCGCAGGGCCGCGCCTTCCTCATGGGGGACCGCCGCTTCGACGCCTTCGACTCCCGGCTCAATCTGGACGACCAGCAGGGCACCGTCGACCTGGCCAAGGTCGACCGGCGGGTGGTCTGGCACAGTGGCGCCAAGGCCTCGCCGCCCGGCACGCTGGTCGGCGCGGCCGTCCTGACCGGCGTCGGCTTCCTGGTCTTCGTCGCCGGACTGATCACCTCGATCGTCGCCGCCGTCGTCCGCCGCCGCCGTCGTCGCCGGGCGGTGGCGCAGCCGGACACTGGCGCGGCCGAGCGGTGGCCCGGCCGGGCGGTGGCGTAACCGGCGGGTCCGCTACCCGACCGCCCGCGCCGCCGCCCGTCCCGCCGTACGGCCCGAGAACAGGCAGCCGCCCAGGAACGTGCCCTCCAGCGAGCGGTAGCCGTGCACGCCCCCGCCGCCGAAGCCGGCCGCCTCGCCGGCCGCGTACACCCCCGCCAGCACCTCGCCGTCCGGCCGCAGCACCCGGGAGGACAGGTCGGTCTCCAGTCCGCCCAGCGACTTGCGGGTCAGGATGTTCAGCCGGACGGCGATCAGCGGGGCGGCGCCCGGGTCGAGGATGCCGTGCGGGGCGGCGGTGCGGACGAGCTTGTCGCCGAGGTGGCGGCGGGCACCGTGGATGGCGGCGACCTGGAGGTCCTTGGCGAAGGGGTTGGCCAGCTGCCGGTCGCGGTACTCGACGGTGCGGCGCAGCTCGTCCGGGTCGATCAGCGGCTCGTCGGTCTTGGCGTTCATGCCCCGGGCGAGGTCGGCGAGGTTGCCGGCGACCACGAAGTCCCGCCCGTGCCGCAGGTGGCCCCGGACCGGGCCGGGGGCGCCGGGCAGCGCGCGGCCGAGCACGCCGCGCACCGACTTCCCGGTCAGGTCGGGGTTCTGCTCGGAGCCGGAGAGGGTGAACTCCTTCTCGATGATGCGCTGGTTGAGCACGAACCAGGTGTACTCGTACCCGGTGGACATGATGTGCTCCAGCGTCCCGAGGGTGTCGAAGCCGGGGAACAGCGGGACGGGCAGCCGCCGCCCGCGCGCGTCCAGCCAGAGCGAGGAGGGGCCGGGCAGGATGCGGATGCCGTGCCGGGCCCAGATCGGGTCCCAGTTCTCGATGCCCTCGGTGTAGTGCCACATCCGGTCGCCGTTGATCAGGCTGGCCCCGGCCCGGCCGGCGACCTCCAGCATCAGTCCGTCCACGTGCGCGGGCACGCCGGAGAGCAGCCTGGCGGGCGGGGTGCCGAGCCGGGCCGGCCAGGCCTTGCGGACCAGGTCGTGGTTGCCGCCGATGCCGCCGGAGGTGACGATCACGGCCTGGGCACGCAGCTCGAAGCTCCCGGCGACCTCGCGCGAGCTGGCCTCGCCCCGGCCCGCCGGGCTCGACAGCAGCACCTCGCCGGTGACGGTGTCGACGGCGCCCGCGGTGGCCGACAGCCCGGTGACGCGGTGCCGGAAGCGCAGGTCCACCAGGCCGCGCGCGGCGGCGGCGCGGACCCTCCGGACGAAGGGCTCCAGCAGACCCGGCCCGGTGCCCCAGGTGATGTGGAATCGCGGCACCGAGTTGCCGGGCCCGTCGGCGAGGAAACCGCCGCGCTCGGCCCAGCCGACCACCGGGAAGAACCGCACGCCCATCCCGCGCAGCCAGGACCGCTTCTCGCCCGCCGCGAAGTCCACGTACGCCTCGGCCCAGCGGCGCGGCCAGGCGTCCTCGGCACGGTCGAAGCCGGCCGTGCCGAGCCAGTCCTGCCAGGCGAGGGCGTGCGAGTCGCGGATGCGCATCCGGCGCTGCTCGGGCGAGTCGACCAGGAAGAGGCCGCCGAAGGACCAGTGCGCCTGGCCGCCGAGGGAGGCCGCGGGCTCCTGGTCGAGCAGGATCACCTTCCGTCCGGCGTCGGCGAGTTCGGCGGTGGCGGCCAGGCCCGAGAGTCCCGCTCCGATGACGATGACGTCGGCGTCCAGGGCCATGCGCAGTCCTCCGTCGCGGCTCGCGGTGGCGGCGCGCCCGGGGCGTGCCGTCGCTGTGCGCCCGATACTGCGGCCTGCGGTGACGTCCGGTCAACCGGTGGGTGACAACCGCCGGCGCGAATTCCGCTCCGGGCCGTTTCGGAAATACCGTCGATACCCATGCGATACCGGGTGGAGCGAAATGCGAAATGCGACCAGGGACGGCCTGACGGAATGTCGGCAATTTCCGCGCAAACCATGGACGCCCGGGAAACCTGGCAGTAACTTACCTGCGAGTAGCTGTGGCCCGGCTCGGCACGACCCCCCACCCGTCGTTTCTCTCCCCCAGGAGGAACCGTGCTCCGCCCTGCCCGGAAATCCCGGCACCTCCGGAATTCCACCGCGCTCGCCGCCGTCGCCCTCGGCGCCGCGCTCACGCTCACCTCCACCACCGCCCAGGCCGCCGCCACGGCGCCGAAGCACTACGTGGCACTCGGCGACTCCTACGCCGCCGGCGCCGGCGTGCCGGGCCAGTCGGCCGGCCTGTGCCTGCGCTCCGACCGCAACTACGGCCACCTGGTCGCCGCCGCCCTCAAGGCCGGCACGTACACCGACGTCACCTGCTCCGCGGCCAAGATCAAGGCGATGACGCAACCCCAGTACGACGCCTTCATCAGGGTCAACGACCCGCAGCTGGACGCGGTGAACGCCGACACGGACCTGGTCACCCTCGGGATCGGCGGCAACGACCTCGCGGCCAGCGACCTCGGCCTCGGCGAACTGGTCGCCACCTGCATCGCCGGCGCCGTCGTCAATCCGCTCGGCACGCCCTGCAAGGACGTCTACCACCACGGCTACTGGGACTGGCACACGTGGTCCTGGCAGTACGGCAACGACGACCTGGCCGAGCGGATCACCACCACCATCGCCCCGCAGCTGGCCGACACCCTCCAGCGCATCCACGCCAAGGCGCCCGGGGCCAGGGTGCTGCTGGTCGGCTACCCGTCCGTGCTGCCCGCCGACGGCTCGAAGTGCATCCTGCGCCAGCCGGTGACCCCGGGCGACGTCGAGTACATGTACGGCGTGCTCAACAAGCTGAACGCCGCCCTGAAGTCCACCGCGGCCGCGAACGGCGCGACCTACGTGGACACCGCGACGCCGACCGTCGGGCACGACGTCTGCTCGGACGACCGCTGGATCGAGGGCGCGCTGCCCGGCTCGCCCGCCGTGCCGTTCCACCCGAACGCGACCGGTGAGCAGGTGATGGCGCAGGCGGTGCTCGCCGCGCTGAAGTAGCGGGACACCGCGGCCCGCCCGGAAGGCCCCGAGGGGCCGGTGACCAGACCCCGGTCACCGGCCCCTCGGCTGCGTGCGCGTCCTACTCGGAGTCGCCCGAGGCGGAGGCGGAGGCCAGCCCGGCCGACCACTTCTCCTCGACGTTGCCGAGCTTCCAGTAGGCGATCGCCGCCGCCCAGGTGAGCACGAACAGTCCGACGATGGCGTAGCCGACGAAGTTGAGGTCCAGCCCACCGATCCAGGCGACCGGACCACTGGTGATGTCCAGCTTCTCGCCGAGCAGGCCGATCAGCTCGATCGAGCCGATCACCAGCGCGACCAGCACCGACAGTCCGGTGACGGTCAGGTTGTAGTAGATCTTGCGGACCGGCTTGGAGAAGGCCCACTCGTACGCGAAGTTCATGAACGAGCCGTCGATGGTGTCCAGCAGGCTCATCCCGGCCGCGAACAGGATCGGCAGCGTGAGCAGCGCGTACCAGGGCAGCGAGAAGGCCGCCGCGCCGCCCGCCAGCACCAGCAGAGACACCTCGGTGGCGGTGTCGAAGCCCAGCCCGAACAGCAGGCCCACCGGGTACATGTGCCAGGGCTTGGTGACGGCCCTGGTGACCCTGCCGAGGATGCGGTTCATCAGCCCGCGCCGCTCCAGCTGGCGCTCCAGCTCCGCCTCGTCGTACTCGCCCTCGCGCATCCGGCGGAAGACCTTGAGGATGCCGTTGAAGGCGCCCAGGTTGATCAGGCCGAGCAGCAGCAGGAAGGTGCCGGAGACGGTGACGCCGATCAGGCCGGTCAGCTCGTGCAGCGTCGAGTCGTCGGACTCCACCTGGCCGGCGAGCGAGCGGATGCCGAGGGCCAGCAGCGCGCAGAGGCCGAAGACGATCGAGGAGTGCCCGAGCGAGAACCAGAAGCCGACCGACAGCGGCCGCTTGCCCTGGCCCATCAGCTTGCGGGTGGTGTTGTCGATGGCGGCGATGTGGTCCGCGTCGAAGGCGTGCCGCATGCCGAGGGTGTAGGCGGTCAGGCCCATGCCCGCGCCGAACACCTGGCCGCCGACGTCGTAGTGCTCGGGCTCGACCAGCGCGAGCAGGGTGAACCAGCCGATGACGTGCAGCGCGAGGATGAAGCCGCCCATTCCGGCCAGGCGGATCCACTCCTCACGGGTGAGCCGGTCGCGCCAGCGGGGGGCGGTCATCGTCGTGTCCTTTCGGTCGGGTGGTCGAAGCTGGGCCATCTTTCCGCCTTGACGCGCGCAGTTGCAAGTCATGCGCAATTACGGATTCGCCTCCCCCCGCCACCGGAGATCGTCACGACCCGTACAAGCCTTCGTAACCTCGGAGGGCTTTCACCGCGCGTTCTACGCGCGGATACTCTCGCTCTACGCGCGAAAACTCGGGCGCTGATCCCTCAACTCCCCACGGAGGACCGGCACATGACGATCCGTATCCGAACCGCCGCGGCCCTGGCCGGTGCGGCGCTGCTCGCGGGCGGTCTCACCGTCCCCACCGCCACCGCCGCTCCCGCCACCACCGCCAAGGCCGCCGCGGTCAGCGCCACCCCGCACCGGGTGCTGTTCGACAACAGCAAGGCCGAGACCGCGGGCAACGCCGACTGGATCATCAGCACCAGCCAGCCCGACCCGCTGGCCCAGAACGCCAACCCCACCACCGAGAAGAGCTGGACCGGCGCCCTGTCCGCCTGGGGCGTCGCCCTCCAGAAGACCGGCCAGTACAGCCTGAAGACCCTCCCGGCCGGCTCCACCATCAGCTACGGCACCGGTGCCGCGCTCGACCTCGCCAACTTCGACACCTTCGTGATCCCGGAGCCCAACATCCGGTTCAGCGCGAGCGAAAAAATCGCCCTGATGAACTTCGTGAAGAACGGCGGCGGGCTCTTCCTGATCTCCGACCACGTCAACAGCGACCGCAACAACGACGGCTGGGACTCCCCGAAGATCATCAACGACCTGCTGACCAACAACGGGGTGAACAACAACGACCCCTTCGGCTTCTCGGTCGACCTGCTCAACATCACCACCGACAACCCGCGCGCGGTCAACGCCCCGACCGACCCGGTGCTGCACGGCCCCTTCGGCACCGTCACCGGCTCGATCCTGCGCAACGGCACCACCTTCACCCTCAAGCCCGCCGACAACCCGGACGTCAAGGGCCTGGTCTACCGGACCGGCTACAGCGGCAACACCGGCGCGTTCTTCGTCACCAGCACCTTCGGCTCCGGCCGGGTCGCGATCTGGGGCGACAGCTCCCCGATCGACGACGGCACCGGCCAGTCCGGCAACACCCTGTACAACGGCTGGGACGACCCGGCGGGCACCGACGCCGCCCTCGCCCTCAACGCCACCGCCTGGCTGAGCAAGGCCTGACCGCCGGGGCGCCCTCGCCAGGCCCCCTCATCAGGCCCCTCTCACCAGGAAATGGGCCGCTCCCTCCCCTACTGTCGGAAATACCGGCACCCGCGGCGCGCTCGTACGGAGCGGCCCCCGCCCGTACGCGCCGCGGGCCCGCCGGTGCTCACCGGCCCGGGACCGATGGGAGCGGCCATGCCGTCCTACCCCTTCCACACCACCCGCGAGGACCTGCGGATCCCGCTGCCCGACGGCACGCGGCTGGCCGCCCGGCTCTGGCGGCCGGTCGGCGGCGAGCCAGGCCCCACGCTGCTGGAGTACTCCGGCGACCGCCTCAGCGACCGGACCGCCGCCGAGGACGCCCGCCGCCACCCCTGGTACGCGGGCCACGGCTACACCGCCGTCCGGGTCGACACCCGCGGGCACGGCAACTCCGAGGGCACCCCCGTCGAGCCCGGCGGCGCACAGGAGCTGGCCGACGGCGCCGCCGCGGTCGACTGGCTCGCCCGCCGCCCCTGGTGCAACGGCCGGCTCGGCCTGCTCGGCGTCGGCGCGGCCGGCACCACCGCACTGCGGCTCGCCGCCCGGACCGCCGACACCGTCGGCGCCGTGGTCACCGCCTGCCCCGAGGGCGGCCCCCGGCTCGGCGGGGCCGTGCTCGCCGCCGACCTGCACACCCGGCTCACCGCCCTGATCGCCGACGCCGCCCTGCCGCCGGACCCGCGGCACGTCGGCGACGCCTGGCGGGCCGCCTGGCTGGACCGGCTGGAGTCACTGCGGCCGCCCGTCGAGGACTGGCTCGCGGCCGGCGAGAGCACCGTCCCGGTGTCCGTGCCCACCCTCGCGGTGGCCGGCTGGGGCGACCCGTCCTGCTCCTTCGTGCTGCGGCTGCTCGCCGAGTCCCCCACCGCGCACGCCCTGATCGGCCCCTGGCCGCACGGCCTGCCCGAGGCCGCCCTGCCCGACACCCTGCGCTGGTGGGACCACTGGCTGCGCGGCGCCGACACCAGCGCCCTCAAGGAACCCGCCCTGCGCAGTTGGCTCGGCACCCGCTGGACCGGTGACGAGGCCTGGCCCTCCCCCGACGTCCGCGAGATCCACTACGGCCTGGACGGGCCGCTGTGCACCGCCGGCACCGCCTCCGACGACCGGTACGTCCGGGTCCGCTCCCCGCAGCACACCGGCCTCAACTCCGGTGCCTACGTCCCGCACGGCAGCCCCGCCGACCAGCCTCCGGACCAGCGCGAGGAGGACGGCCGCTCGGTCTGCTTCGACTCCCAGCCGCTGCCCGAACCGGTCGAGCTGCTCGGCGCCCCGACCGTAAGGCTGCGGCTGCGGCTGCCCGAGGACGGGGCGGCCGTCCAGGTGGCGGTGCGGCTGTGCGCGGTCGGCCCGGACGGCACCTCGCAACTGGTCACCCGGGGCGTCCTGGTCACCGAAGGGCCGGAGGCCGAGGTCGAGCTGGCCGCCTGCGCGGCCGCCTTCCCGGCCGGGCACCGGCTGCGGCTCGCCCTCTCCTCGGTCTACTGGCCCTGGGTGTGGCCCCCCGCGGAGGACACCGGGTACGGCGTCGACCCGTCCCGCTCCACGCTGAGCCTGCCGGTGCGCCACCTCGCCGCCGACATCGGCGCCCCGCCCGTCACCTTCGAGTCCCCGGTGCTGCCCGACCCGCTCGACGTCCACCTCACCGAGCCGCTCACCGCCCGTCCCGAGCACCTCACCGTGCACGACATCGGCCGCCGCGAGTGGCGCACCGAACTCTCCCCCGCCACCGACGGCACCCGCACCCACCCCGACGGCCTGGTCCGCAACGAACACACCGTCACCGCCTACCGCGTGCTCACCGACGCCCCGCTCAGCGCCCAGGCCCGCACCGACCACACCGTCCGGCTGGAGCGGCCCGACATCGGCTGGGACGTCACCGTCCAGACCCGCACCCAACTGCGCTGCGACGCCGAGCACTTCATCAGCGTCGTGCAACTGCGGGCACTGGAGGCGGGCTCGGTGGTGTTCACCCGGGAGTGGCAGCACCGGGTGGCCCGGGAGAGCTGATCAAAGATTTCCTTATGCACTTGCCTCATATTTCGACCCTGGCTTATAAATGGCCCCATGAAGACCATGAAGACCGTCGGCCTGATCGGCGGCATGAGCTGGGAATCCACCGCCGAGTACTACCGCCTGCTGAACCGGCTCACCCGCGAGCGCCTCGGCGGACTGCACTCCGCCCGACTCGTGCTCTACTCCGTCGACTTCGCGCAGATCGAGCGGCTACAGGCGGCCGGCCGGTGGGAGGAGGCCGGCGAGGTCCTCGCCGACGCCGCCCGGTCACTGGAGGCGGCGGGCGCCGACCTGCTGCTGATCTGCACCAACACCATGCACAAGGTCGCCGACCAGGTCGCGGCGGCGGTCTCCGTCCCCCTGCTGCACCTGGCCGACACCACGGCGGCGGCCGTCCGGGCGACGGGCCTGCGACGGGTCGGGCTGCTCGGGACGGCCTTCACTATGGAACAGGACTTCTACCGCGGCCGGTTGGCGGCGGGCGGCCTGGACGTCCTGGCGCCGCGGGCGGACTCGCGCGCCCTGGTCCACCGGGTGATCTACGAGGAACTGTGCGTCGGACAGGTCCGCGAGGAGTCCCGGGCGGCGTACCGGCGGGTGATCGGGGAACTGGTGGCCGGGGGCGCGGAAGGGATCGTCCTCGGCTGCACCGAGATCGAACTGCTGATCCGGCCGGAGGACAGCCCGGTGCCCGTCTTCCCCACCACCCGGCTGCACGCCGAAGCGGCGGTCGAAGCCGCCCTGGCCGGCCTCTGACCAACCGGCCCGGCTCGATGCACCTGTGCCTGCGGGCCGACGACTTCGACGCCGTCCACCAGCGGATGAAGGACGCCGGCTACGAATTCCTCGGCGACGACCACACCTTCATCGAGGGCGAGGTCACCCCGAACGCCGCCCTCGGCACCCAGGTCGCCTACTTCAACGACCCAGACGGCACCAACCTGGAGAATCATCCGCCCCGAGGGCGGCTTCGCCAGCTAGGAGTTCGCGGCGGCGGGTTGTCGGGGCCGACCACGCAGGGCCGCCCGGGCCCGGGCGACGCCGCCGGGGGTGGCGGGCGCGCCGGTGCCGACGGCAACGGCCCTCCTGCCCAGGCCCGCGCAGGCGCGGCAGATGCCGGGGCGGGGCACCGGGTCGTGGCAGCGGCCGCACTCGGCGTACGGGCTGGGTGGGGCTTCGGGGCGTTCCGGCGGCAGCTTGCGTTGCAGCCGGTCCCGGAGGACCGCCGCCGGGGAGTGCATCGGCTGCGGCAGGCCGGGGATCAGGGCGCGGGCCAACTCGGCCTCGCTGCAGCCCCGTTCCAGCCACTGCGCGACGAGAGGTGCCAGTGCCTGCGCCTCGGCCTCGCCGAGGCGCAGGCGGGGTTCGGGCCGGATCGCCCGGAACAGGGTGGCCACGGCGGCTCGCGTCCGTTCATCCGGGAGGGTGGGTTCTTGTCCCGGGTCCTTTACGGGAGGGGCGACAGCGCCGCCGGTCCCTCGCCCACCGGAAGCCGGGCGGGGGACAACCGGTGCGGGCTGCGGGGTGTCGAAGACATGGGCCTCGGACCGGACCGTTCCGTCGGCCCTCCGGACCGTGTCGACCCGGTAGTACCCGGCGTCCTTCAGTTCCTTGAGCGCCCGCCGCACGGCGCCCCGCCCCTGCGGACTGCTGTCCGCCATCTGCCGCCCGTCCTCCCGCCACCCGTCGGGCCGGGAGAGCAGGTCGGCGAGGAGGCCGCGGGCGGTGTAACTGAGCCGACGGTCCTGCAACAGGCCGTTCGGAAGAACGGTGAACGCGCGCGTGTGCGCGTTACGATGAATCCGCATCTGGAGCTCTATCTCCTGGTGCCAGACCCCGGGGTGTTCCCGCACCGCCGGGGTCTCCTATGTTCTGTTGATGATGCGGAAAGTAGCACATCGACTACGAAGAGTGCGAACGGTTCACGCGGGAAGCTCTGACCCCCACACCAAGTACGCCCCCATTACGGCCCGCTGCCGGAAGTCTGGTTCACCGACGCCGACGGCACGCTCGACACCGAGGACCTGGCCCGCTACCAGAAGACCGGCGAGGTACGGGCAGAGTGGAACTGCTCGCCCGAACTGGAGCCGGCGGCGAGTTGGTCCCGGTGGCGTCGCACCTGTGATCACCGCGCCGTCCGACGGGGCGTCCCGGCCTACCGCCGGGGCCGACCAGCGTCAACATTGTTTGCCCGAATGATCTGTGACCGGGCGAGTTCGGGGGTACGGTCCCGCATACAGGTTCAAGGCATTCACGAGATGGGGCCAGCGTGGCACCTCCGGACGGAATCAGTACCGGCCAGCGCATCGCCGCCTACGAAGATGTGAGAGGCCTGAGCCATCGGCAACTTGCTGATCGTGCTCACGTCTCATACAGCCTGCTCACGAAGGTGGTGGCCGGGCACAAGCCGGCGACACCAGAGTTCGTGGCAGCGGTGGCCAGGGCCTTGGGAGTCGATCCAGGAGACCTTCAGCCGGTCTCGCACATTGACGGGGTGACAGATGATCCGCTGGTCCCATTGATGGGGCCGATCCGTACGACCCTCGACCTGTACGACCTGCCTCCGCAGGAGGCCGTTCGGCCTCGTGCCCTACCTGCGCTCCGGGCGGCGGTCCGGCAGGCGAACGCGCTGGCCCAGGCCGCAAAGTACAGGCCGATGGTGGCGATATTGCCAGGCCTCCTGGTCGAGCTGCACACGGCCGCGCACAAGTTCACCGGTGATCAGCAGCGGCAGGCATGGGGTTTGCTGGCGGAGGCCTACCGGTGCGGGCACTCGGTCGGGATCGCCATCGGGCTGAGCGACTTGTCCGCGACCGCGCTGGCCCGGATGGACTGGGCTGCGGAGCGGGCCGGGGACCAGGCGCCCGCGTTGCGGGCCGCCCGCGAGTACCTGCGGGTCACCGCTTACCTGCGCGTTGGCGACCTCGCGGCCTGCCGGCGCCTCCAGGAATCCGGCCGCGGACACCTGGAGGGTACCGACATCAAGACTCCAAGCGCACTGGTCACCACCGGGCAACTGCACCTCGGCTCGGCCGTGGTCGCCGCCCGCGCCCGACAGAAGGACCTGATGCAGCACCACCTGGACGAGGCTGAAAAAGTAGCCGCCCAGACCGGCGAGCGGCCGGACCTGTCGCTGCACTTCGGGCCCACCAACGTGCAGGTGCACCGGGTGATGACTTTGGTGGAGGCCGGCGAGCACGACCGGGCGGTGGCCGCCGCGAAGGGGCTGCGGTTCCCCACCGGATGGGCGCCAACCAGGATCGGGCATCACCACATCGACCTGGCCCGCGCCTACCGATGGATGGCCAGGCCGGAGGCTGCACTCGACCAGCTCGACGCCGCATACGCGGTCGCACCCGACCAGGTATCCCGGCACCCGCTCGCCCGCGAGACGGTGACCGCACTGTCACGCTCCGCTAACCGCCGAAGTCTGCGACTGTCAACCTGGATCACCCGAACGGGCATCTGACGACCTTTCACTTCTGGTGAAATTCAAGGACTTCCATCAGCGGCATCGTGGTGTTCAGCACCCCCGAGAGGCGAAGCCTCGGGGTGTGAGCCCGGTCAGGTCCGGGCTCACCAACACCACTGCCGCATCCCTTGGAGCCCGCGATGGCCGCCGCACCCCGCCCTTCGTGCCCTGCCCAGACGCCGCCCGGGCCGCGCAGATCCGCCGAGGATCGCCTACGACGGAACGCCCTGGCCGCCGCAGCGGCCGGCTGGGCAGAGTTCGCCCCGACCGCCGACCCCCGGGCCCGCCGGGCCTCGTGAGTTCGGAGACGGCTCTCTCTCCGCTTGCAGCACGCCCCGCCCCCGGTCGGGTGATCAGACCCCGATCGGCGGTAGGTCTGGCGCACGTCGCACTTCCTTGACATGCTCCCGCCCGCCCCTTCGAGGTACCCTCATGCTCACGTCCCGTCGTCCTCGCATGTTCGTCGCGCGCCTCGACTCGCGGACCGAATCCACGCCGCTGGCCCGCTACTTGCTCCGGGCCTACCTCTCCGGGCTGCCTTCCGGCGACCGCTATCGCGATACCGCCGAACTGCTCCTAGGCGAGCTCTTCGCCAACGCCGTCCAGCACTCCGACGCTCCCGCCGACCAACACATCGAGGTCCGCTTCGCCCTCACTGGCTCCCGCCTGCGGCTGGAGGTGCACGACGCCGGCAGCGGCCACCCGTCGGTCCGTACCGCCGCGCCTGACGACGAGCACGGGCGCGGCCTCTACCTCGTGAACGAGCTCGCCGAGCGCTGGGGCTGTGCCTCCCGCCCGTGCGGCGTCGGCAAGTTCGCCTGGGCTCTCGTCGCCCCCACCACCGTCTGAAAGCCCGATTCCCTATGCACCTCGCCACCCTTGCCCGGCACACCCTCTCCCGTGGCACCACCCCCGCCGCCGCCTACGCCCTCCTCGCCCGCCTCGGCCACCGACCCCTGCCCGTCGCCCGAGCCGTCTGCCTCGCCCTCTCCATCCCCCAGGCCGAGACCACCCGCCGCCTCGCCGACTGCTACGACGCCCTGCTCGCCGACCCCCGCCCCGACTCCGCGAGCGACACCGGCGAACTCCTCGAAGCCCTCGGCGTCTTCGACATCCCCAAGTCCCTCACCGACACCGAACTCGCCGTCGTCGAACATTTCCTGACCGCCGTCGACGCCATGGGCGGCATCCGCCCCGGCCACCGCCACGGCCTCAACCGCTGGTTCACCACTGGCAACCTCACCGCCGCCTACCTCTCCCTCGCCGCCGCCCACCCCCTCCCCCGCACCGGAAACCCCACCCTCTACTGGACCACCCTCGTCACCGCCGGCGAACTCCTCACCACCACCCTCCCCTCCGACCGCCGCATCCGGTACGCCCTCACCCACTGCCGCACCCGCGCAACCCGCCCATAAGCGCAGTGAATGCTGCTCGGCGGTGGTTTCGGCGGCCTGGCCAAGCTTGGCCAGGCCGCCGTTGCTCTTGCGGTTCCTGGAAGGGGCGGGCGGGTGGGGCGCAGCTGTTGCCGCTGTTCCGGCCTGCTCTCTTCGGGCGGCCCGGCCGTTCTCGGCCGGACCGCCCGAAGAGAGCACCGCTTCCGGCCGAAGCTGTCCGGCGCGGAGCCCCGCCCGAGGGCGGCCTCGTCGGCTGATCCCCTCCTCCCCGGCCCGGATCCGTCAGCGGTGTGAAAATGCTGGGACGAGGAAGGCCAGCCAGGGGAGGGCGAGCATGCTGACCGAGTCGGTGTACCGGACCGAGGACCTGGAACCGTCCGACCGCTTCGAGTACTGGCGGAACCAACTCTCCGGGATGAGCGCGCCGTTCGAGGCCAGCACCGAACACGCCGCCGACTTCCGGGCCGAGTTGCGCATCCTGACGCTCGGTGAGCTGCGGCTCTGGGGCATGGAGACCCCGTCGAGCACCATCCGCCGGCCGTCGCGCCTGATCCGCTCCTCCGACCCGGAGTTCTACCTCCTCTCGCTCCCGTTCACCGGGCCCGCCGCACGGGACGACGGCCGCGGCGAGTGGCACCCGCAGGAGCTGGTGCTGCACGACAGCACACGTCCCACCTTCCTGCGCGTGAGCACCGAGGACCCGCGGCAACGGATCCGCGGGGCGTGGCTGACCGTTCCCCGGCAGGCGCTGCCGATCCCGCCGGACCGCATCCGCACGCTGATCGCCCGCCGGATGCCCGGGAACGCGGGCATGGGTGCCCTGCTCGTCCAGCTGCTCACCGGCATCGCCGCCGACACCGGCGCCTACCGGACCGGTGACGCGCCGCGGCTGGGCACCGCCGCCCTCGACCTGGTGTCGGCGCTGCTCGCCCACCACCTCGACGCCGAGGACGCCGTACCGCCGGAGAGCCGGCGCCGGGCCCTGACCCAGCGCATCCGGGCGTTCATCCGCGCCCACCTGCACGAGCCGGACCTCAGCCCCGGCGCCGTCGCCGCCGCGCACCACATCTCGGTCAGCTACCTGCACCGCCTCTTCGAGGGGGAGGAGGAGACCGTCGCCGCCTGGATCCGCCGCCAGCGCCTCGAACGGGCCCGGCGCGACCTCGCCGACCCGGCCCTGGCCGCGACCCCCGTCCACGTCATCGCGGCCCGCTGCGGGTTCCCCCGCGCCGCGGACTTCAGCCGCGCCTTCCGCGGCGCGTACGGGCTGCCGCCCCGCGACTTCCGCCACGGCACGGCGACGGGCGGCAGTGGACTCTGAACCAAGCGGGAGTGGACCGCATGCTAACGACAATCCCCTTGCGCGGTCGGCAAGCTGATGGTGCGTCCAGCACGGGGGATCTGGTGGTGGACGCGACCACACCAGCACCCTCGAAGGGGGACCGTCCATGTCCAGCAACGGACTCCGCAGGAACCCGCGCTCCGCCGCCGGGATCGGCCTCGCCGCCCTGGCGCTCGGGCTCACCGCCCTCGGCGGCGGCCAGGCCGTCGCCGCGCCGCAGGACGGCGCCGAGACGCCGAGCCTGCTCACCGTGTTCAAGAAGAACGCGCTCGCCGCCACCTCGGACCCGTTCATCATCACGAACAACAGCGGCAAGTGCCTGGAGATCACCAGCTCCTCCACCGCGAACGGCGCCGACGCCCAGCAGTGGACGTGCAAGGGCCAGGCCGGCGCGGTGTGGCGCTTCAAGTCCACGAGCGACGGCTTCGTCAACATCGTGAACGAGAACAGCAAGAAGTGCCTGGAGATCACCAGCTCCTCCACCGCGAACGGCGCCGACGCCCAGCAGTGGACGTGCAAGGGCCAGGCCGGCGCGAAGTGGAAGGTGGCGCTCATCCGGACGAGCGACGGCAAGGAACGACTCCTGTTCGTGAACCACAGCGGCAAGGTCCTGGAGATCACCGGCTCCTCCACGGCGAACGGGGCCAACGCCCAGCAGTGGGAGTACAAGGGCCAGGCCAGCGCCAAGTGGTACTGAGTCGCCGGCGGCCGCCGTCCTGCCGATCCCGCCGGTAGCGCGGGCCCGGACCGGCGGGACGGCGGCTCGTTCCCGGGTTGACCGTCCGACGGAAACCGCCCATGATCGCCGCCGTGAACGCACGCACGCTCTACGAGCGGCTCCTCGACCACGACGGGCCGTACGAGGACGACATCGACCGTTGGCTGGCCGGTCCGGAGGCGCCCGGGTACCGCGACCGCCTCCGGACCGCCGCGGTGCACCACACGTCCTGGTGGGCCGACAAGGACGCGGGCGGGCAGCGCCTGGTGGAGGAGCTCTACGCCCTCAGCCGGGTCGCCGACGTGCTCCTGCTCGACCCGCAACTACCGCTCTATCTGGGTCTGTTCACCGCCCTCGGGATGGCGCCCTTCGAGAGCGCCGCCCGCTTCGACCCGTTCCTGCACGAGATCGTCGAGGTCGAACGGGCCGAGGACCCGCAGGCGCCGATCGAGATCCTCGACGTACGGTGGCCCGGCCTGATGCTCGGCGAGCTGCTGTTCAACCGGGCCGGCGTACGGGTCCGGGCCGGCGCGGCGCACGCCGAGCGCGGGGTGGCCGACCACTTCCCGCTCTACTGGACGTTCCACCGCGCGCACCGCCCCACCTGCGACCTCTCGCACGGCTGGGGCGGCAACTCGCAGTGGCGCACCGACTTCCGGCTCGACTACCGCACCGCCGGAGGCGACCTGTTGAACGTCGCCGAGGCCGGATCGGTCGACGGCCGCCCCGACCTCGGCCACTACCGGGACCTCGGCCCCGAGGAGCGTCTGCTCACCCCCGCCGAGCGGCGCGAACTGCTGCGCCACCGCTGCCTCCTGCGCACTCCGGAGGCGGCCGGCGAACTCGCCGCCTCCCCCGGGTGGGAGCGGGAGCTGTTCCCCTACGAGTGGCGGCTGCCGGACGGGGAGGCGTGATCGGCCAGCACCTCGGCGATCACGTGACGGGCGATGCCGGTCATCCTCGGGCTGCTGTCGCGGTAGTAGGCCACTTCCAGCAGGGCAATGGAGAGGGCCCAGCCGCGGGCGCGGTCCCACGCCGCGTCGTCGACGGCAACGGCCGCACGGAAGGCGGTACGGGCGGCGGCGGGCAGCACGTACCAGGCGGGGATCAGGTCGACGGCCGGCTCGCCCAGGCCCGCACAGCCGAAGTCGATGACGGCGCTCAGCCGGCCCCGGGCGTCCACCAGCAGGTTGCCGGGCTGCAGGTCGCCGTGGATCCAGACCGGGGGGCCGGCGGGTGCGGAGGCCCGGAGCGCGTGCTCCCAGGCGGCGGTCACGGCCTCGGCATCGACCAGGTCCGCAACCGCCGCGATCGCGGTCCTGGTCCCGGCGTCCCGCTCCGCCAGCGACTCGCTGCGGTGGGCGGCGGGGCCGTCGGTCGGGTCGATCCGGCGGATGGCGGTCACGAAGGCGGCCAAGTCCTCGGCCAGCAGCGCGGGTTGGGCCGACCGTCCGGCGACCGGGTTGGTTCCGTCGAGCCAGCGCAGCACCGACCAGGGCCAGGGGCAGCCGTCGACCGGCCCGCCCACGGCCAGCGGGACCGGTACCGGGACCGGCAGCCGCGGGGCGAGGCGCCGCAGCCAACGGTCCTCCTTGGCGATCTCCTCGACCACCCCGGGGATCCGCGGGATGCGCACCACCAGCTCCGTCCCCAGCCGGTACATCGCGTTGCTGGTGCCGACCGGCTCCACCGGCTCGACCGGCAGACCGGCCCACTGCGGGAACCGCTCGGCGACCATCCGGCGCACCAGCGCCTCGTCGATGTCCAGTTCGTCGGGGTGCATCTTGCCGGAGGAGGCCATGGTGCCCGACCCTGCCAGCCGCGGGCCCGGCCCGGCAACCGGATTACCCTGCCCCGGTCACTCCCGCACCGCGCCCGCGGCGATCAGTGCGGGCAGCTCGCGCATGTCCTCGAAGACGACCGTTCCCGGCCCGGCCAGCCGCTCCGCCGCCGTGACGCCGCCCGCGTAGCCGAGCGCGCGCATCCCGGCGGCGCGGGCGGCCTCGACGCCGGGCCGGCTGTCCTCGACCACCACGCAGGCGGACGGGTCGACGCCCATCGAGCGCGCGGCGTGCAGGAAGAGGTCCGGCGCGGGCTTGCCGCGCCCGACCTCGGTGGCGCTGAAGATCCGCCCGGCGAAGTGGCCGTGGAGGCCGGTCCGGCCCAGGGTGTGACGCATCTTCTCGTGCGTGCCGCTGGAGGCCACGCAGGTGGGCAGGGTGATCGCGGCCAGCGCCTGCGGCAGGCCGTCCACCGGGGTCAGCCCGGCGTCGACCGCCTCGGCGTGCAGTTCGTGGAAGCGCTTGCCCCACACCGCCGCCGTCTCCGCCCCGAGCCGCTCGGCGACCAGCGCGTTGTTGACCGCCTCGGACCGCCCGACGAACCGCTCGATCGCCTCCGCCTCGGTCAGCGGCCAGCCGTACTCCTCCCCCAGCCGCACCAGCACCCGGACGGCGATCACCTCACTGTCCACCAGGACGCCGTCGCAGTCGAATATCACCAGCTCAATCGGCTTGATCATCCGGCCAGCATACGACCGGCCCCGGCCCGTCTCGTCGACTTCCCCACAGCGTCCGGGCGTTGGCAGCAGCAGGCCGCGCGGCCCCCGGGGACGGGGCGCGCGGCCGGGGGGCACCCGCGCAGCGGGGCTGGATCGCGGTGTCGTCGATCACGAAGCTCGTCTGGAGCGAGGAGTCCTCGG